>CAUJIU010000143.1 GCA_963205075.1 Pseudomonadota bacterium | reverse complement strand
ACCGACGGCACCCATGCCGACATGCCGGCCTTTTCAGACCGCGCATTTGATCCGTGGTTTGCCGCCCGCCGGCCGGAAAACCTGCCTCCCGAACTGGCCTTCTACGGTTTCGGACCCTATGGCGAGCGCCGCAGCGTCTATGCCACCGACCAGTTCGCCGATGCCGCCAGCCCCGAGCGGCGCACCCGCCACACCGGCATCGACATATTCGCCCCCCGGGGCACGCCGGTTCACGCGCCATTGGCCGGCCGGGTCGCCTATCTGGCCTATAACGCCGATCCGCTCGATTACGGCCATACGCTGATCCTCGAACATGAGGCCGACGGCGTGCCGTTCTGGACGCTCTACGGGCATCTGGGCGCGAGCCTGCCTTCGCTCCTGAAGCCCGGCCAGCAGGTGGAGAGGGGCCAGGTCATCGCGCATCTGGGCGACTGGTCCGAGAATGGCGGCTGGGCGCCGCATCTGCATTTCCAGATCATGACCGACATGCTGGGCCAGCATCAGGGCAACTTCTTCGGGGTCGGCCATGACAGCCTGTGGGACGTCTGGTCCGATATCTGCATCGACCCCAACCTGATCCTCGGCCTCGCGCCCGAGAGCTTTGCCGTCGATCCGCGCCCGCCCGCGCAATTGCTGGCCGACCGGGCGCGGGTGCTGGGGCCCTCGCTGTCGGTATCCTATCTCGACAAGCTCAAGATCGTGCGCGGGCGCGGCGCCTACCTGATCGACCATACCGGGCGCGCCTTCGTGGATGCGGTCAACAACATCACCCATGTCGGCCACTGTCATCCGCATGTGGTGGCCGCGCTGGCCGGTCAGGCCGCCAGGCTCAACACCAATACCCGTTACCTCAACCACCTGATCATCGACTTCTCCGAGCGGCTGACCGCCCATCTGCCCGCGCCGCTGCGGGTGGCCTTCTTCGTCAATTCCGGCACCGAGGCCAACGAGCTGGCGCTGCGCATCGCCCGCACCGCTTTGGGCAAGAAATCCACCGTGGTGCTGGACTGGGCCTATCACGGCAATTCGGGCGGCATGGTCGAGGTCAGCCCCTACAAGTTCAAGCGCAAGGGCGGCTTCGCCCAGCCCGATCATGTCGAGATCGCCGCATTCCCCGACCCCTATCGCGGCCCGCACAAGGGGCGCGGCGTTGACTCGGGGCGGGCTTATGCCGCCGATGTGGCGCGCTGTCTGCGGCAGATCCGGGCCAAGACCGGCACCGGCGCGGCGGCCTTCATCGCCGAAAGCATCTCGGGCGTCGGCGGTCAGGTCATCTATCCTGACGGCTATCTCGCCGCCGCCTACGCGGCGGTGCGCGCCGAGGGCGGCCTGTGCATCGCCGACGAGGTGCAATGCGGCTTTGGCCGGGTCGGATCGGCGTTCTGGGGCTTCGAGCTGCAGGGGGTCACGCCCGACATCGTGGTCATGGGCAAGCCGATCGGCAACGGCCATCCGCTGGCGGCGGTGGTGACCACGCCGGAACTGGCGGCGCGGTTCGCCAACGGCATGGAATATTTCAACTCCTTCGGCGGCAATCCGGTGTCGATGGCCGTGGGCATGGCGGTGCTCGACGTGATCGAGACCGAAGACCTGCAGGCCCGCGCCCTGCAGACCGGCGAGGCGCTGCTGGCCCGGTTCCGCGACATGGCCGGGCGGCATCCGGTCATCGGCGATGTGCGCGGGCAGGGGCTGTTTCTGGGGGTCGAGCTGGTGACCGACCCCGAAACGCTGGCCCCCGCCACCGCGGCGGCGGGCTGGATCGTCAACCGCCTGCGCCAGCACGGGGTGCTGGCCTCGACCGACGGGCCGCTCGACAACGTGCTGAAATTCAAGCCGCCGATGGTGTTCGGCGCCACCGAGGCCGAAATGCTCTGCGCGGCGCTGGACAGCGCCCTGCACGCCCTGCCGCCGGAGTTGTCCGCATGAGCGCCGCGCTGCAAGGCCCCGATCTCGGCGTCTGTTACTACCCCGAGCAATGGCCCGAGACCCTGTGGGCGGGCGATGCGGCGCGCATGGTGGCACTTGGCCTGTCCTGGGTGCGGATCGCCGAATTCGCCTGGGCCCGGATCGAGCCCGAGGCCGGGCGGTTCGACTGGGGCTGGCTCGACCGGGCGGTCGAGACCCTGGGGCAGGCGGGCCTGAAGGTCATCATGTCCACCCCCACGGCGGCGCCGCCACGGTGGCTGGTGGACCGCCATCCCGAGATCCTGCCGGTCGATGACCGGGGCATCACCCGCAAGTTCGGATCGCGGCGGCATTACTGCTTTTCCTCGCCGCGCTACCGGATCGAGGCGGCGCGGATCTGCCGCGCGGTGGCCGAGCGCTATGGCGCCAACCCGCATGTGCAGGCCTGGCAGATCGACAACGAATACGGCGACCACGATACCATCCACTCCTATTCCGATGCTGCCGGCGCCGCCTTTCGCGACTGGCTGAAGGCCCGCTATGGCAGCATAGGCGCGCTCAACACCGCCTGGGGCACCAGCTTCTGGGCCATGACCTATGCCGATTTCGCCCAGATCGAACTGCCCAACAACCTGGTGGAAGAGCCCAGCCCGACCCATCTGGTCGATTACCTGCGCTTTGCCTCCGATGAGGTGCGCGCCTTCAACAAGGCGCAGGTCGAGGTCATCCGGCCGCTGTCGCCCGGACGCCCGATCACCCACAACTACATGAACCAGCACACCGCCTTCGATCATTACGAACTGGGTCAGGATCTCGATATCGCCTCGTGGGATGTCTATCCGCTGGGCGGTCTGGTGCATGGGCGGCTGCCCGAGGCCGACAAGGCGCGCTATCTGCGCGTCGGCGACCCCGACCAGACCGCGTTCAACCACGAGCTTTACCGCACCGTCGGCAAGGGCCGGGTCTGGGTGATGGAACAGCAGCCCGGCCCGGTCAACTGGGCCAGCCACAACCAGGCCCCGGCCGATGGCATGGTGCGGCTCTGGACCTGGCTGGCCTATGCCCACGGGGTCGAGATGGTCAGCTATTTCCGCTGGCGTCAGGCGCCCTTCGCGCAAGAACAGTTCCATGCCGCGCTGATGCTGCCCGACAACCGCCCCGACCAGGCCCATGGCGAGATCGAGCGGGTGGCGGCCGAGCGGCACCTGCTGCCCGCCCTCGGCCCGCGCCCGGCGGCGCGGGTGGCGCTGGTGCTGGACTATGCCTCGCGCTGGGCGAGCCAGTCCCTGCCGCAGGGCGCGACCTACCGCGCCGCGCATATCGCGCTCGACTGGTACGCGGCGCTGCGCCGGCACGGGGTCGATGTGGACATCATCGGGCAGCACAGCGATGTCGCGCCCTACGATCTGGTGGTCGCGCCCGATCTGCTGATCGTGGACGATGGCTTCATCCAGCGGCTCAAGGCCGCGCGGACCAGGGTGGTCTTTGGCCCCCGCTCGGGCTCCAAGACCCGCGACATGCAGATCCCGGCCGGTCTGGCGGGAGGGCCGCTGGCGCCGCTGATCGACCTGAGGGTGACGCGGGTCGAGAGCCTGCCGCCCTATCACCGCGAGGCGGTCCGCTACGGCAACGCCACCCGGCCCGGCGGCAAGTGGCGCGAGACCGTCGACAGCCCCGAGGCGGTGCTGGCGACCTTCGAGGCCGGCCAGCGCGCGGCCAGCCCGGCGCTGATCGGCAACGACAAATGCCGCTATGTGGCAACCCTGCCCGAACCGGACCTGCTGGCCCGGATCCTGACCGACGCCCTGACCTGGGCCGGGGTCGACCATCTGGATGATCTCGGCGATCTGCGGATCACCCGGCGCGGCAACCTCGGCTTTGCCTTCAACTATGGCCCCGATGCTGCCGAGGTTCCGGCGCCCAGGACCGCGCGCTTCCTGATCGGCGAGCGGCGGCTTGGCCCGGTCGATGTCGCGGTCTGGGACGAGGGCGGCTGACGGCACCCGGCCCGCCTCGCCGGGATGGCGCTTCACGCCCCGATCGGGCGGTGTGTCCGCAGCAAGGGCGGGCCGAACTTCCGGTTTTACACCTGCCCGGGGCTCGGGCATTGTCGGCGCCGTGGGGGAGCAGGTCATGTCGGCGCAGCCAGGCACAGCGGTCATCGGCGGGGGCATCGTCGGGCTATGCGTGGCCCTCGGACTGGCCGCGCGCGGCCATGACGTGCAGGTCTTCGATGGCCCCGACCGGGACATGCGCGCCTCGCAGGGCAATTTCGGGCTGGTCTGGCTTCAGGGCAAGGGCGCGGGCTACGCGCCCTATGCCCGCTGGTCGCACGAGGCCGTCGGCGCCTGGGCCGGTTTTGCCAGCCGCCTGACCGCGCTTTCCGGCGTCGATCCGGCCCTGCGGCAGGAGGGCGGCTACGAGTTCTTCACCGATCCCGCGGAGCTGGAGCAATTCGCGCAGGACCTGCACCGGCAGGCCGCAACGCTTGGCGCGGGCCATGCCTTCGAGATGCTGGGCCCGGACGATCTGGCGCACCGCCTGCCGGGTATCGGCCGCGAGGTCGCGGGCGCGACCTTCTGCCCGCGCGATGGCCATGTGAACCCGCTGCGCCTGCATCTGGCGCTGCGCAAGGCCTGTCTGGCCAGCGGCGTCAGGACAAGCGCCGGGGCCGGCGTGATCTCGGTGCAGGGCCTTGCGGCCGGCGGTTTCAGCATCCGGAGCCGCGACGGCCGGGCGGTGCAATGCCGCCGGGTGGTGCTCTGCGCCGGGCTGGGATCGGCCGTGCTGGGCCCGCAACTGGGATTTCGCGCCCCCATCCGGGCGCAACGCGGCGAACTGCTGATCACCGAGCGGCTGGCCGACCGCCTGCCGTTCCTGTCCAGCACCATCCGGCAGGTC
This sequence comes from Pseudomonadota bacterium, assembly GCA_963205075.1. Classification (GTDB taxonomy): domain Bacteria; phylum Pseudomonadota; class Alphaproteobacteria; order Rhodobacterales; family Rhodobacteraceae; genus KLAP22. The sequence goes on along the minus strand of CAUJIU010000143.1, from coordinate 1,590 downwards.
GACGAGGGCGGCATCCAGATCGGCGGCACCAAGGCGGCGGCCGATACCGATGGCGAAACCACCGGCCAGATGGCGGCCCTGGCGCGGCACGCCATCCAGGTCTGGCCAAGGCTGGCCGAGGTCAACGTGCTGCGCAGCTGGGCGGCGCTGCGGGTGCTGACGCCGGACGGCTATCCGATCTACCAGCGCTCCGTCGATCACCCCGGCGCGTTTCTGGTCACCTGCCACAGCGGCGTGACGCTGGCGCCGCTGCATGCCACACGACTGGCCGAATGGATCGACGGTGATCCGGCGGCCCCGGATCTGGAGGCCTTCGATGAAGAACGATTCGCGGTTTCGTGACGCTCCGGGCGCGGCCGCGCGCACCATGCGCCTGTGCCTCGACGGGCGCTGGCTGACGGCACGGGCGGGCGAAAGCGTCGCGGCGGCGCTGCTCGCGCAGGACGGCGCGGCGACGCGGAGCACCCCGGTCAGCGGCGCCGGTCGCACGCCCTTTTGCATGATGGGGGTCTGTTTCGACTGCCTGGTCACCATCGACGGCCGCCAGAACCAGCAGGCCTGCATGACCGAAGTGCGCGACGGCATGGTCGTCGAGCGCCAGCAGGGCGCGCGCCGGACGGCGGCGGCGTCATGACTGCCGATCTGGTCATCATCGGCGCCGGGCCCGCCGGCATGGCCGCGGCGGCGGTCGCGGCTGAGGGCGGCTTGCAGGTCACGGTCCTGGACGAGCAGGGCGCCGCCGGGGGCCAGATCTACCGCAACGTGACCGGGGCAGCCGGGCGCGACTGGCTGGGCCGCGACTACGGCAAGGGCGCCGAACTGGTGCGGGCGATGGATCATCCCGGGATCACCCATCAGCGCCGCGCGACCGTCTGGCGCATCGATCCGCAGCCTGCAGTGCTCTGGTCGCGCGACGGGCAGAGCCAGGCCATGCCGGCCGCGCAGATCCTGATCGCCACCGGCGCCCAGGAGCGCCCGGTGCCGTTTGCGGGCTGGACGCTGCCCGGCGTGATGCCGGCAGGTGCCGCGCAGATCCTGATGAAGCAGTCGGCCATGGTTGCCGATGATGCGGTTCTCGCCGGGGCGGGGCCGCTGCTCTATCTGGTGGCGGCGCAGATGATCGCCGCCGGCGCGCCGCCGCGCGCACTGGTCGAGACGCCGGCCGACTGGCGGCATGCCGCGCCAAGGCTGCCGCGCGCCCTGTTCGGCGCCGCAACGCTGGTCAAGGGGCTGGGCCTCCTGCGCCAGATCCGGGCTGCCGGCATCGCGCGCTATCACGGCGCAAGCGAGTTTCGGGCCGCCGCCGCGCAGGATGGCCGCATCCGCTTCGGCTTTACCGCTGGCGGGCGCCGTCACGACCTGGACTGCGCAGTGCTGCTGACCCATCTGGGGGTCGTGCCCCAGAGCCATCTGACCCGGTCCATGGGCCTCGACCACATTCATGATGCCGCCCAGGGCGCCTGGCGTCCAAGGCTGGACGAATGGGGACAAAGCTCGCTCGAGGGCATTCTCGTCGCCGGTGACGGAGGCGGAATCGCCGGGGCCGAGGCCGCGCGGGCGCAGGGCGCGCTGGCCGCGCTGGCGATCCTG
>CAUJIU010000142.1 GCA_963205075.1 Pseudomonadota bacterium | reverse complement strand
ACGTCCGCCCATCTCCATCAGCTTGACCATCAGCGCGTTGGCAATGGTGGATTTGCCCGACCCGGAAAGCCCGGTGAAGAACACGGTGAAGCCCTGTTTCGACCGCTCGGGCGAGGTGCGGCGCAGCTGGCTCACCACTTCTGGGAACGAGAACCATTCCGGGATGTCGAGCCCCTCGCGCAGGCGGCGGCGCAGTTCCGTGCCCGAGATGTCAAGCACGGTCGCCCCCTCGGGCAGCTCGTCGACGGGGAAATACTGGGCCTTTTCCTGCACATAGACCATCTGCCGGAAATCGACCATCTCGATGCCGATCTCGGCCTGATGCTTGCGCTCCAGTTCCTGCGCGTCATAGGGGCCGTAGAAATTCTCGCCCTTGCTGTTCTTGCCCGGGCCGGCATGGTCGCGGCCGACGATGAAATGGGTCAGGCCGTGGTTCTTGCGGATGATGGCGTGCCACAGGGCCTCGCGCGGACCGCCCATGCGCATGGCGAGGTTCAGGAGCGACAGATGCGTGGTGGAAGACGGATACTTGTCCAGCACCGCCTCGTAGCAGCGCACGCGGGTGAAATGGTCCACGTCGCCCGGCTTGGTCATGCCGACGACCGGATGGATCAGGAGGTTGGCCTGCGCCTCGCGCGCGGCGCGGAAGGTCAGTTCCTGGTGCGCGCGATGCAGCGGGTTGCGGGTCTGGAAGGCCACGACCCGGCGCCAGCCCATCTTGCGGAAATAGGCGCGCAGTTCGTTCGGCGTATCGCGGCGGCCCTTGAAATCGTAGTGCACGGGCTGCTGGATGCCGGTGATCGGCCCGCCAAGATAGACCGGACCGGCGGTGTTGTGCAGGTAGTTGACGGTCGGATGGGCACTGTCATCGGCGCCAAAGACCTTGGCGGCCTCGTTGGACTTGTTGGGCACCCATTTGTCGGTGACCGTCATGGTGGCAAGGATCACGCCCTCCTGGTCGCGCAGCGCGATATCCTGGCCGATTTCAACGCCTTCGGCGAATTTCTCGGAGACGTCGAGCGTGACCGGCATCGGCCACAGCTCGCCGGTGCTCAGGCGCATGGTCTCGACCACGCTGTCGTAATCGGCTTGCGACAGGAACCCCTTGAGCGGGTTGAACGCGCCGTTCATCAACAGCTCCAGATCGCAGATCTGGCGCTGGGTCAGGTCATGGCTCGGCAGGTTTCCCGCCTCATGCTTGAGCTTCTGGGCCGAGTCATACGAAACGTAAAGCTCAGGGATCGGGGTAAGATTGCTGCTGGTCATCAAATAGCCTCGTTGCGTCCGGCGGGGGGGGGGTAAGCCGATGTTTGCAGCGGCTTTACCCCTTGAACGCGGCCAAACACAAGCCAGCTTGACCAATCCGGCAAAAAGCGGACCATGGTCGTGGATTTTGTGCATGGCGTGGACAATTCTCCGCACAGCACCCGGCGGAAGGGGAACAACCGTGATCGAAGGAGCCTGCCACTGCGGAAAGGTTCGCTGGCGCGTGGACCACGACCCACCCAGCGCGACCGCCTGCAACTGCACGATCTGCCGCCGCTACGCCACGCTGTGGGCCTATGGCCATCAGGACGTGGATATCCATGTCAGCGGCGAAACCCGCGCCTATCTGTGGGGCGAGAAGTCGATCGGCTTTCACTTCTGCGCCGATTGCGGCTGCGTCTGCTACTGGCGCTCGGTCGAGCCCGGCCGCTCGGGCCGGCGCCGGATCGCCGTCAACCTGCGACTGGCCGAACCCGGCGAGGTGGCCGATATCCCCATCGAGCATTTCGACGGGCTGACCAGCTGGTCCGACCTGCCCGACGATGGCCGCAAGGTGCGCGACTACTGGGGTTAGACGCTAGTCTTGCGCCGCCAGCCAGCGCTCGGCGTCGAGCGCGGCCATGCAGCCCATCCCGGCGCTGGTCACGGCCTGACGATAGATGTGGTCGGTCAGGTCGCCGGCGGCAAACACGCCGGGCACGGAGGTGGCGGTCGAGCCGGGCTGCACCTTGACGTAGCCGCCGTGATGCAGCTCGAGCGAGTCCCTGACCAGCTCGGAGGCCGGGGCGTGGCCTATGGCGACGAACAGGCCCTTGGCCGGGATCGTGGTCACCTCGCCGGTCTTGACGTGGCGCACCCGGACGCCCTCGACACCCAGCGGCGCCTCGGTGCCGACGACCTCCTCGACCTCATGGAACCACAGGGTCTCGATCTTGGGGTGATTGCGCAGCCGCTCCTGCAGGATCATCTCGGCGCGCAACTCGTCGCGCCGGTGCACCAGCGTGACCTTGGAGGCGAAGTTGGTCAGGAACAGCGCTTCTTCGACGGCGGTGTTGCCGCCGCCCACCACCACGATCTCCTGCCCGCGATAGAAGAACCCGTCGCAGGTGGCGCAGGCCGATACGCCAAAGCCCATGAACTTTTCCTCCGACGGCAGGCCCAGCCACTTGGCGCGGGCGCCGGTGGCGAGGATGACCGCATCGGCGGTGTAGGTGGTGCCGCTGTCACCCCTGGCGGTGAAGGGGCGCCTGGAAATATCCAGATCGGTGATGATGTCCATGATCACCTCGCAGCCCATCGCCTTGGCATGGGCCTCCATCCGCACCATCAGTTCCGGGCCCTGCACCTCGGTATCGCCGGGCCAGTTCTCGACCTCGGTGGTGGTGGTCAGTTGCCCGCCCGGCTCGATCCCCTGCACCAGGATCGGCGAGAGCATGGCGCGGCTGGCATAGACCCCGGCGGTGTAGCCCGCAGGCCCCGAGCCGATGATGAGCACCTTGGTGTGACGGGATTCGGACATGGCAGGCCCCTTTACCTTTGCATTACCGCTCCGATATAGGCCGCCGCATAAGGGGTTGAAACCCCAGACGCGGCGAATTGAGCATCAGGGCAGGCGCGGCAGTTTCGTTAAGATAATTGCGTGTCCGTGAAATAATATTGCGAGAACGCGCTGCTTGGCGTAGTGTTCGCGAAATCCTACAGGGGCGGAGCATGCCGGGAACCAAACTCGACGAAATCGACCGGATGATATTGGCCGAATTGCAGGCCGACGGGCGGATGACCAATGTCGAACTGGCGCGCCGGGTGGGCATTTCGGCGCCGCCCTGCCTGCGCCGGGTGCGGACGCTGGAAGAGCAGGGCTATATCCGCGGCTATCACGCGGTGGTCAATCCGCGCGAACTGGGCTTCGAGGTGCAGGTCTTTGCCATGGTCGGGCTGGCGCATCAGGCCGAGGCGGACCTGTCGGCCTTCGAGGCCCGCTGCAAGAGCTGGCCGCTGGTGCGCGAGTGTCACATGCTCAATGGCGAGGTGGATTTCATCCTCAAATGCGTGGCGCCGGACCTGCGCACCTTCCAGAACTTCCTGACCGAAGAACTGACGGCCGCGCCCAACGTGGCCAGCGTCAAGACCAGCCTGGTCATCCGCGGCGCCAAGGACGAGCCGGGCGTGCCCTTCGATGTGCTCGAAGAGCGTCTGCGCCGCGACGCCTGAGCGCCCGGCGGCCTGCAAGGCAACCGTTCTCAGGCCACGTCGATCAGGTCGAGATCGGACATCCGCATGCGCGGGTAGTTGAGCCGCCCGAAGGCTTCCATTCCCGGCATATGCGGGAACATCCCCAGATAGAGCGCCAGCATCTCGCCCCGCAGGCCAAGCGCATGGGCCGATCCGGGGTGCTGGGTCTCGACCTCGATGCCGTTGGCGGTGATCCGGTGGTGTTGCGAAAACCCGAAGTGAAACACCTGCACCGGCGAGGCGGGCGTCACCTCGATGATGCTGACGCCATCGATGAAATCGCGCACCGGAAATACCGCGCCCGGCTGGCCCATCAGGCGGTTGAGGCCGGGATGGCGGTGGTAGATGCGCGCCGCGGGCCCGAGCACCAGATCGGATTGCGGCCGCGCAAAGCCCATGGCATCGGGCGCCAGCCGCACCAGCGACGATATGGTCGTGCCCGGGTGGCTGGAGTCAGGGATGATGGTCATCGAGCCGCGCCACAGGATCGGCTGGCTGCCGAACTCGGCGGTGATGACGGTATCGCCCGGCAACAGGTCCTCGACCGCCGCCGGACCGCGCGCGGTTTGCAGCAAGGTGCCGCGGGCGAATGCCGAAAAGCTGTCTTCGAAGGCCGGTGCGGCGGGCGCGAGGCGGGTGACCTCGACCAGGTCCGAGCGGCTGCTGAGATAGGCAATCTCGTATTTGCGCATCATGCGCCGGTGGCGGGCCGTATCGATCGGCTGCACGGAATCGGAACTGGCCGCGCTCTGGCGTGACCCTGGCAGGGGCAAAGGCATGCGAAACCCTTTCGGCTTGCACTCAAAAGTCGGCCCCCACCGACAGATAAGGCAATTCTGCCGGGCGCCCTGCCAGGCTGTCAAATATCCGGCCCCCGTGGTTCCAGAATGTGGGCAATAGGGCGGGCGCGGCCGGATTGTTGACGGGCGAAAGCTCTGGCCGCCACAATTCCGATTCGCCGTTATATGTTGATTCAAAACGGAAAAACGCCGCCTCGACTGGCGAAGCGGCGATCAGGTAGCGCGTTTCGTTGGCAAACACGCGGGGGAGGTAATGGTTCAGGCGGAGGCGCGGTGCCGGACCGGTTGCGCCTCGTTTGCCTTGCGGCGGGCGATCATGGCCTGACGGCGCAGACCGCGTTCCCACGGCATCCGGGTCTTGCAGGCGGCGGCCTCCTTGATGGTGGCGGCGATCCAGCGCTTTTCGGTCTTCATGGGGTCGTCCTCGCTCGGCTTGGTGGTCTCCGGCTTGCACCGGCGTTGACACCAATCTCGCGGAGGTTCGGGGCAGCAGTTGGGCCAGAGGCGGGCATTTTCGGACGCGCTCCGGCGGGGCGGACCTATGGCCGAAAGTCCGGCAAAGTGCTTGTGCAACAAGGCGCTAGGGCCGGGATATCCGGTCCGGACCCGGCCATCGGCCGTTCAAATCATGACGCTTTGGGGGCGAAATGGGCGGCGTTCAGAGCCGGATCGCCGCAATCAGGCGGCCATAATCGGCTTCCTGGGCATGGGTGCTGCGCCGATAGCTGAAGAACCGGGCCGGATCGGAAAAGGTGCAGTGACGCGTCCATTCGGCCTGCGCGATGCCCGCCTCGCGCAGCCGGTAGAGCCCGTAGGCGGGCAGGTCGAACAGCAGCCGGTCACCTGCGCCTTGGGCAAAGAAGCGGGCATTGCGGCTGTCTTCGGCCTCGAACAGGTCAAAGAACTCGGGCCCGACCTCGTAGGCGCGCTGGCTGATCGTCGGGCCGATCACCGCGCGGATCGCCGCGCGGCTGGCGCCAAGCGCTTCCATGGCGTCGACGGTGGCTTCCAGCACGCCGGCCATGGCGCCCTTCCAGCCGGCATGGGCGGCACCGATCACGCCCGCTTCGGCATCGGCCAGCAACACCGGCTGGCAATCGGCGGTCAGGACCGAAAGCGCCACGCCGGGCAGGGCGGTGACCATGGCATCGGCCCTGGGGCGGGGGGCGGCCGGGTCGGTCACGGTGACCACATTGGCGGAATGGATCTGCTCGACCCCGATCAGCGCGGCGACGGGCACCTCCATCGCCAGCGCCACCCTTTCGCGGTTGATCGCGACGGCCTCGTGCTGGTCGGAGCTGCCATAGCCGCAGTTGAGCCCGGCAAACACCCCCGAGGACGCGCCGCCGGCCCGGGCAAAAAACCCGTGGCGCAGGGGCAGCAGACTGTCGGCGGTGATGATGTCGAGCGTCATGGCTCCGTTCCCGGTGGCAGCTTTGCGCCCCTTGGGGCGAATCCGATCACCTTGAAGAGGTCGCCCATTTCCGCCGGGTGGGTCAAGCGCCGATGCGCGGCGACATGCGCGGCCAAGCCTTCGCCAGTCAGGCCGCGCGCCAGAATCCGGGCCCGCTCGGTGATGCCGAGACGCTCCAGAAACGCGCCCTGGCTGGTCATGGCGCTGGTCTGCGCGGGGCTTGCGGCGCCTGCCAGCGCCTCGAAATCGACATGCGCCGTCAGATCGGCCTCGCCGGGGCGGTCAAGCGGATCGACGGCGCGGTGCTTTTCCAACGCCTGCAGCGTGTCGCCCTGCGAGCGCCAGTGCCCGTAGTCGATCACCAGCGCCGCGCCGCCCCGGCGGGCGATGCGGCGGGCGATGTCGGTGGCGATGGGCGCCAGCGCCGGGCAGGTCTCGACCATGGCGCCCTGCGGGACATCGCCAAGACGATGGCCGAGGTCGGGCAGCACCGCGCGGTCAGACAGGGCAAAGCCCAGCCGGTCGTCCGCCAGCGCCACCAGTCGCTCGCGCCAGCCATCGCCGTCGCGCACGAACTGGCGGATGGGCAGGGCGTCGAAGAATTCGTTGGCCACCAGCCAGAGCGGGCGCTCGGGCAGGTCGGCCACGGTGTCGTGCCAGATGGCCTGCGGCACCCGCTGGGCCTGGGCGGCGCGCAGGCTGGGCGAGGTTTCGACCAGATGCACCTCAAGCGCCGCATGAAACCCCGGCACCCGGCGCGTGGCGCGCAGCGCATCTGCCATCAGCGTGCCGCGCCCCGGGCCAAGCTCGGCCAGAACCACGCCGGAGGGGGCGCCCTGGTCCAGCCAGCTCTGCGCCAGCGACAGGCCGACCAGCTCGCCGAACATCTGGCTGATCTCGGGCGCGGTGACGAAATCGCCGGCCGCGCCGAAGGGATCGCGGGTGGCGTAATAGCCATGGCGCGGATGCATCAGGCAATCGGCCATGTAATCGGCAAGGCTCAGTGGCCCGCTGGCCCGGATCCGGTCGGCGATGATCCGGCCCAGTGGTGTCATGCGGGCCGGGCGCGCGCGCGCCTGACCACCCAGAGCCCGACCAGGATCATCGGCAGGCTCAGGGTCTGGCCCATGGTCAGGCCCCAGCCGCCAAGGTGAAACGCCAGCCCCAGAGGATTGTCGGGCGACACGAACTGCGCATCGGGCTGGCGCACGAATTCGAGCAGGAAGCGGATCAGCCCGTAGCCGGTGAAGAAGATGCCCGACAGCAGCCAGGACCGCCTGAGCGCCCCGCGCCGGAAGGCCAGCCACATGATGAGCCCGCCAAGGATCAGCCCCTCGGCCAGCGCCTCGTAGAGCTGCGAGGGGTGGCGCGCGCAGAGGGTGGGCAGCAGGCTGCCGCAATCCTGCGCGGCCTCGCCCGGAAAGATCACGCCCCAGGGCAGGGTGGTCGGGCGGCCCCACAACTCGGCATTGATGAAATTGGCGACCCGCACCAGCAGGATCGCGGGCGTGGCGGTCAGCGCGATCATGTCGGCGATGGCGGGCAGCGCCACGCCCCTGCGCCGCGACCAGATCCAGACCGCCAGCACCACTCCGACAAAGCCGCCGTGAAACGACATGCCGCCCTGCCAGACCGCCGGTATCTCTTGCGGATTGGCGAGGAAATGCATCGGCTTGTAAAACAGCACATAACCCAGCCGTCCGCCGACGATGACCCCGATCACGATCCAGCTGAGCAGGTCTTCGGCCTGTTGCGGCGCCATCGGCGATTTGCCGGCCGCCCAGAGATGGCCCCGGCGCAGCGCGGCCACGGCAAGACGCCAGCCGATCAGCAGGCCGACGATATAGGCCATCGCGTACCAGCGCAGGGCGAAAGTCATGCCCAATAGCGTGAACGAGACGATCTCGGGCGAGATATCGGGAAAGGGGAGTCCGGTTTGCATGGCCTTTGTTCGTCCTTGGCCGAGGCGAAGTCAACCGGCAGCAAGCCTTGCGGCGCATCTCTGCCCGGCCCATATATGCTGCAGCATATCCGGAGGCCGCCATGCAGACCCGCAACAAGATTCTCGACGATCTGAGCCAGTTGATGACCAATGCCATGGGCGTGGCGCAGGGCGCCAGGGACGAGGCATCCAACGCCATGAAGTCGATGCTGGACCGCTGGCTGGCCGACCGCGACTTCGTCACCCGCGAGGAATTCGACGCGGTGCGCGCCATGGCCCAGAAAGCCCGCGAGGAAAACGCGGCCCTTGCCGCCCGGCTCGACGCGCTGGAAGGCGAAAGGAAACCGGCCGCCAAGAAGAAGTAGCGCGGCCCGGTCTCCTGCACTTCGGAACCTTGGGACGGACGAAACGGCGGCGCCATTTGCCTGACCGCGCGGACTCCTGACCTGCAGGGGTCAGGCCGGGGCCGGCCCGGGGCCGGCACTGTCGGCCCTACGAAGTCCTCAGGCGCCGCTGCCCGTGGCTGACCGCTTTCGCGCGGCGAGCATATGGGCGACGATGGCATTGGCATGGCCGTGGCCCATGCCATGCTCGGTCTTCAGCCAGGCGACGTAGTCCATGTGCCGCCGATCGGGCAGCGCCTCCAACTGCGCCAGCCAGTCCGAGACCGGCCGCCCATATGTCCGCTCGATCGACGGAAAGTAGGAGGCCGGTCCCTTGACCTTGTCTGCCATGCTCAGAACCCCTGCAGGTAAGCCACCAGAATGTCGCGCGCGGCCTTGAGGTCTGACCTCTCGACCATCTCGGTCACGGTATGGATGTAGCGGGTGCCCACGGTGATCCCGACCGCGCGGGCCCCGGCAGCGGCCTGTTGCGCGGCGGCTCCGTCCTGGCCGCCGGCGGCCAGCATGGTGCGCTGGTAGGGGATCTTCCTTTTCTTCGCCAGCGCCTCGATCTCGGCGACCAGCTTCTTGTCGGCGATGAACGAACTGTCGCGCACATGCAGGCCAAAGCCCTTGCCCTGCTGGGTGGTCTGGTCCTGATCGGGCACGCCGGGGGTGTCGCAGGCCAGCGTCACGTCGATGCCGAGGCCGATATCGGGCTTGATCGCGTAAGACGCGGTGCGGGCGCCGCGCAGGCCGACCTCCTCCTGGCAGGTGAAGGCCACGTGGATCTCGGCGCCGCGCCCGTCCTTCTTGCCCAGCGCCCGGATCGCCTCGATGCCGAGCCAGCAGGCGATGCGGTTGTCCAGCGCCTTGGACACCAGCTTGTCGCCCATTTCGAGAAAGGGCTCGTCCATCACCACGTAATCGCCCACCTGAACCAGATCGGCGGCCTTCTTGCCCATGCCCAGATCGACAAAGAACTCGGCAACCTCGGGCACCTTCTTGCGGTCTTCGGCCGACGAGATGTGGATCGGCTTGCCGCCCGGATTCATCACGCCCTTGAAGTCGCCCTTGTCGGTGCATACCAGCACCCGGCGCGAGAACAGGTTGCGCGGGTCAAACCCGCCGACCGGCTGCAGGTAGAGAAACCCCTTGTCGGTGATATGGCTGACCAGAAAGCCGATCTCGTCCATGTGGCACAAGAGCATGACGCGCGGGGCGCCCTTGGCCCCCGCGTCGCGCCTGCACAGGAGCGAGCCCATCGGATCGGTCTTCACCTCGTCGAACAGGTCCTTGATTTCCGCGGTGATGAGGTCGCGGACGCGGTCTTCGTGGCCGGGCACGCCGGGCATTTCGCAAAGCCGCTTGAGCAGGTCGATATTCATGTTGATCTCCCGTTGATGCGGCCATCTTGCCGCCTGCGGCAGGCGGCGGCAATGGGGGTGCCGGCGATAGTGCCGGCGATAGTGGCGGCGATAGTGCCGGCGGCCCCGCCGGGTTCGGCGGCCATGCGGTGATGCGCCCCGCCACCACGGCGGACCGCTGCCGCCGATACGCAATATTTTGAATCTACATCGGGTTATCCCCAAGAAACTGCTTTACACATGGGCTTGCTGGTCCCACCATATCTCGTAAGGGGAGTTCAGGCATCCACCCTCCCTTGAGCAGGCACCTAGCGCTTGGGGCGGTTATAGATCCCAGCGCAAAGAACATGAGGCCGAGCAATGGCACTGAGCGAGCAATTCGTTGATGAGGGTGACATTCACCCCATCGACCTCGTCGAGCACATAGCCGAACATCATGACTGGGAATTCGACCGCATCGCCGACGACCAGATCGCGATGTCGGTCGTCGGCCAGTGGCGGACCTATGCGCTGACGCTCGCCTGGTCCGCCTATGACGAGACCCTGCGGCTGATCTGCACCTTCGAGATGGAGCCGCCCGAGGCGCGGATCCCGGCGCTCTACGAGGTGCTCAACCATGCCAATGACCTGTGCTGGGCCGGTGGCTTCACCTGGTGGAACGAACAGAAGCTGATGGTCTATCGCTACGGGCTGGTGATGGCGGGCGGGCAGGTGGCCAGCCCCGAGCAGATCGACACCATGATCAACGCCGCCGTCATGTGCTGCGAGCGCTTCTACCCGGCGATCCAGCTGGTCACCTGGGCCGACCGCACCCCGACCGACGCCATCAAGGTCGCCATTGCCGAGGCCTATGGCCGCGCCTGACCGCCGGCCGCGCTTGAACCCCCGCCTTCCGCAAACTAACACTTGCCCATGACTCTGGGGGAACCGGCATGACCGAAGACGATATCGCCCGCCGCGGGCTGGTGCTGATGGGCTGCGGCAAGATGGGCTCGGCGCTGCTGGCGGGATGGCTCAAGGGGGGCATGGCACCTGCGTCGGTCTGGGTGCGCGACCCCAACCCGTCGGACTGGGTCCGGGCGCAGGGCCTCAACCTCAACGCCGAACTGCCCGCCGATCCGGCCATCGTGCTGATCGCGGTCAAGCCGCAGGTGATGGCGCAGGCGCTGCCGGAACTGGAGGCGCTGGGCAACCGCGCGACGCTGTTCCTGTCGGTGGCCGCCGGCACCCCGATTGCCACCTACGAGACGATGCTGGGCGCCCGGACGCCGGTGATCCGCTCGATGCCCAACACGCCCGCCGCCATCGGGCGCGGCATCACCGCGCTGATCGGCAACGCCAGCGCGACCGAGGCGCATTTGCGGCTGGCCGAGGGCCTGCTGGGCGCGGTGGGCCAGACCCTGCGCCTGACGTCCGAGGCGCAGATCGACGCGGTGACCGGGCTTTCGGGCTCGGGTCCGGCTTACGTCTTTCACCTGATCGAATGCATGGCCGCCGCCGGGGTCGAGCAGGGCCTGCCTCCGGACATGGCGATGCGGCTTGCCAAGGCCACCGTCGCCGGTGCCGGTGCGCTGGCCGAGGCCGCCGACGAGGAGCCGGCGCAATTGCGCGTCAACGTCACCTCGCCCAACGGCACCACCCAGGCGGCGCTTGAAGTGCTGATGGATGCGCAGCGCGGTTTTCCGGCGCTGTTGAGCCGGGCCGTGGCGGCGGCAACCCGCCGCTCAGAGGAGCTGTCGCGTGGCTGAGATCTCGTTTGACGACTTCCTGAAAGTCGATGTCCGGGTCGGCCGCGTGCTGCGCGCCGAGCCTTTCCCCGAGGCGCGCAAACCCGCCATCAAGCTCTGGATCGACTTCGGGCCCGAGATCGGCACCCGCCAAAGCTCGGCCCAGATCACCGCGCATTACCAGCCCGAGGCGCTGGTGGGTCAGCAGGTGCTGGCGGTCGTCAACTTTCCGCCCCGCCAGATCGGCAAGTTCATGTCGCAGGTTCTGGTGCTCGGGCTTCCCGATGAAAACGGCGAGATCGTGCTGATCCGGCCAGACCTCGCGGTCCCCGAAGGAGGACGGCTGCATTGAAGAAACTGCTGATTACCCGCGTCATCGCGCCTTCGGTCATTGCCGATGCAAAGGCCCGCTTTGACGTGACCGTGCGCCAGACCGGGGCGGGAATGACCTTGGACGAGGCCGCCGAGGCGCTCGCTAGCTACGATGCGATCCTGCCGACGCTGGGCGATGACTTCAGCGCCGATGCCTTCGCCAGGGCCGGTGCGCCGCGCTGCAAGGTGCTGGCCAATTTCGGGGTCGGCTACAACCATATCGACGCTGCGGCCGCCAAGGCGGCAGGTGTGGCCGTCTCCAACACGCCGGACGTGCTGACCGATGCCACGGCCGATATCGGCATGACGCTCCTGCTGACCGCCGCGCGGCGCACCGGCGAGGGCGAGCGGATGGTGCGGGCGGGCAAGTGGAAGGGCTGGGGTCCCGGCGGGATCATGGGCACCCATGTCTCGGGCAAGACCGTAGGCATCGTCGGCATGGGCCGGATCGGGCAGGCGGTGGCCAGGCGCTGCCACCACGGATTCGGGATGCCGGTGCTGTTCTACAACCGCTCGCCCAAGACCGTCGACGTCCCCGCGCGGCAGGTCGCCGATCTGGCCGAGATGCTGGGCGCGGTCGATTTCGTGGTGGTGACGGTGCCGGGCGGCGCGCAGACGCGCAACCTGATCGACGCCGCGGCGTTCCGCGCCATGAAGCCCTCGGCGATCTTCGTCAACATCGCGCGCGGCGAGGTGGTGGACGAGGCGGCGCTGATCGAGGCGCTGCGGTCGGGGCAGATTGCCGCGGCCGGGCTTGACGTGTTCGTCAACGAGCCTGACGTGCCGCTGGCCCTGCGCGAGATGGAAAACACCGTGGTCGTGCCGCATCTGGGCAGCGCCACCGCCGAGACGCGCGAGGCGATGGGGCGCATGGCGCTGGACAACGTCATTGCCTGGGCCGAAGGCCGCCCGCTGCCGCAGGCGGTCTGAGCCCTAGCCGTAGACCGAGACCGGGGTCCCGGCCAGCGCGCACATGTTGAGAAGCCCGCGCGCGGTGATCGAGGGCGTCACGATATGGGCGCGGTTGCCCATGCCCACCAGGATCGGCCCCACCTCCAGCCCGCCGCCGCGCATCTTGAGGATGTTGCGCACCCCCGATGCCGCGTCGGAATTGGCGAAGACCAGCGTATTGGCCGCCCCCTGCATCCGCGCATCGGGAAAGATGCGCTCGCGCAGATCGACATCCAGCGCGGCATCGACATGCATTTCGCCCTCGAAGACGAAATCGCGCGGCGCGGAATCCAGAATTGCCATTGCCGCCCGCATCCGCCGCCCGGAATCGCAATCCAGATTGCCGAATTGCGAATGCGAACACAGCGCCACCTTGGGCTCCATCCCGAAGCGGCGGACATGGCGCGCGCAGCCGATCACCGTTTCGGCGATCTGCTCGGGGCTGGGCTCGGGATGCACCTGCGTATCGGCGATGAACAGCGGCCCGTCCTCGAGAATCATCAGCGACAGCGCCGCGACCGGATGCCGCCCGCCGCGCCCGAGGATCTGCTGGACGTAGTTGAGGTGCCACAGGAACTGCCCGAACGTGCCGCAGATCAACGAATCCGCCTCGTCGCGATGCACCATCACCGCGCCGATCGCGGTGGAATTGGTGCGCATGATCGCCTTGGCCAGATCGGGCGTCACCCCCTGACGGGCCATCAATTCGTGATAGGTCTGCCAGTAGTCGCGATAGCGCGGATCGTCCTCGGGGTTGACGACCTGAAAGTCCTTGAAGGGCCGGATGCGCAGGCCAAAGCGCTCGCAGCGGGCCTCGATCACCTCCGGGCGGCCGATCAGGATCGGGATCTCGGTGGTTTCTTCCATGACCGCCTGGCTGGCGCGCAACACCCGTTCATCCTCGCCCTCGGCAAAGACGATGCGGCGCCCGGCCGAGCGGGCGGCCTCGAAGATCGGGCGCATGATCAGCGCCGAGCGGAACACCGAGCCGTCGAGCCGCGCCTTGTAGGCGGTCAGGTCCTCGATCGGGCGCGTCGCAACCCCGGTCGCCATTGCGGCCTTGGCAACCGCCAGCGCCACCACGCCCATCAGGCGCGGGTCGAACGGCTTGGGGATCAGGTAGTCGGGCCCGAAGGTCATCTGCTCGCCGCGATAGGCGGCAGCGGCCTCGGCGCTGGTGGTGGCGCGCGCCAGCGCGGCGATGCCTTCGATACAGGCGATCTTCATCTCGTCATTGATGTCGGTGGCGCCCACATCGAGCGCGCCGCGAAAGATGAAGGGAAAGCACAGGACGTTGTTGACCTGGTTGGGATAGTCCGACCGGCCCGTGGCGATGATCGCGTCAGGGGCGACGGCGCGGGCCTCCTCAGGGCTGATTTCCGGGTTCGGGTTGGCCAGCGCAAAGATGATCGGCTGCCGGGCCATCTGCGCCACCATCTCGGGCGTGAGCACTCCGGGCCCCGACAGGCCGAGAAACAGATCAGCCCCGCCAATCACGTCTTTCAGGGTGGCGGGCTTGCTGCCCTGGGCGTATTCGGCCTTTTGCGGCGTCATGTCGGCCTCGCGGCCGTGGTAGACCAGACCCTGCAGGTCACACAGCCAGACATTCTCGCGCCTGACGCCAAGCTTGAGCAGCATGTTCAGGCAGGCGATGCCCGCCGCGCCGCCGCCGGTCGAGACCACCTTGATCTGGTCAAAGCTCTTGCCCGCGACCAGGATCGCGTTGGTCGCCGCCGCGCCGACGACGATGGCGGTGCCGTGCTGGTCGTCGTGAAAGACCGGGATGTTCATCCGCTCGCGGCACAGCTTTTCGACCACGAAGCAGTCGGGCGCCTTGATGTCTTCAAGGTTGATCGCGCCGAAGGTGGGTTCGAGCGCGCAGACGATATCGGCGAGTTTCTCGGGGTCGGGCTCGTTCAGTTCGATATCGAAGCAGTCGATATTGGCGAATTTCTTGAACAGGACCGCCTTGCCCTCCATCACCGGCTTGGAGGCCAGCGCCCCGATATTGCCAAGGCCCAGCACCGCCGTGCCGTTGGAGACCACCGCCACCAGATTGCCGCGCGCGGTGTAGTCGCGCGCCGCATCGGCATTGGCCCTGATCTCGAGACAGGCCTCGGCCACGCCGGGCGAATAGGCGCGGCTGAGATCGCGACCGTTGGCCATGGGCTTGGTGGCGCGGATCTCCAGCTTGCCGGGCTTGGGAAAGCGATGGTAGTCCAGTGCCGCCTGCCGCAGGGTTTCGCGGGTGTTGTCCTTGGGCGTCTCGGCCATGTCTGCGTCCTTCTCGGAAATATGGTTTAATATTAAACCATCCGGATTCACGGCAGGAACCCGACGTGCCGATAAAACACGGTTTCGGTGCGCTTGCAAATTGTCAGAGGCCGCGCGAGGCTCTGCGGATGATCCAGATTGCCGCACCTGTCGGGACCGAATTGCGCCGGCCAAGCACCGCCTCGCGGCAGGATCCGGGCCGGTTCGGCCAGATGGCGGCGAGGGCCCCGGGATGATCCCCTGGCCGGGCAATCGACCGAGGACCGCCAGTTCGCGGCAGGGCACCCCGGTCCCGGCCCGGCACCTTTGCCGCGCCCCCCGTCTGAGCCCTTGCCTTTGGCCGCCATACCGCCCTAGTTTTGAACTCTTGGTCAAAAAAGTGAGGCTGCCATGTCGCTGATCGATGCTGCCCGCAAGGTGCGGGAAAACGCCCATGCTCCCTATTCGCGCTTCAAGGTGGGCGCTGCCGTGCGCGCCGCCTCGGGCAAGGTCTATGTCGGCTGCAACGTCGAGAACGCCGCCTATCCCGAAGGCACCTGTGCCGAGGCGGGTGCGATCTCGGCGATGGTGGCTGCCGGCGAGACCAGGCTGACCGAGGTCGCGGTCATTGCCGATTGCCCGCGCCCGGTGCCGCCCTGCGGCGGTTGCCGCCAGAAACTGGCCGAATTCGGCGAGGCCTCGGTCTCGGTGACGCTGGCAACCACCGATGGCGCGGTCGAGCAGACCACCATCGGCGCGCTCCTGCCGGGCGGGTTCTCGACCGAAGACATGGCGCGCGCCTGAGATGGACGCGCGCGCCATCATCGCCCGGTTGCGCCGCGGCAAGACCCCGAGCCGGGACGAGTTGCAGTGGTTCGCGGCCGGGCTGGCCAATGGCCAGGTCAGCGATGCGCAGGCGGGCGCATTCGCCATGGCGGTCTGCCTCAACGGGCTGGGCGAGGAGGGCCGCGTCGGGCTGACCGAGGCGATGCGCGATTCGGGCGACGTGCTGAAATGGGACATGCCCGGCCCGGTGCTCGACAAGCATTCGACCGGCGGGGTGGGCGATTGCGTGTCGCTGATACTGGCGCCGGCGCTGGCGGCCTGCGGCGTGTTCGTGCCGATGATCTCGGGGCGCGGGCTCGGCCATACCGGCGGCACGCTCGACAAGATGGAGTCCATCCCCGGCGTGGTGGCCCAGATCAGCGAGGAAAAGCTGCGCGCCGTGACCCGCAAGACCGGCTGCGCCATCGTGGGCGCCACCGGGCGCATCGCCCCGGCCGACAAGCGCCTCTACGCGATCCGCGACGTGACCGCGACGGTCGAGTCGGTTGACCTGATCACCGCCTCGATCCTGTCCAAGAAGCTCGCCGCCGGGCTGGAGGGGCTGGTGCTGGACGTCAAGGTCGGCTCGGGCGCCTTCATGAAGACCGAGGACGAGGCTCGCGCATTGGCGACCTCGCTGGTCAACACCGCCAACGGCGCGGGCTGCCCGACCGCCGCGCTGATCACCGACATGGACGAGCCGCTGGCCCCGGTGCTGGGCAACGCGCTGGAAGTGGCGATCTGCATGGAGGTGCTTTCGGGCAACCCTGCCGCCGCGCGCCGCCTGCACGACCTGACCGTGGCGCTGGGCGGGCGGCTCTTGGCGCTGGCCGGCGAGGCCGAAGGCGAGGCCGAGGAAAGGGTGGCCGAGGCCATCTCGTCGGGGCGTGCCATGACCCATTTCGCCGCCATGGTGGCTGAACTGGGCGGGCCGCCCGACATGGCCGAAGACTGGCATACCCATCTGCCCAAGGCCCCGGTCGTGGGCGATGTGGTGGCAAGCCAGACGGGCGTGATCAGCGCCATTGACGGCGAGGCCTTGGGCCTTGCCGTGGTGGCGATGGGTGGCGGACGCCGGGTCGAGACCGACAGGATCGACCCGGCGGTCGGCCTGACCGACGTGGCGCCGGTGGGCACGCGGGTCAACCGGGGCGATCCGATCGCGGTGATCCACGCGCGCAGCGAAGCCAGCGCCGAGGCAACCGCGCGCGCCGTGCAGGCGGCCATGACCATCGGCGCAAAGGGCGAGACCCGCCCGCTGATCCGCGAAAGGATCGGCTGATGGCGCGCGCCTTTCTCGTGGTCATCGACAGTGTCGGCATCGGCGGCGCACCCGACGCCGCGACCTTCTTCAACGGCACGGTGCCCGATACCGGGGCCAACACCGTTGGTCATATCGCGCGGGCCTGTGCCGAGGGCGCGGCGACGGAGGGGCGCAGCGGCCCGCTGCACCTCCCGACGCTGACCGCGCGGGGGCTGGGTGCGGCGGTCGAGGCGGCGACGGGGCTGACCGGCGTTGGCCTTGACGCTCCGGCCCGCGGCGCCTGGGCGGTCGCGGTCGAGCAGTCGCGCGGCAAGGACACGCCGTCGGGCCATTGGGAACTGGCCGGCGTGCCGGTGCCGTGGGAGTGGCACACCTTCCCCGACACCCATCCGGCCTTTCCCGCCGAGGTGGCCGCCGCACTGGCGAAGGCCGCAGGCACCGAAGGCATCCTCGCCAACTGCCATGCCTCGGGCACGGCGGTGATCGAGCAATTGGGGGCCGAGCATCTGCGCAGCGGCTGGCCGATCTGCTACACCTCCGCCGACAGCGTGTTGCAGATCGCGGCGCATGAGGAGGCCTTCGGGCTCGACCGCTTGCTGGCCATGTGCAAGGCGGTGGCGCCGATGCTGCATGCGATGAAGGTGGGCCGGGTGATCGCCCGGCCGTTCACCGGCACCGAGGCCGGGGGATTTACCCGCACCGGCAACCGCAAGGACTTTGCCATCGCGCCGCCGGCGCCGACCTTGTGCGACTGGCTGCACGAGGCGGGCCGCCCCGTCCACGCCATCGGCAAGATCGGCGACATCTTCTCGATGCGCGGCATCACTGATCTGCGCAAGGGACGCGACGCGGTGCTGATGGGGCATCTGTCGGACATGGTGGATACGGCCGAGCCGGGCTCGCTGACATTTGCCAATTTCGTCGAGTTCGACAGCGAATATGGGCACCGGCGCGATATCTCGGGCTATGCCCGCCATCTGGAGTGGTTTGACGCCGCGTTGGCCGGGCTGTTGCCGCGTCTGCGCGACGATGACCTGTTGATTGTTACCGCCGATCACGGCAATGACCCCAGTTGGGTCGGCACCGATCACACGCGCGAATGCGTGCCGGTGCTGATCAGTGGTCTTGGCGCGCGGGCGTTGGGGCATATCGCATTCACCGATGTGGCGGCCAGCATTGCCACACATCTGGGAGTGGCCCCGCGCGGGCCCGGACGGAGTTTCATATGAGTTTCAAGGACTTTCCCAAGGTCGAATTGCACCTGCACCTCGAAGGCGCGGCGCCGCCCGCCTTCATCCGCGGGCTGGCGCAGGAAAAGAACATCGATATCGGCAAGATATTTGACGAGCGCGGCGGCTATGCCTATCGCGATTTCGACCATTTCCTGAAGGTCTACGAGGCCGCCTGCACCACCTTGCAGGGGCCTGAGGATTTCCGCCGCCTGACGCTGGCGGTGCTGGAAGAAAGCGCCGCCAACGGCGTGGTCTATTCCGAGACCTTCCTGTCGCCGGATTTCTGCGGCGGCGGCGATGTGTCGGCGTGGAAAGAGTATCTGGCCGCGATGGTCGAGGCTGCGGACGAGGCCGAGGCGACCATGGGCATCACCCTGCGCGGCATCATCACCTGCATCCGCCATCAAGGCCCCGAGCAGGCCCGGACCGCCGCGCGCTGTGCGGTGGAAACCATGGGCGATTTCATCACCGGCTTCGGCATGGCCGGGGCCGAGATGCTGGGCCGTCCCGGCGATTTCGCCTACAGCTTCGACATGGCGCGCGAGGCGGGGCTGGCGCTGACCTGCCATGCCGGCGAATGGGGCGGGCCGGACATGGTGGCCGATACCTTGCGCGACCTGCGCCCCTCGCGCATCGGCCACGGCATCAACGCCATTCACGATCTGGCGCTGGTGGATCGCATCGCCGAGGATGGCGTGGTGCTGGAGGTTTGCCCCGGCTCCAACGTGGTGCTGGGCGCGGTCAAGGGCTGGAAGGACCACCCCATCGCCCGCCTGCGCGACCGGGGCGTCAAGGTCACCATCTCGACCGATGACCCGCCGTTCTTCTCGACCACGATGACCGACGAATTCAACATGCTGTCGAAAACCTTCGGCTGGACCGAAGCCGATTTCGATGATCTCAACCAGGTGGCGCTGGCGGCGGCTTTCTGTGACGACGCCACCCGCGAACGCATTTCCAAACGGCTGGAGGCTGCAAGATGACCCCGCATCTGACCATCGTCGATCACCCGCTGGTTCAGCACAAGCTGACATTGATGCGGGAAAAGGACACATCCACCGCCTCTTTCCGGCGGCTGCTGCGCGAGATCAGCCACCTGCTGGCCTACGAGGTGACGCGCGAATTGCCGATGACCACCAAGCGCATCGAAACCCCGCTCTGCGAGATGGACGCGCCGGTGATCGAGGGCAAGAAGCTGGCGCTGATCTCGATCCTGCGGGCGGGCAACGGGCTGCTGGACGGGATACTGGAGCTGATCCCGGCGGCGCGGGTGGGCTTTGTCGGCCTCTACCGCGACCCCGAGACGCTGCAACCGGTGCAATACTACTTCAAGGTTCCGACCCAGATGGAGGACCGCGTCACCATCGTGGTCGATCCGATGCTGGCAACCGGCAATTCGTCCGCCGCCGCGGTCGATCTGCTCAAGCAGGCCGGCGCGCGCGATATCCGCTTCATGTGCCTGCTGGCCGCTCCGGAAGGGATAGCGCATATGAAAGAAGTGCATCCCGATGTGCCGATCGTCACAGCGGCTGTAGACGATCACCTCAACGACCATGGATATATTGTTCCGGGGCTAGGGGATGCGGGTGACCGCATGTTCGGCACAAAATAGGCCCCTCCTGAGCTTTACTTGCCGCTGATTGTCGGGCATCCTGCAACAGTATCTGCGGGGGATGCTCAATGTTTTCGTCTCGGTTCGTTTCGGCGGTTGTTGCGGGTATGCTGACCATAGGTTCGGCGGCAGAGGCGGCCTATTCCAGTGAGCCGGCCGAGTATCCGCCGGCCAGTTACACCGGCACCCAGTATATCGACAGCAACGGCTGCGCCTTCATTCGCGCTGGCCTGTCGGGCAACGTGATCTGGATCCCGCGCATGACCCGCGACCGGGTGCTGCTTTGCGGCTTTCAGCCGACCTTTGCACAGGCGCCCGCGCCGGCGCCTGTCGCCCCGCCCACAGCGGTCACTGCCCCCAACATCCTCGCCGCCGCGCCGCCCCCGCCGACGCCTGCGGCAGATACCCGCCCGACCCTGACCATGGCCGAGGCCTGCGAGGGCCGTGTCGGGGTCCAGCCCGGGCTGATCAACCGCGCAACCGGCCAGCCGGTCGATTGCGGCCCGGCCGCGCCGCTGGCCATGGCGGCGGCGATGCCGGCCCCGCCGGTGATTGCCGCGCCCGAACCCGCGGTGCGCACCGTCACGCGGGCCGAGATCTGCGAGGGCGCCACGGGCGTCCAGCCGGGATACATCGTGCAATCGACCGGTCTGCCGCTGGATTGCGGCCCCGCCGCAGCGCCGACGCTGGCCATGGCTGCGCCCATGCCGGTTCCTCCGGCGCCCGTGGTGGCGCCAAGCCCACCCGCGGTGCTGCGCCTGACGCTGGCCGAGGTCTGCGAGCGGACCATCGCGACCGGCCAGACCTTCATCAACGCCGCGACCCGCGAGCCCATCGTCTGCGCCACGCCCGGCCAGCCGGTGATCGCCGCCTCGCGGCCGATGCCCGATGTGCCCGAGCCGGCAGCGCCGGTGCTGGCCAGCGCCTCGGCCTGCCCGGAACTTGGGGCCAACGCGGTCTACATGAACGCTCCGCCCGGGGTCGAGGTGCGGTGCGGGCCGCAAAGCGTCGTGCCCCGGCCGGCCGCTGCCGCCACGTCGCGCGCCAGCAC
>CAUJIU010000141.1 GCA_963205075.1 Pseudomonadota bacterium | reverse complement strand
TTCGTCTGGCGTCCATACTTGTCGGGCCCGGCCATTCTCGCCGGACGGACAGGGGGAAAGATGACCAGAAACCTGAAGATCGGCCTTGGCGCGGCGGCGCTGCTGCTTTTGGCGGGCTGTGCCGGCCAGCCGATGATCCAGCCCGGCGCGCGCGGCTTTTTCTGGGGGCTGTTCGATGGCGCCATCGCGCCCCTGTCGTTCCTGATCTCGCTTTTCGACTCCGAGGTCCGCATCTACGCCTACCCCAATTCCGGGCTGTGGTATGACTTCGGCTTCCTGATCGGGTTGACCTGCTGGGCCGGCGGCAGCCATGCCGCCCGCCGCTCCAGATGACGTGACCTGCGCCGGCGACAAAGCCGGTTGCGCGCCGGCCGGGACTGGCCGAAACTGCGCCAGTCCCGGCAACCCAGATATGGCGAACCCCGATGACCTTGCTGTCGATCCTGCTTGCGCTGGTTCTGCTCGCCCTGGCGCTGCTTCATATCCTGTGGGGGATCGGCTTCTGGTTTCCCATCCGCGAGGAAAGCGCGCTGGTGCGTGCCGCCATCGGCCTCAAGGGTGTGACCCGGATGCCCGGCCCCATCCCCTGTTCGGTGGTCGCCGTGGCCCTGATCTGGGCAGCGGCGATGCCCTTCGTCCCGCCGGGATGGTTCCGTGACGCCGGCCTGTGGATTGCGTTTGCGGTCTTTCTGGTGCGCGGCCTCCTGCCCTATGGCCGCCGCTGGCGCCGCATCGCGCCGCAGGAGCCCTTCGCCACCTATGACCGCCGCTATTACGGCCCGCTGAGCCTGCTGATCGCCGCCGGATACTTTGCCATCGTGGTCTCCGGGTTCTAGGCTGCGGCTTCGGCCATTGAGTTTGCCGGGATTCTGGTCGAAAAGCGGTGCCGGAGCCGGGGCCACGCAGTTGCGCGCCCGCATGGCA
Organism: Pseudomonadota bacterium; assembly: GCA_963205075.1. Lineage (GTDB taxonomy): Bacteria > Pseudomonadota > Alphaproteobacteria > Rhodobacterales > Rhodobacteraceae > KLAP22. The sequence goes on along the minus strand of CAUJIU010000141.1, from coordinate 22,636 downwards.
GGACAGCAACGGGGTAAGGCAATGACATTCACACCGCATGGCAAGCATCTGGTCGCAGGCAACTGGGTCGCCTCGGACAACAAGTTCCAGAGCGAACCCGCGCATGGCCCGGCCCATGATTTCGGGGTCGGAACCCCGGCGCTGGTCGATCAGGCCGTGCGGGCCGCCGAGGCCGCCTTCGAGAGCTACTCTGCCCTGACCCGCGCCGCGCGGGCCGCGTTTCTGGATGCCATCGCCGACGAGATCGAGGCCCGCGCCGCCGAGATCACCGAGATCGGCACCCAGGAATCCGGCCTGCCGGTTGCGCGGCTCGAGGGCGAGCGCGGGCGCACCACCGGCCAGCTGCGCCTGTTTGCCCGCCATATCGAGGCGGGCGACTATCTGGACCGCCGTTTCGATGCCGCGCTGCCGGACCGCAAGCCCTTGCCTCGGCCGGAGTTGCGGATGATGCAGCTGCCCATCGGGCCGGTGGCGGTGTTTGGCGCCTCCAACTTCCCGCTCGCCTTCTCGACCGCCGGTGGCGATACCGCCTCCGCGCTTGCCGCCGGTTGCCCGGTGGTGGTCAAGGGCCATTCCGCGCATCCCGGCACCGCCGAGATCGTCGCCGAGGCGGTGCTGGCGGCGATCCGCCGCTGCGACCTGCATCCGGGGGTATTCTCGCTGATCCAGGGGGGGCGGCGCGATGTCGGGCAGGCGCTGGTGCAACATCCGCTGATCCGCGCCGTGGGCTTTACCGGCTCACTGGGCGGCGGGCGGGCGCTGTTTGACCTCTGCGCCGCGCGGCCCGATCCGATCCCGTTCTTTGGCGAGCTGGGCTCGGTCAACCCGATGTTCATCCTGCCCCACGCGCTCGGGGCGCGCGGTGCGGCGGTAGCCGCCGGCTGGGCGGGCTCGCTGACCATGGGCGCGGGCCAGTACTGCACCAACCCGGGCGTTGCCGTTGTCATCGCGGGCGACGCCGCAGATGCGTTCGAGGCCGCCGCCAAGGCCGAGGTCGGCAAGGTCGGGGCACAGACCATGCTGACCGACGGCATCGCCCAGGCCTATCGCGCCGGCCGCGACCGCATCGCGGCGAGCAAGGGGGTCCGCGAGGTGCTGACCACCACCTGCGACCTGCGCAACGCCACGCCCTACCTGTATTCGACCACCGGCCAGGACTGGCTTGCCAACGAAGCGCTTGGCGAAGAGGTGTTCGGGCCGCTGGGCCTGATCGTCCATGCGAAGGACGCCGATGAAATGGCCGCGCTCGCCCGCTCGCTGCACGGACAACTGACCTGCACGCTGCATCTGGATGCGGAAGATACCGCGCTGGGCCAGCGCCTGATGCCCACACTGATGCGCAAGGCGGGCAGGGTGCTGACCAACGGCTTTTCTACCGGCGTGGAAGTGGCGGATTCGATGGTCCATGGCGGGCCCTATCCGGCCTCGACCAACTTCGGTGCCACATCGGTCGGAACCCTGTCGATCCGCCGCTGGCTGCGCCCGGTCTGCCTGCAAAACGTCCCGCAAGCGCTGCTGCCGGCAGACCTCGCCGGGCAGTAGGCGCTGTAACCGGGGGATATTGGTGGAGGCGAGGTCCCATAGTCTCTCGTCTCAACCCCTCGCACCCATTTTCAAGGCGCCAACGAGATAGGGGTGAGGGGGCCGATACCAGCACCATTTGCTTGCAATCCGTCTCATGCCTTCCCATCATCGATGTTGGAAAAGTGTTGTGACGGTGTCCAGGCTGGTCTCGGGAAAGATTGACTTGAGCGGTGAAGAGACAGTGCTGGAGGCGGCGGAATGACCGGTATACCCTTGGACCATCTCAAGCGTCTTTCGCCCCGCGACGCATGGGGCAACGAAGCCACAGCCTTTACCCCTTGGCTTGCCCGTGAAGAGAACTTCTCTGTATTGGCCGAGGCCCTGCATTTCATGGACACCGAAGTCGAAGGGACTGAACGCGCGGTGGGTAGCTTTTCGGCAGACATCGTCGCCAGGGACCGTGACGGCTACATTCTCGTCGAGAATCAATTGGAGCAGACCGACCACACCCACCTTGGTCAGATCATAACCTACCTTGCTGGTCTCGAAGGGGCGGTGAAAGTAGTCTGGGTTTCGACCAAAGTTCGGGAAGAGCATCGCGCTGCGGTCGATTGGCTGAACGTCCACACTCCGGACGACTTCTCGTTTTTCGCAGTTGAACTTGAGCTGTTCCAGATTGGGTCCTCTCCTGCCGCGCCGCACTTCCACGTCGTCGCCAAGCCCAATGAGTGGAGCCGCCACGTCAGCCAACGCGCTCGACAACTCAACGAGAGCGCAACCAACGACCGACAGTTGCGCTACATGGAGTTCTGGGAGGCATTCGGAGACTACCTCACAGAAGTCGACCCTAGCTTCGTCCGGCGCACCCCTTCGAAGGATTACTGGTGGACGTTTGGGATTGGACGCAGCGGGTTCATCCTGCAGGTTACCGCGGGTGGCCGTGATCACTGGATCACAGCTTCGATCGTGTGCAACATTGATCCCGAAAAGCTGGCTTTTGATCAGTTCGACGCGGAGAAAGAGCAGATCGAGGCCGAGGTTGGCGAGCCTTTGCGCTGGCTGAGGATCAACAACGCGAAGGCGTGGGAAATCAACATGATCTGGCGCGACGTAGATCCGATGGATCGTGAGCGTTGGCCGGAATACTTCGCCTGGTACTGGGACAAGATGCAAAAGCTGCGAAAGGTGTTCACGGACCGGGTCAGGTCAATCGACTTTGACGCACTTAAGGCACGACAAGTTTCAAGTGGCCAGGAAGGCAGTGAATCCTGACCGCTGCGGACCCAGCGAATGACCACCGAAAGAAAGCGGCCATCGCACAGCTGGCGATCCAGCATTTCAACAGTCTGAGCTGGGAAACTGCGAGCCATTACCACGAATGCACAAGTGCAAACTCACGTTGGGGCGCAAGTGCGATTTGCATCTGGCACTTGAAGGGCGGCTCCATGGGGCGCTGGAGTGGCTAGTCACGAACTCTCCCGCGATGCCACCGCCAAAGTGATCGAATGGGTCACCAGCGACTGTTCACGAATGGTGTCTGACGTTACCGTTGATACGGTGAATTGGTACTCGGGCCAATTGCAGTCGGCTTGAAGTCGGCTGACCTCGCCGGGCAGTAGGCGCTGTAACCGGGGGATATTGGTGGAGCCGAGGGGGATCGAACCCCTGACCTCGTCATTGCGAACGACGCGCTCTCCCAACTGAGCTACGACCCCACTTGCGCGGCTATTTGGGCCGTTGCGGCGGCGGTGTCAAGATTGGTCGCGTGCGACGGCATGTGCATTGCGCACCGGTGACGGGCGGCTATGTTGGCAGTGTTGGTCCGATCGGAATGAAATGTCCTTGTTGCTGCCTCCCCGGTTTCTGTTCATGGAGACCAACAAGTCCTGCAACCTGCGCTGCACCCATTGCGATTTCTGGCAGCGGGACGACGCGGACAAGGCCAACTATCTGAGTCGCCAGCGCAAATCCGAGATCGTCGCGGAATTCGCGCGCCTCAGCCCCGATGGCGCGCTGGTGATCTGCGGTGGCGAGCCGATGCTGGCGCTGGACGAATATTTCGCCATGTGCGCCGATGCGCGCCGGGCCGGTTTGCGGGCCCTGTCGGTGGTCAACGGCACCCGCATCCGCGACATGCGCATGGCCAGCCGCATGGTCAGCGAGGGCCCGCACGAGATCTCGATCTCGCTCAACGCCTGCGAGGCGGCGCTGCATGACCGGACCCGCGGCGTGGCGGGGGCGTTTGACAAGGCGGTCCGGGCGCTCAGGCTGCTGGTGGCGGCGCGCGATGCGCAGACCGGGACCAGGGCCCGGATCATCGTCATGGGCCTGATCTTCAAGTCGAACCAGCACCAGATCGAGCAATTCTACGATCTGGTGCTCAACGATATCGGGGCCGATTCGCTCAAGCTGAACTTCCTGCAGCCCTCTTTCGGGCATGACGCGCCCAGCGACGCCTTCTTCGCCGACGAGGTGCATGTCGACCCCGATGTGGTGATGGCGGGCATCGAGGCCGCCGACAGCCGCTTCGGGCTTGGCCTCAACCCGGTCTGGAAATCGCAGGTGCGCATGTATTTCCGCTCGATGCAGGGCGCGGCGGACCTCGAGCGCGGCTGGGGGTCGGCGACCAAGACCGAAGAGCATATCTGCAACGCCTATGACCGCGACATCATGGTCAACCACTACGGCATGGCGCGGCTGTGCTTTTCGTCGCAGTTCGAGGGCCGGATGCTCGACAAGGTCGGCGACCTGCGCGACTTCTGGGAAAACGCCGAAGATATCCGCGCCAGGATGCGCAGCTGCAACCAGTTCTGCGGCATCAGCCACTCGGTGCGCCGGGAAAGCAGCACCCTGCAGGGGGTGGCCAAGGCGGCGGCCTTCAAGAGGGCGGCCATGGCGCGGGCATCGCCGTTTGGCTGGGTCAGCCAGATCGGCGGGCGGGTGCGGCAGGCCATCGGTCTCTAGGGCAGGCCAGCCTCAGAACTCGAACCAGCTCGCGACACTGAGCCCGCCGACCTGACTGCCGGTCAGCGCCTGCACCGCGCCAAGCTCAACGGTCAACCAGTCCGTGGCCTTCCAGGCCAGCGTCGGCCGGATGCGGGCATAGGGGCTGCCGGATTCGTCGAGGCCTGACTGGAGCTGGACGATGGTGGAAAACCGGTCGCCGAAATGATGGCCCCAGGTGATGTCGAGCTTGGATTCGACCGTCATGTAGGTCACCGACAGCGTCGCGCCCGCATCCGCCGCGATCCAGCCACGCTCCAGCCCCCGGCCCCAGGACAGCCCCAGCCCGAACAGCGGATCGGGCTCGTGCCCCTCTCTTTGCCGTGTGCCCAGCGAGGCGGTCGCGGCCCAGCGGTTCGCCCCGCCGCCCAGGGGCAGCGGCAGCCGCGCGAAGGCGGTTGCGATCAGCACCGAGGTCTGGTCCGAGGTATGGAGGTCAAGGCCAAGGGTAAGTTTGTCGGTCAGCCCGTATTCGAGATAGACGGACGGATCGAAATGCACCGGTCCGGAGCCAAGCTCGGTCAGCACCGGGTTGCCCGAAACCGCCACGAACACGCCGCCGTCATCGCGCGGCCAGGCGCCGGCAAGCGCCAGTTGCGGGCATAGGCACAAGATCAGCGCGCAGCGCACCGTTGGCGCCTCCGTTCAGCTGCCGCAAGACTGGGGTCGGTTGGTTAACAGGGGGTTAACGCTGCGCCGGACGGTCGCAGCAACTGACCTGGATCAAGGCGGCGCGCGGCCCTTTGGGGCAGACTGGGCATCACCAAACCGGAGGTCTGGAAATGTACAACCACATACTCGTGCCCGTGTCCTACGAAGAAGACCGCGATTCGCCCGCGGCCATCGCCCTGGCGGAAAAGCTGGTCAACAAGGGCGGCAAGGTGACCTTGCTGCATGTCATGGAAGAAGTGCCGTCCTATGCGCTGTCCTACCTGCCGCAGGATTACCTGACCGGCAGCCGCAAGAGCCTTCAGGCCGATCTGGATGCCCGCGCGTCCGGCCTGCCGGGCGGCAGGGGCGTGGTGGTCAACGGCCACGCGGGCCGCACCATCACCGAATGGGCGGACGAGAACGGCGTCGATTGCATCGTGATCGCCTCGCACCGGCCGGGGCTGAGTGACTACTTCATCGGCTCGACCGCCTCGCGGGTGGTGCGCCACGCACCTTGCGCGGTGCATGTGATCCGCTAGGCGCCGTTCAACGACCGGGGCCGTGGAAGGCAAAGCGATAGGCGAGGGCCACCCCACCCGCGCCCCCGGCGATATTGCCCAACGTCACCCAGAGCAGGTTCGCGCCCATGCTGCGGGCCGGGATCTCGGCGCCCGCGGCCAGGGCCAGCGGGAAGAAGAACATGTTGGCGACCGAATGCTCGAGTCCCAGCAGCACGAACCCGGCGATGGGCCATAGCAGCGCCAGGATCTTGCCGGTCGCGTCGCGCGCGGCGAAGGTCAGCCAGACCGCCAGGCAGACCAGCGCATTGCACAGCGCGCCGCGCACGAAGGCCTCCAGCGGCGGCAGCGCCGCCTTGGCCTGGCCGATGCGCTGGGCGGTTTCGCCCATCGGCCCGTCCAGCAGCCCGCTGAAGCCAAAGACCACCGCCAGCCCGACCGCGCCGACCAGGTTGCCGAGATAGACCACGCCCCAGTTGCGCAGCAGTTGCCCGCCAGAGATGCGCCCGTCCACCGCGGCCATCACCATCAGCGCGTTGCCGGTGAACAGTTCCGCCCCGCCGACGATCACCAGGATCAGGCCCATGGCGAACACCACGCCCCCCATGAGCCGCGCCGGACCATAGCTGGCATCGGCCCCGGTCATGACCATGGTATAGGCCGCCGCGCCAAAGCCGATGAAGGCCCCGGCCAGCGCGGCCAGCACCAGCATCTGCGCCCAGGGCAACCGGGCCTTGGCGACACCGGCATCCTCGATGAGATCGGCGATCTGGGCGGGTTTGTAGGCGTCCTGGCTGCTCATGGCTCCAGACTAGCGCTGACCGCGCAGGATCGGCTAGGGGAATCGCTCGGGCTGTGGCTTACTGGGGCCAATCACTGTGGAGGAACCGCCATGCCGACAATCACCAAGGACAAGACCCGCCAGACGGTCATCACCACCTTCGAGGTCACGCCCGGAACCTGCGAGGACCTGCTTGACGAACTGCGCGCCGCCTATGCGGAAGTCATCTCGCACGCGCCGGGTTTCGTCGCGGCGGGGCTGCACGTCAATGACGCCCAGACCCGCATCGCCAACTACTCGCAATGGCAGCGGCGCGAGGATTTTCAGGCGATGCTGCGCACCACCGAAATGCGCATCCGCAACCGGCGCATCAACGAGCTGTGCAAGAGCTTCGAGCCGGTGATGTACGAGGTGGCCGAGACATTCTGACGCAAGCCGCGACCCCGCGCGCGGCACGAAGCCGTTTTCGCTTTGCAACCCCAGCGGTCGCTGGCTAACCTCCGCTGAGGTTGCAGGCGGCAGGGCATCATGGCGGAGACGGTCTGGTTGGGTGTCATGGTCGCGGCGTTGCTTTTGGTGCGCCTGTGGCTCTATCGCCGCCGGGCCGCCCCTCGGGAACCCGAGCTGCCCCGGATCCTTGTCGACGGCTCCAACGTCATGTTCTGGCACGACGAGGAGCCAAAGCTGGAGACGGTGTCACGCGTGGTGCAGGACCTGCGCGCGCGTGGGTTCAAGCCCGGCGTGATCTTTGACGCCAGCGTCGGTTACAAGCTGATCGGGCGCTATCAGGATGACGCCGAACTGGCGCTGCTGCTGGGTTTGCCGGCCGATCAGGTGCTGGTGGTGCCCAAGGGCACCATCGCCGACGATTACCTGCTGCGCGCCGCCCGCAGCCTGAAGGCGCGGATCGTCACCAATGACCATTATCGCGACTGGGCGGAGCGGTTCCCCGAAGTGCGCAAGCCGGGGCATCTGGTCAAAGGCGGCGTCAGCCGGGCCGGCAGGTTGCAGCTGGAAATCTGAGGGCATGGGTCAGACCGCTTGCCCAAGGCCGCCGGTTGATCGAGACTGATGCCGGCAGGCGCGGAAACCGGAGCGAGCCATGGCGAAGTTGCTGTCAGCCGGACGACAGACCCGCGCGGTGCTGGCCTGCCTGATGCTGTCGGCCTGCATCATCGCGCCGGACGGCGACTGGGCGCCCTACAGCCGCGAGGCGCCGGCGCGGCTTGCCGTTGTCATGCCCGCCGATGCCCCCTCGATCTCGCAGCAGTTCAACGCCCTTGGGCATCTGGGGCTGGATGTCTGGGCGCCGGTGGGCACGCAGGCCATTGCGCCGCTGGACGGGCAGGTTGTCGCCTCGACCACCGATCCGCTCTACGGCAACGTGCTGGTCATCGACCACGGGTTCGACGAGACCGGGGCGCAGGTGCAGACGGTCTACAAGCACCTGAGCGCCAGGCTGGTGGCGGTGGGCGACAGGGTTGCGCGCGGCCAGCCCATCGGCGCGGTGGGCAGGACCGGGGCGCTGGCCGCCGGCATCTCGCACCTGCATTTCGAGTATCGGCGCGGGCGGCCGGGCCGGGCGCTGGACCCGATCGACCCGAACCTGATGTGGGTCGGCGGCGCGGGCCGCGTCACCTGCTTTGACCCCGCAGCGGATTATCCGGCAAGCCCGCTGCGGCTGACCTATCCGGTGGCGTGCGGCGGCTGACACCCGAGCGCCGCAGCCGCCGTGCCAAAATGTCGCAGGTTGATGTCCGGGGCGCACCAGGCGAGGAATGCTGTGTTTAGCCACACATGGCTGCCCGCCCGACGATAACTGGCGGCCCTTGATAATCATTGACCGAATGCCCGGTCAGGCAGACCATTTCCGCGCGGCGACTCGGCGCCAGTTCCGCCCCTGTGGCTGCGAATTCAGATAGCCTGAGGTGACGCAATGAAGATGATGATTGCCGTTCTGGCTTTGGCATCGCTCCCGCTGCAAGCCATATCGGGTGGCACCGAGAACTCTGGACGAGAGACACGCGGCGCGCTGATTTCGGCGGCGATGTCGGGTGGCTTCCTGCCGCCCGGCAGAGGCCGCGCGGATTTCGTGCACTGGGTCATCGTGACCTATCCGCCCAATCCCTGCTCAACCCCAGACCCCGGCCCGCCGGAATGTCCGACCGATATAGGTCCGGACGGCTGACGGCCCGCCCTAGCGGCCGCGCCGCGCCGGCCGGGCCTTGCCTCCATGCATCCCGCCCCGGCCGGCGGTCGAACGTCCGCTGGCGCGTGAGCTTTCCTCCACCGCCTTCTCGACCGCGTATTGGCGGGCCAGCGGGTCGTCCGAGATCACCAGATCGACGGTTTCCAGCCGCTTGATCTCGTCGCGCAGGCGGGCGGCTTCTTCGAATTCGAGGTTTTCGGCAGCCTTGCGCATGTCGGTGCGCAAGCCGTTGAGCACCGTTTCCAGATTGGCGCCGTGCAGCGGTTTGTCGATCTTGGCGGTAACGCGGTTCATGTCCACGTCGCCCTTGTAGAGACCGGCCAGAATATCCTCGACGTTCTTCTTCACCGTCTGCGGCGTGATGCCGTTGGCCGCGTTGTAGGCCATCTGCTTGGCGCGGCGGCGGTCGGTCTCTTTCATCGCCCGTTCCATGCTGCCGGTGATCCGGTCGGCATACATGATGACCCGGCCCTCGACGTTGCGGGCCGCGCGCCCGATGGTCTGCACCAGCGAGGTTTCTGACCGCAGGAACCCCTCCTTGTCGGCATCCAGAATCGCCACCAGCCCGCATTCGGGAATATCCAGCCCCTCGCGCAGCAGGTTGATGCCCACCAGCACGTCAAAGGCGCCCAGCCGCAGGTCGCGCAGGATCTCGATCCGCTCGATGGTGTCGATGTCGGAATGCATGTAGCGCACGCGGATGCCCTGTTCGTGCATGTATTCGGTCAGGTCCTCGGCCATGCGCTTGGTCAGGGTGGTGACCAGGGTGCGGAACCCGGCCTTGGCCACCTTGCGCACCTCGTCCAGCAGGTCATCGACCTGGGTTTCCACGGGCCTGATCTCGACCTGCGGGTCCAGCAGCCCGGTCGGGCGGATCACCTGCTCGGTAAAGGCGCCGCCGGTCTGCTCAAGCTCCCACGAAGCGGGGGTGGCGCTGACAAACACCGATTGCGGGCGCATCGCATCCCATTCCTCGAACTTGAGCGGGCGGTTGTCCATGCAGGAGGGCAGGCGAAAGCCGTATTCGGCCAGCGTGAACTTGCGCCGGTAGTCGCCGCGATACATGCCGCCGATCTGCGGCACCGAAACATGGCTTTCATCGGCAAAGACGATGGCATGGTCGGGGATGAACTCGAACAGGGTCGGCGGCGGCTCGCCGGGCGCGCGCCCGGTAAGGTAGCGCGAATAGTTCTCGATGCCGTTGCAGACCCCGGTGGCTTCCAGCATCTCCAGATCAAAGGCGGTGCGCTGTTCCAGCCGCTGCGCTTCCAGCAGCTTGCCCTCATCGACCAGCTGCTTGAGGCGGACCGCCAGCTCTGCCCTTATGCCCTTGATCGCCTGTTGCATGGTCGGGCGCGGGGTCACGTAGTGGCTGTTGGCATAGACGCGGATCTTGTCGAAGCTGTCAGTGCGCTCGCCGGTCAGCGGGTCGAATTCGGTGATCGATTCAAGCTCCTCGCCAAAGAAGGACAGCTTCCACGCCCGGTCATCGAGATGGGCGGGCCACAGTTCAAGACTGTCGCCCCGCACCCGGAAGCTGCCGCGCTGAAACGCCTGGTCGTTGCGCCGATAGGCCTGCGCGATCAGGTCGGCCATCACCTTGCGCTGGTCATATTCCCGCCCGACATGCAGGTCCTGGGTCATGGCCGAATAGGTCTCGACCGAGCCGATGCCGTAGATGCACGAGACCGAGGCGACGATGATCACATCGTCCCGCTCCAGAAGCGCCCGCGTGGCCGAGTGGCGCATGCGGTCGATCTGTTCGTTGATCTGGCTTTCCTTCTCGATATAGGTGTCGGACCGCGCCACATAGGCCTCGGGCTGGTAGTAGTCGTAGTAGCTGACGAAATACTCGACCGCGTTTTCGGGAAAGAAGCCCTTGAACTCGCCGTAAAGCTGGGCCGCCAGCGTCTTGTTGGGGGCAAGGATGATCGCCGGGCGCTGGGTCAGTTCGATCACCTTGGCCATGGTGAAGGTCTTGCCGGTGCCGGTCGCGCCCAGCAGCACCTGGTCGCGCTCGCCTGCGGTCAGGCCCTGGCTGAGCTCGGCAATGGCCGTGGGCTGGTCCCCGGCCGGCTCGAACTCGGTATGCAGCACGAAGCGCCGCCCGCCCTCGAGCTTTTCGCGCGCCGGCGAAGCGGTGGCGATGCGGTCGATCGGCGGCATGTGATCGGGTGAATTGTTGTGCACGAAAGCGATTCCCTGGGACATGCGCAGGATTGTCCTCTTTTTGTTCCGCCACAACCCCGGCTGCTGACAGGGTTTGTCAGCACTCTGCGACCAGATCGCCCTTGCCCGGCCAAACGCGATATTCGATAAGGGGGCGGATCGGAAAAAGAGGAAAGCCTGCATGGCCGCGCGCATCTACAAACCTGCCAGGACCGCCATGTCGTCAGGCATGGCCAAGACCCATGACTGGGTGCTGGAATTCGCCCCCGCCAGCGCCCGCGAGGTTGACCCGCTGATGGGCTGGACCTCGTCGAGCGATACCCGGTCGCAGGTCCGGCTGCGGTTCGAGAGCAAGGAGGCCGCGCTCGACTATGCCGCCGCCAATGGCATCGAGGCCATCGTGCAGGAGCCCAATTCGCGCCAGCCCAACATCCGCCCCGGCGGCTACGGCGAAAACTTCGCCACCGGGCGCCGCGGCGTCTGGACCCATTGAAGCTCCAGAAATCACTGGTCCCGTGGCAGTGTTGGCGCTAAGGGACCGGCAGCGGTCCCGTAGCTCAACTGGATAGAGCACCTGACTTCTAATCAGGATGTTGGGGGTTCGAGTCCTCCCGGGATCGCCACCCAAAAGGCAATCTGCTGATTCTAAACCATAAAAGCCCCGGTTTACCGCTTGGACAGTGTCGTTTTACATACCGGCCTTGGTAACCTGGCGATCCTCAGATGAACACTACCGCGGTCGAATTTTCCAACTAGGCTGCATCCTCGATTTCTCGCCGTGCGGCCTGAGCAATGAACGCCGACCGAGACATGCCCCGCAGCCCAGCGGCCTGATCAATGGCATCCAGCGCGCCCTTGTCGATGCTGATGTTGACCCGGACCTGACGCCCCAGATTGAGCAGGAGCGGCACATAGATCAGATATCCACCATTTGCCAACGCATCTTTGACTTCCCTGTCCGCGACAATGGCGGCTTGGCTTCGCGGCATCGGCAGATCTTCAACGTCCTCAAGATGCAGGCCGAGTGCCTCGATTGAATTTTTCATGACCTCCCCTTCGTCGTCAGCGGCCGAAAAACACCCCTCAACATCAGGGAACCAGACGCCATAAGCGCTTTCCCGGTCCTTTTCGACAACTGCGAAATACATGGCCATTGCGCATACCCCTTTCGTGTGACGCCTCAGGCCGGATCAAATCCAGCCTGCGGTCTTTGCTATCTGCCGCGCCGTACCATTCGGCAGATCCTTCTTTGGGTGCGGCACCGTCAACCGCTTGTCGCCCTTTGTGAATTGGTGGTGCGACCCCTTGATTGCGCGCAACACCCAACCTTCAGACTCAAGCCGCCTGATGATGTTCTTGCTGCTCCGCTCCATGTGTAAAAAAATACACACACCGAGCGGCAGAGTCAATGCCTCGTTGTGTATAAATGTGTGTAAAGCCCCTGAACGGGAATAGTGGTGGGTGTAAAGGCGCCAAACGTTAGCAATACCTGGCTCGCCAGTGTCTGGCTTTGCGCATCCCGGCGGGTTAATAGTTTCGCATCAGCCTTCGGTCTGCGCTGGCGGCACCAGCGTTCAGAGGTTGCCCGATGTTTTGCTGCCCCTAGAGATTCGCCTTGCGAATCAATGGGTGGGTATTTTACGCCGCAATGCAGCACGCTGTTGCAATGGAAAAACGCATGTCATTTTGTCGGGATCGCCAGAACGACATCGCGCCGCCAGCAAGAGGCCGTAACCCCCGATGCGCCTGAAGCATTGCCACAATTTCCATGACTATCGCGATCTTGCGCGGCGGCGTCTGCCGGGCCCGATCTTCAATTATATCGACGGGGCCGCCGATGACGAGGTGACCTACCGGCGCAACAGCGCCGCGTTTGATGAGTGTGACCTGGTCCCCAACGTGCTGCGCGGGGTCGATCAGATCGACATGTCGGTGACGGTGATGGGACAGAAGCTCGCCACCCCGTTCTATTGCTCGCCCACCGCGTTGCAGCGGCTGTTTCATCACCGGGGCGAGCGCGCCGTGGCTGCCGCCGCGGCGAAGTTCGGCACCATGTTCGGCGTCTCCTCGCTCGGCACCGTCAGTCTGGAAGAGCTGCGCAAGGCCCATGACACGCCGCAGGTCTACCAGTTCTACTTCCACAAGGATCGCGGCCTGAACCGGGCGATGATGCAGCGCGCCAAGGAGGCCGGCGTCAACGTGATGATGCTGACCGTCGACAGCATCACCGGCGGCAACCGCGAGCGTGACCTGCGCACCGGGTTTTCGATCCCGTTCCGCCTGACGCTGGGCGGCATGGTGCAATTCGCCATCCGGCCGCTCTGGGGCATCAACTACGTGACCCACGAAGGCTTCAAGCTGCCGCAGCTGGATGAACATGTGGACATGAGCGGCGGCGCCATGTCGATCGGGCGCTACTTTACTGAAATGCTTGATCCTTCCATGACCTGGGACGACGTGGCCGAGATGGTGGCGCTCTGGGACGGGCAGTTCTGCCTCAAGGGCGTCATGTCGGTCGCCGATGCCCGGCGCGCGGTCGAGATCGGCTGCACCGGCATCGTGCTGTCCAACCATGGCGGCCGCCAGCTTGACGGATCGCGGGCCCCGTTCGACCAGCTGGCCGAGATCGTGGACGCCGTCGGCGACAAGATCGACGTGATCATGGACAGCGGCATCCAGCGGGGGACCCATGTCGTCAAGGCGCTGTCGCTGGGCGCCAAGGCGGTCGGCATCGGGCGCTATTATCTCTACGCGCTGGCGGCCGCCGGTCAGCCCGGAGTCGAGCGGGCGCTGGGAACGCTGAGAGCCGAGGTCGAACGCGACATGCGGCTGATGGGATGCCCAACGGTGGCGGACCTGTCGCGGGACAATCTGCGGTTTCGAACATGAAAGTTACCGCCGCAACCGGCCGGACGACTTGCATTCTGGGATAGGTCTGCGATTTTGGCCCGTACCACGGTTGCCGCCGTCAAGTGACAACGCCCAACCAACGAAAGCTGCGACCATATGTCACTTCCTCGGATCACGATCCTGACGCCGACTCGCGGCAGGCCGAAACCGTTGCGACGCTACCTCGAGTCTCTGGCCAGAGATCCCGAAGGGATGCAACTGGTGGACGAGGTCGTCGTGGTGCTCAGCGGCTCGGCGGACATTTCGGCGGCCATCGACGTGCCCGGGGTGCCGGTTCGCTGGGTGGCCGAACCGCGACCGGGCGTGGCCATTGCCCGCAACCGGCTGCTTGACGAGGCCGGGACCGAATTCACCGTCTGGTTCGATGATGACACCGAGGTCGAGCCCGGCACCATCCGGGCCCATGCCGAAGCCTCGGTCAGGGTGCCGGAAGCGGCGTTCTTTGCCGGGCGCAGCACTGCCAGGTTCGAGATCGACCCGCCGCACTGGGTGCAGATGGTCCTCAAGCAGTCGCCCTGGGTCTATGCCCAGCTCGATTTCGGGCCTGATCCGATGCCGCTGCCACCGCGCCGCGACCGGGTGCCCTATGGCTGCAACATGTCGCTGCGCAAGTCCGCAACCAAGGGTATCCGCTATATCGAGGGGCTCGGGCGCGGCGCCGATCTCGGGCCGGGGTGGAAAGGCCATCAGGTCGGCGGCGAGGAAACCGAATTCCTGATGCGCATGATCGAGTCGGGCGCACGCGGCTACTGGGTGCCGCAGGCCCATGTCCTGCACTGGATCGAGGCCAAGCGGCTGACGATCGAGCACCTGCGCCGCCATTTCTTCGGGCAGGGCGCCGAACATGTGCTCTGCGGCATTCCGCTGAGCGAGAAGTCGTCCTCGCCGTTCCAGATCCGTCAGAACCTGCGCTATTGGGGCGCACGCCTGACCGGCAAGGAAGAGCGCTGGTTTCGCATCATGACCCAGATGGACACCACGCGCGGCATGCGCGCCGCGCGCAAGCTGTTGCGGGAGCGGGCCTCGGACTAGGTCAGGTCCTGGACGGCGCCCCGCCCTCGAAGACATTCTGCTCGTGATAGCTGACCGGAGCCTCCTGCATCTGCAGGTGCAGGCCTTCGCCCGAAAAGGGATGCGCGCGTGCCAGATCCTCGTCGAAGTCGATCCCGAGGCCTGGCGCGGTCGGCACGGGAATGTAGCCGCCCTCGACCGTCAGCGTGCCCCGGATCAGCGCCTTGTGGAAATCGGTCTCGATGGTTTCGGCCATCAGGATGTTGGGGATCGAGGCCGCAAGCTGGACGTTGGCCGCCCATTCGACCGGCCCGGCATAGAGATGCGGGGCCATCTGCGCGTTATGGGCCTCTGCCAGCGCGGCGATCTTCTTGCCCTCCCAGATGCCGCCCGAGCGCCCCAGCGCCGGTTGCAGGATCGAGACGCCGTGGCGCAGCGCCTCGGCGAACTCGGCCTTGGTGGTCAGCCGCTCGCCGGTGGCGACCGGAATGCGCACCGCGGCGGCGATCCTGGCCAGCTCGGGCAGGTTGTCGGGCGGAATGGGTTCCTCGAACCACAGGGGCGAATAGGGCTCGATCGCGGCGCCGACACGGATCGCGCCGCCGGTCGAGAACTGGCCATGGGTGCCGAACAGGATGTCGGCGCGGTCGCCCACTGCCTCGCGCACCGCCTTGCAGAAGGCCACCGAGCGCGAGATGTCGGACAGGGCCGGCATATGGCCAGAGCGGATCGTGTAAGGCCCGGCCGGGTCGAACTTGACCGCCGTATAGCCCTTTTCCACCATCGCCACCGCCGCTTCGGCCGCCATGTCGGCATCGACCCAGAAGTCGGGCAGCTTGTGGCTCGGCGCGGTCGGGTAGAGGTAGGTATAGGCCCGGATCCGGTGATTGACCCGCCCGCCGATCAGGGCATGCACCGGCCGGTCCCGGTCCTTGCCGATGATGTCCCAGCAGGCGATCTCCAGCCCTGACCAGGCGCCCATCACCGTCAGGTCGGGCCGCTGGGTGAAGCCCGAGGAATAGACCCGGCGGAACATCAGCTCGATATCCTCGGGGTTCTGCCCGGCCATGTGCCGCTCGAACACGTCGCGGATGACCGCGGTCATCGCCTCCGGGCCGACCGACGAGGCATAGCACTCGCCATAGCCGACAATGCCGGTATCGGTCGTGACCTTGGTAAAGATCCAGTAACGCCCACCCCAGCCCGGGGCAGGTGGGGAGGTGACAATGACGTCGAGTTCAGCCAGTTTCATCGGAAAGCCCCCTTCAGTGGAGTGTATCTTGGACGACCATATCACCATTCGCCTCGCCGGGCCCGAGGATGCCGAACTGATCGGGATGGCGGGCAAGGCGGTGTTCAGGAACATGCCCGACCCCGAGCATGTCGCCGGGTTTCTGGGGCGGGATGACCAGCCCATGGTTGTCGCCATCACCATGGGCCAGATCATCGGCATGGCCTATGGCACGGTTGTCCTGCACCCGGACCGGCCGCAGACCTTTCAGATCGTGGATGTTCGGGTCGCGAAGCTCTGGATGCGGCAGGAGATCGGCACCCGCATGGTGCGCGCATTGCTGACCAGGGCGCGCAAGCTGGGCTGCGAAGGCATCTGGGCCGCCACCAGATCGGGCAACTGGCCCTCGACCCAGATGTTCCGAAAGACCGGCGGGCGGCAGACACAGGGCATCGCCGCCTATGACTGGGACGATTTCAGGATTGATTGACCGCACGGCGGTCAGAACACGATGACATTGCGGCGGGCGCTGCCGGACTTGGTGTCGGCGATGGCCTCGTTGATCTGGTCGAGCCGCCAGCGCCCCGAGATCAGCTCGTCGAGCTTGAGGCGCCCCTGTCCGTAGAGATCGACCATCCAGGGGATGTCGCGCTTGATCACCGCGTCGCCCATCTTGGACCCGACCAGGCCCTGACCCAGCGCCGCGATGGTCACCGGCTCGTAGCTCGACATGGCGCCGGAATGCGGCATGCCGACCATGATGACCTTGCCGCCCTTGGCCAGGTAGTTCGGGGCGGTATCGAAGGCGGGAATGGCGCCGACAGTCACGAACACCGCGTCCGCGCCGCGCCCCATCATCACCTTGGCGCGCAGCCACGGCTCGCCCGAGGTTGCCAGCACACCGTCGGTGGCACCAAACTCCTTGGCGATCTCCAGCTTTTCCTTGGACATGTCCACGGCGACGATCCGGCGGGCCCCGGCGATGCGCGCACCCTGGATGGCGTTCAGTCCAACGCCACCGGCCCCGATCACCACCGCGTCCTGACCGGGGCGCAGGTTGGCGGCGTTGGTCACGGCCCCGACGCCGGTGATGACCCCGCAGGCCAGCAGCGAGGCGGAATCGAGCGGCACGCTGGCCGGGATCCTGACGATCTGGCTCTGGTCCACGACCACCTTTTCGGCAAACGCCCCCGAGGCCATGGCCTGATGCAGCTTGCCACCGGCGGCGGTCCTGAGCGGGCCGTGGTCGCCGTCATAGGGCGTGTCGCAGATGGTCGGCCTGCCCGAGGCGCAGGAGGGGCAGGTGCCGCAGGCCCGGATCAGCGTCACCACGACGGTGTCGCCAAGGGCCAGCCCGCGCACATTGTCACCCAGCGCGGTGATCTTGCCCGCCGCCTCATGGCCGTAGACCGCCGGCAGCGAGCCGCCCCAGATACCTTCGGCATAGGAAATGTCGGAGTGGCAGATGGCGACTGCAGCCAGCGTGACCTCGACCTCGCCCGACTGGGGAGCGCGCAGCTCGACGTCTTCGATGGTCAGCGGCTTGCCGAATTCGTGGCAGACGGCGGCTTTGATCCTGGGCATGGGTTTGATCCTGTTTGGGCGGCGTTCCACGCAACCTGAGGCCGGCATGCCGCCATCGCAAGCCGGAAACCGACCCGCATCGTCGTCTTTAGGCCCGCGCCTTTGCTACCTCGGACGTCTGAAACAGCCAGATGCAGACCAGCGTCAGGCCGGCGGACAGGATGAAGGGCGCGCCGGGCATGTAGAAATGCGGGCCACCGGAGGTGAAATACCAGAATATCTGCGTCATCAAAAGCGGCGCCACGATCACGGCAATCGCATTGATGGCCGCCAGCGTGCCCTGTAACTCCCCCTGCTGGTTGTCGTGCGCGGTGCGCGACATGATCGATTGCAGCGCCGGACCGGCGATCGAGCCGAGCGCCGAAAGGACGGTGAATATCAGCGCGACAGTGCCGTTGGAAATGAAGCCCAGCACCAGGAAACCGACGACCTCGATCCACAGGCCGACGATGACCGCGTTGCGCTCGCCGATGCGGGCCAGCACCGGGCGGATCAGCGCCGCCTGCACCACCGCCATCGAGATGCCGTAGGCCGCCAGCGACAGGCCGATCATCCCCGGCCCCCAGCCGAAGCGTTCATGCCCGAAATAGGCCCAGACCGCCGGATAGACAAAGAAGGCGACGCCGTAGAGGAACATCATCAGCATCATCCGTCTGAGCCCCGGCAGCGCCCCGACATGGCGGAAGGCGCCGAGCGGATTGGCGCGCTTCCATTCAAAGGCGCGGCGGATGCGGTCGGTGACCGTCTCGGGCAGCACGAAATAGCCGAAGGCAAGGTTGGCGAAGGCCAGCGCCGCGGCGCCGAAGAACGGCGCGCGCGTGCCGTACTGGGCCAGAACCGCGCCGATCAGCGGCCCCAGCACGAAACCCACCCCGAAAGCCGCGCCGATCAGGCCGAAATTGGCGGCCTTTTCCTCGGGTTTGGAGATATCGGCGACATAGGCCGACGCGGTCGAATGCGTGGCCGCCGTGATCCCGCCGACAATGCGGCCCGCCAGCAACAGCCAGATGGTGCCCGCCACCGCCATGACCAGGTAGTCGAGCCCCATGACCAGAAGCGAGACCAGCAGCACAGGGCGCCGGCCGAACCGGTCCGACAGGTTGCCGATGGTCGGCCCAAAGCCGAACTGCATGATGGCGAAGGCGGTGGCAAGAATACCGCCCCAGACCGCCGCCGTGCCGATGGTGCCGCCGTTCAACTCCTGGATCAGGTCCGGCATCACCGGCAGGATGAGGCCGATCCCCATCGCGTCGATGACCACGGTGATGAAGATGAACAGGATCGGCAGCCGGTTTGACATGAGCTCTCTCAGGCGCTCCAGCGCCGCCCGGGCAGAGATAACCCCTTCAATCCAAAAGGCAAGCGCCGGGGCTTACCCGAAGGTCACTTTGCAGCGATCCGCGTCAGCAGGCCAGCCAGCCCGGCCGGGTCCGACAGGAACGGCGAATGATCGGTCGGCATGAAATGGATGCAATCGCGGTCAAACCCCGCTGACATGGCCTCTTGCAGCGCCAATGGCACCGCGTTGTCGCGGCTGGTGCGGATGTAATCCCGCGGCAGTGCCAGCGAGTGCCTTGGTGTCAGCGCGGTCTCCTGCGGCAGCACCGGCTGCGGCCGGAGCATGGACACCGCCCGGTCGGCGGCGTCGGGCGGGACGTCCGCGTAAAAGCGCGACCGCGCCAGTTGCGGGTCGATGGTGAAGGACTGGCGATCCGGGGCCAGCCGGATTGCCCCGATCAGCGGTTGTTCGACCGCCGAGCGGCGCAGATCGGCCAGCGTCATGCCCTCCCTTGGCACATAGGCGCAGAGATAGACCAGCCGCACGATCTTTTCCGGCGCCAGTTCCGCTGCCGCCGCGATGGCAAAGCCCCCCGCCGAATGGCCCACAAGGATCACCGGAGTGGCGATGGCGGCCACTATGGCGCGGGCGTAATCGTCAAGTGTCACCTGCGCGCCGGGCCCGGTCCCATGATCGGGCAGGTCGATGGCGCGGGCATGGTGGCCGAGCCGCCCGATCTCGCGGATGGTGTCCTGCCAGCACCACGCACCATGGCAGGACCCGTGCACCAGCAGGAAGTCAGACAAGGCCCTGGCCTTCCAGAAACCCGGTCAGGATCTCGGCAAAGGCAATCGGGTCCTCGGCACAGCTCAGGTGGCCGACCTTGCGGATCAGCCTGAACTGCGAGCCGGGGATCAGGTCCACCGTCTCGCGCACCAGATCGGGCGGGGTCGAGGTGTCTTCGCTGCTGGCAATGCCCAGGGTCGGCAGGCGCAGGCCGGATGTGGGGGTGTAGAAATCGGTCCCGGCAATCGCGGCGCAGGCGCCCATATAGCCTTCGGCCGGCGTGGCGGTCAGCATCTCGCGCCAGGGCGCGGCATCGGGCGTGCCGCGAAAGCCGCGGCTGAACCAGCGCTCCATGGCCGCATCGGCCACCGCCGCGACCCCGCCTGCGCGCACCGCCTCGATCCGGGTGCGCCAGAGTTCCGGCGTGCCGACCTTGGCGGCGGTATTGGCCAGCACCATGGCGCGCACCAGATCGAGCCGCTTGACCGCCAGCCCCTGCGCCACCATGCCGCCCAGCGACATGCCGACAAGCACGCAGTCCCGCACCGCCAGCGCATCGCAGACCGCCTCGGCATCGCCGATCAGCGCGCCCATGGAGTAGGGCGCGGGCGGCACCGACGAGCGCCCATGCCCGCGCATGTCGTAGCGGACCAGCCGCAGCCCATCGGGCAGGAGTGGCAGCACCTTGTGCCAGAGCCGCAGATCGGTCCCGAGCGAATTGGCGAAGACGACGGTGGGGGCGATCCTGTGGTCCAGCCCGTCAACCCGGGCGTAGAGCCTGACTTCGCCGCGCTCTATCCAGTGTTCCGACATGGCGCCGACCAATCCCCGTCCGGAGTTCACGCGAACCGCTTCAGCGCGTCGATGAACATGTCACGGTCCACATTGCCGCCCGAGGCCACTACGATCACATCCTCGCCCGCGATCCCCTCGCCGGCCAGGGCCGCCGCCAGCGCCACCGCGCCGCCCGGCTCGATCACGATGCGCAGATGGCTGAAGGCCAGAGCCAGCGCCCGCAGGCAGGCCTCGTCGCTGACCGCCAGCCCCGGCCCGCAAAGCCGGTGCAGGATCTGGAAGGTCAGGGTGCCGGGCTGCTGGGTGAGGATGGCATCGCAGATTGAACCCGTCAGCGCCGCGTTGCGCTCGATCATGCCGCTGGCCAGCGAGCGGGCCACGTCGTCGAAACCCTGCGGCTCGGCGGTGCGCACCCGCAGCCCCGGCGCCTCGGCCCCGAGCGCCAGCGCGATCCCTGACGACAGGCCGCCGCCGCCGCAGGGCACCAGCACGTCAGCTTCGCTTACGCCAGCCTCGGCGGCCTGCGCGGCGATCTCCAGCCCGGTCGTGCCTTGCCCGGCAATCACCAGCGGCTCGTCAAAGGGGCGGATCAGCGTCAGGCCGCGCCCGGCCGACACCTGCGCGCCGATCTGGTCGCGGTCCTCGGTGGCGCGGTCATAGAGGATGACTTCGGCCCCCAGCGCGCGGGTATTGGCGATCTTCACCGCCGGCGCGTCCCTGGGCATGATGATGACGCAGGGCGCCCCGTGGCCACGCGCCGCCAGTGCCACGCCCTGGGCATGGTTGCCGCTGGAATAGGCCACCACGCCGCGCGCCCGCGCCTCGGGCGGCAGGGCCGATACCGCCGACCAGCCGCCGCGAAACTTGAACGAGCCGGTGCGTTGCAGGCACTCGGCCTTGACCCAGACCCGCCGCCCGGCGATCTCGTCCAGCGCCGGCGAATTCAGCAGCGGGGTGCGCCGCGCCTGCCCGGTCAGCCGGACCTCTGCCGCGCGGATCATGTCGATGTTCATCGGATTGCCTCCAGCCAGAGCCGCAGTGCCGCCAGCGCCTCGGGTTCATCCAGAAACGGCACATGGCCGCGATCGGGCACCTCGGCGAAAATCATGTCCGGCCTTCGCCGCGCCATCTCGGCCACGGTGGCGGGGCTCAGAAGGTCCGAATTGGCGCCCCGGATCAGCGCCAGCGGCAGGCCCGCCAGCAGGTCGAACAGCGGCCAGAGGTCAGGCTTGGGCTGGGCCTGCGCCGCCAGAACCGCATCGCGCAGGCGCGGGTCGTAGCGGATCACCAACCCGTCGGGCGTCTGCTCGATCTGGTTTTCCACTTCCGCCAGCCAGCGCTCGTGCGGGACATTGTCGACACCGGACCAGAGTCTTGCGCGCGCCCTTGCCGCCTCCTCCAGGGTCTTCTGCGGCGGGTTGCGCCCCAGATAGCTGCCGATGGAGTCCAGCCCCGCCTGCTCGATCACCGGCCCGATATCGTTGAGCGCCACGCCACTCAGCCGGTCGCTGGCGGTGGCGGCCAGCACCAAGGCGATCAGCCCGCCGCGCGAGGTGCCAAGGATCGCCGTCCGGTCGATGTGCAGATGATCCAGCAGCGCCAGCACATCGGCCGCCTCCTGCGGGATCGTGTAGGTGGTAGGCTCGGCCCGGTCCGACCGGCCGCGCCCGCGATAATCGATGCGGATCAGCCGCAGGCCCGGCAGATGCGGGGCCACATGGTCGAAGTCGCGGCAGTTGCGCGTCAGGCCCGGCAGGCACAGAAGCGGCGGGCCCTCGCCATACTCCTCGTAATAGAGACTGGTGCCGTCTGCCGCCGCAAGAAAGGGCATCAGACCAGATCGGGCAGGGTGGTCAGGTCCGGCAGGATCCGGTGCGGGCTGGCATAGAGCCGGTCCGGCGGCAGGCCGTGCCGGTTGACCCAGACGGTGGCAAACCCGTAGCCCGCCGCGCCCGCCGCATCCCAGCCGTTGGACGAGACAAACAGCACCTCGCCCTGGGTGCAGTCAAACCGTTCGGCCACCATGTCATAGACCCGCATGTGAGGCTTGTAGCAGCCCACATCCTCGACCGAGAGCACCGCGTCGAGCATCCCGGCAATCCCCGCCGATTTCGCCGCCGAGTCCAGCATGGCGGGCGAGCCGTTGGACAGGATGGCCAGCGTCATGCCCGACCGGCGCAGGCGG
>CAUJIU010000140.1 GCA_963205075.1 Pseudomonadota bacterium | reverse complement strand
GACGTTGGCGACCAGCGCGCGCGGGCGCATCTGGCCGGCGCCGGCATCGGCATCGATCTGCAGACCGCGCCGCTTTCGGCCCTGTCGGGCGGGCAGTTGTCGCGGCTGGCGATGCTGGTGCTGCGGCTGACCAACCCCAATTTCTACCTGCTCGACGAGCCGACCAACCATCTCGACATCGAGGGGCAGGAGGCGCTGGAGGCCGAATTGCTGGACAAGGACGCCTCCTGCCTGCTGGTCAGCCATGACCGGGCCTTCGTGCGCGCGGTCGGCACCCGGTTCTGGCTGATCGAGCGCAAGCGGCTGGTGGAGATCGACGATCCCGAGCCGGTCTTTGCCGCGTTGATGGCGGCCTAGGCGGGCGGGTCAGTCAGCAGGTCAGTCAGCAGGTCTGGCGGGCGCCGGCTCGTCCAGCATCCGCACCTCGCGCTGCGGGAACGGGATCGAGATGCCGTGTTCCTTGAACGCATCCCAGAGCGCCAGATAGACGTTGCCGCGAATGTTGGTCAGACCCTCGGTCGGGTCCTGAATCCAGAAGCGCAGCACGTAATCGACGCTCGAATCGCCGAAACCCGTGATGTGGCAGACGGTGGCGCGCTCCTTGAGCACCCGCTTGACGCCATTTGCCGCCTCGATGGCGATGCGGCGCACATCATGGGGATTGTCGGCATAGGAAGTGCCGAAATGCAGGTCCAGCCGCACGAAATCGTTGGAATGCGACCAGTTCACCACCTGCCCGGTGATCAGATCCTCGTTCGGGATCAGGTATTCGCGCCCGTCGCGGGTGGTGATCGAGACATAGCGTGCGCCCAGCGAGTTGATCCAGCCGAAGGTTTCGCCCAGGCTGATGACGTCGCCGGGCTTGATCGACTTGTCCAAGAGGATGATGACGCCCGAAACGAGGTTCGACACCACCTTCTGCAAGCCAAAGCCAAGGCCCACACCGATGGCACCCGACAGGACGGCAAGTCCGGTCAGATCGAACCCGACCGCCTTCAGCCCGATGAAGAAGGCCGAGCCGTAGAGCACCAGTTGCAGCATCTTGACGGCCAGCACCTGCATCGAGGGGCTGATGTCCTTGTTCTTCTGGATGCGGGCGGCCGAATTGCGCGACAGGAAGCGTGCGGCAAAGAACAGCAGCCCCAGGATGAAGATGCCCTGCACCACCAGCCAGAGCGAGATGCGCACATTGCCCAGATCGACCGAGATCGAGTCGAGCAGCATCTCGAATTCGGCGGTCAGGTTCAGGATGCTCAGGGTGATCCAGGTCAGCGAGCCGAAGCGGACGATGGAGCGCAGCAGGTTGTTGTTGATCAGCCGCGTCGCCAGCGCCACGATCAGCCAGGCCAGCGCCAGATTGGCGATGATCCCCAGCAGGTAGGACCGCGACGGCCAGGTGACCTCGCGCAGGATCATGACGGCGATCCAGGTCAGGATCACGAACACGATCAGCCGGATCCGGTTGCGGAACACCAACGCATAGCGCATGCGCCACATCGGCCAGCCCTCGCGGGTGCGCAGCCATTCGGTGACCCTCGGCTCGATGAAGTAGCGCGCCAGATGCGCGAGCAGCAGCATCGCCACCGCGATGCCGATCTGGTAGGCGTTCCAGGGCCGCAACAGCGAGTTCAGGAAGACCTCGGCCTGCGTCCACAGCCCTTGCGAGATCTGGATGATCTCGCCCGCGGCTTCCGCGACTGTCGGCTGTTCTTCCAACCCGGTCTCCGTCCCTTGAGTCCATCTTGCATGGTGGGCCATTCGGGGCAAGCCGCTCAAGGCTCGCCCTTGCGGCAGCATGGCAACGCGTGTATCTGGCCTGCCATGGCCTATGCATTCGACATGGATGACCGCGCGCGCCTGCCCTGGCGCTTTTATGGTGCGACCTGCACCATCCTCGCGCGTATCTGAGCGATTGACCCCGCGCGGCCATCCCGCGCCGTCTGCCTGCCCCCTGACACCATTACCGGAGAGGACCGATGTCCCCCAAGACGCTCTATGACAAGATCTGGGATGCCCATCTGGCGCATGAAGCCGAAGACGGCACCTGCCTTCTGTATATCGACCGCCACCTTGTCCACGAGGTGACCAGCCCGCAGGCCTTCGAGGGCCTGCGCATGACCGGCCGCAAGGTCCGCGCGCCCGAAAAGACCATCGCGGTGCCGGACCACAACGTGCCCACCACGCTCGACCGCGCCAATGCCGCGACGATGACCGAAGATTCGCGGATCCAGGTCGAGGCGCTGGACAAGAACGCCAAGGATTTCGGCATTCACTACTACCCGGTCTCCGATGTCCGTCAGGGCATCGTCCACATCGTCGGGCCCGAACAGGGCTGGACGCTGCCGGGCATGACCGTGGTCTGCGGCGACAGCCACACCGCCACCCATGGCGCCTTCGGGGCGCTGGCCCATGGCATCGGCACCTCCGAGGTCGAGCATGTGCTGGCCACCCAGACGCTGATCCAGCGCAAGGGCAAGAACATGAAGGTCGAGATCACCGGCTCGCTGCGCCCCGGTGTCACCGCCAAGGACATCACGCTCAGCG
Organism: Pseudomonadota bacterium; assembly: GCA_963205075.1. Lineage (GTDB taxonomy): Bacteria > Pseudomonadota > Alphaproteobacteria > Rhodobacterales > Rhodobacteraceae > KLAP22. The sequence continues at coordinate 8,599 of CAUJIU010000140.1, read as the reverse complement.
TCATCGGCGCGACCGGCACCGCCGGCGGCACCGGCTACGTGATCGAGTATTTCGGCCAGGCCATTCGCGAGCTTTCCATGGAAGGCCGGATGACGGTCTGCAACATGGCCATCGAGGGCGGCGCCCGCGCCGGCCTGATCGCGCCCGATGAAAAGACCTATGCCTATTGCATGGGCCGCCCCCACGCGCCCAAGGGCGCCCAGTGGGAGGCCGCCAGGGCCTGGTGGGAGACGCTCTATTCCGATGCCGACGCGCATTGGGACAAGGTGGTCACCATCCGCGCCGAAGACATCGCCCCCGTCGTCACCTGGGGCACCTCGCCCGAGGATGTGCTGCCGATCACCGGCAGCGTGCCCAGCCCGCAGGACTTCACCGGCGGCAAGGTCGAAGCGGCGCAGCGCTCGCTCGACTATATGGGCCTGAGCGCCGGCCAGAAGCTGACCGACATCCAGATCGACACGGTGTTCATCGGCTCCTGCACCACTGGCCGGATCGAGGATCTGCGCGCCGCCGCCGCGATCCTGAAGGGCAAGAAGATCAAGGACGGGATGCGGGCCATGGTGGTGCCGGGCTCGGGTCTGGTGCGCGCGCAGGCCGAGGAGGAGGGGCTGGCCCAGATCTTCATCGACGCGGGCTTTGAATGGCGGCTTGCCGGCTGCTCGATGTGCCTGGCGATGAACCCCGACCAGCTCAGCCCCGGCGAGCGCTGCGCCGCAACCTCCAACCGCAACTTCGAGGGCCGTCAGGGCCGCGGCGGGCGCACCCACCTGCTGTCCCCCGCCATGGCCGCCGCCGCCGCGATCACCGGTCACCTGACCGATGTCCGCGAGATGATGTAAGGAGAGCCGAGATGGACAAATTCACCAAGATCACCGGCATTGCCGCGCCGATGCCTCTCGTCAACATCGACACCGACATGATCATCCCCAAGCAGTTCCTCAAGACCATCAAGCGGTCGGGGCTGGGGGTGAACCTGTTTGACGAGATGCGCTACAATTCGGACGGCTCCGAGCGGGCCGATTTCGTGCTCAACCAGCCGGCCTACCGCGAATCGCAGATCATCGTCGCGGGCGACAATTTCGGCTGTGGGTCGTCGCGCGAACATGCGCCCTGGGCGCTGCTGGATTTCGGCATCCGCGCCGTGATCTCAACCAGCTTTGCCGATATCTTCTACAACAACTGCTTCAAGAACGGCATCCTGCCGATCGTGCTGCCCAAGGAGGCGGTCGAGGTGCTGATGGACGATGCCCGCAAGGGCGCCAATGCCCGGATGACCATCGATCTCGAAAGCCAGACCGTCACCAGTTCCGACGGTCAGGTCTTTGCCTTCGAGGTGGACGGTTTCAAGAAGCACTGCCTGCTCAACGGCCTCGACGATATCGGCCTGACCATGGAAAAGGCCGCCTCGATCGACAGCTTTGAAAAGCGCCTCAGCGCCGAGCGTCCCTGGGTCTGAGACCACAAGACCAAGCCGCATTTGGGCGCCGCACCGCAATGGCTGGTGCGGCGCCCTTGATTTTGGGCCGGTGGCGGGGCTGGCGCGAAATGTGGCAATTCGGCGGCGATGCGTGGCAAATGGTTGCAATCCGGCACCACTGAAAGCCCGATTTTTCGCCCTGAATCAAAGCCTAAGCCAATGCTCTTGATGTGCCTGGCGAATTTGGGCAATTTTGTGTCCAAGTTGAGGCAGTTCGTCCGGAAAGGGCGGACCTGAGGTTGGAACAGGGTTCGGCAAAGTACCGACCCGACCGGATCGAGGGATGGGCAGCGTGTTTTCACGGGTCTTTGGGGCAATTCTGCGCGCCGCGCTGGTGGTGCTGCTGATCGCGATTCCGTCGGCGTTGTTGCCCGAAACCAGTTCGGACACCATGCAGATCGCCGCGCTGGTGGCGATCGTGGCCGCCATCTTTACCATTTCGGAGTACTCCGCCCGTTACCCGAGCCTGGTCGAGTTCCGCGATGCCCCGCCCTTCAACCGCATCCGCTTTGTCTCGCTGTTCCTGACCGTTTTCATCCTGACCCTGATCTGCCGCAGCCGCCTGGACCCCACCACCCTGACCGAGTTCTTCGGGGTGATCGGCTCGGCGGTCGGCCACGTGATCGACTTTCCCTATTCGCCGGTCAGCCTCGTGGTGCTGATGATGCCGAAGGACTCGCCGGTCGAGCTGCTGGCCTCGGTGCGGACGGCGGCAGGTATCAGCTACCTGGTCTCGATCCTGTCGCTGGCGATCTTCGTGCTGATGCTGCGCGGCCAGCGCTGGCCCGGCCGCTCGGAGGCGTTCAACGTCTGGGTCAACCTGCCGACCTTCGATCCGACCAAGGGCGGCGACGTGGTGGCCCGCCTCGACCGCGACAGCGCCATTAACCTTATCTTAGGATTCCTGCTGCCATTCATCATTCCGGCGGTGGTCAAGTTCGCCACCGATGCGATCAACCCGATCTCTCTGGCGGATCCGCATACCCTGATCTGGACGATGACGGCATGGGCATTTCTACCGGCAAGCCTTCTGATGCGCGGCCTCGCCCTGGCGCAGGTTTCGCGGCTGATCGGCGACGCGCGGCGGCAGGCCTATGCCGAGGCGCAGGACGATGGCTTGCTGGTGGTCTGACGGCGGCAATTCTCGCCGCTTCGGCGCAGGCAGACCCGATCCGGATCGCCAATTTCGGGGCGGCTCTCAGCCGCGACGGGCCGGGGCTGCTGCTCGATGACATCCTGTCGGGCGACGATCCGCAGGTCCTGGCCAGCATCGCCATACTGGCGGAGATTCGCCCCGATATCGTGCTGCTGACCGAGTTTGACTATGACCATGACGCGGTGGCGCTTGGTGCCTTTGCCGCGGCGCTGGCGCGTGCCGGGCTGGACCTGCCGCACCACTTCGCGCCGCGCCCCAACAGCGGGGTGACCACCGGGCTCGACATGGACGGCAACGGCCGCATCGCCGAGCCGCGCGACGCGCAGGGCTATGGGCGCTTTACCGGCGATGGCGGGCTGGCGCTGCTGTCGCGCTGGCCGATCGATGCCGAGGGGGCGCAGGACTTCACCGGCATGCTCTGGCGCGACCTGCCCGGCGCGGTGCTGCCGCTAAGGGATGGCCAACCCTTTCCCTCGGCTGATGCGCAGGCGGTGCAGCGGCTGTCATCCACCGGGCACTGGGTCGTCCGCATCAGGGTGCCGGGGCGTGACCTGGCGGTGATGGCCTTTGCCGCCACGCCGCCGGTCTTTGACGGGCCCGAAGACCTCAATGGCCTGCGCAACCGCGAGGAGGTGCGGTTCTGGCAGCTTTACCTCGACGGGGTGCTGGGGCCGGTGCAGCCGGGGCCGTTCGTGCTGGTGGGCAATGCCAATCTCGACCCCGAGGATGGCGATGGCCTCACGCAGGCGATGGTGGCCCTGCTGGCCGACCCGCGCCTGCAGGATCCCCGCCCGGCAAGCGCGGGTGGCAGGCTCGCCGCCGATCCGGGGCAGACGGGCGACCCGGCGCTCGACACCGCCGACTGGCCCGATGGTGCGCCGGGCAACCTCAGGGTCAGCTACATCCTGCCCTCATCCGGGCTTGCCGTGACCGGCGCGGGCGTGTTCTGGCCCGCACCGGGGACGCCGGAGGCGGCATTACTCGGCCAGGACGTGCCGGCCGCCGGCCCGCATCGGCTGGTCTGGACGGATATCGACTGGTAGCGCCCCGATCAGGACCTGATCGAGCGGCGTGCCCCGGAACTCCGGCAGCAGCCCGGCGAGCCTTGCCCCGTCCAGCCGATGCGAGGTGGCGAACAGCCCCCGCATCTCGCGCAGTTCCCGCGCCAGTTCCCAGACCGGGCTGGCCAGGGTCATCAGCCACCACGGAAACGAGGTGATGCGCATGGTCCGCCCCGACAGGCGCTGGAGATGGTCCCGCAGCTCCGCGGTCGAGAAGGCGAGGCCGGGAAAGGGGATGTCCTCGAAGCGTTGCAGCGTCGCGCGGCCCTCGGCCAGCAACTGCGCGGCGCGGGCCCAGTCGGGCAGGTAGGCATAGGTCTGGAGCGCCTCGACCGGACCGAGGGTGGCGATCTTGCCCCGCCTGGCATCCTTGAGCATCACCATGTTGATCACGGTGTCGCCGCCGTCGGGGTCGATGAAATTGCCGGCGCGCAGGAGGATGGTCTGCACGCCCGAGGCCCGATAGGCCTGCTCCATCTCTACCCGGATCCGGCCCTTGCGGGTGGTCGGGCGCTGCGGCGTCGTCGCGGACCAGATGCCCGGCGTCTCGCCGAAATTGTAGACGTTTCCGGGGACGATCACCGTGGCGCCGGAGGCCTTGGCGGCGGCAAGGACATGCGCGGTGATCTGCGGGATCAGCTGGGCCCAGTTGTGGTAGTTGGGCGGGTTCAGCCCGTTGACGATGACATCGGCGCCCATGGCGGCTTCGGTCATGTCAGTGCCACGAACGTAGCGCCGAACGGTCCAGCCGGCATCGGCAAAGGCCCGTTCGGAATGGCGGCCGATCTTGCCGCCGGCGCCCAGGATCAACACGGTTCTGGTCATTTCAGCCTCCTCTTGATGACCCGGACCTAGCATCGTCACAGGCGTTTAGTAATTGCATGAATCCGCAGATCATCTATTCAATAATGAATGGACGATCCTTTGAACAACCTCGACTGGTCTCTGGTTCAGGCCTTTCTGGCCGTGGCCGAGACCGGCAGCCTTTCAGCCGCGGCGCGGCGTATGGGCACCAGCCAGCCGACGCTGGGGCGCCAGGTCCGGGCCCTGGAGCGGCAGCTGAAGGCCGAACTGTTCCACCGCCAGCCGCGCGGCCTGAGCCTCACGCCGACCGGTGCCGCGCTGGTCGGGCCGGCGCGGTCCATGGGGGACGCCGTACACCAGATCGCGCTGACTGCCGCCGGGCAGCAGGCCGCGCTGGAGGGGACGGTGCGGATCACCGCCAGCCTGGTGGTTTCGGCCTTTCACCTGCCGCCGATCATCGCTGACCTGCGGCGGCGCGAACCCCGCATCGCCATTGAACTGGTGCCCTCGGATGACACCCGCAACCTGCTCTACCGCGAGGCCGATATCGCCGTGCGCATGTATCGGCCCGATCAGCTGGACCTGATCACACGGCATCTGGGCGATTTCGCCCTGGCGGCCTTTGCCGCGAAAACCTACGCCGCCCGCCGCGGCCTGCCCGGATCGCCCGCCGAGCTTCTGGATCACGACGTTATCGGATTTGACCGGGACACGGCGATCATCGACGGCTTTCGCGCGGGCGGGCTCACGGTTGACCGTGACTGGTTCAAGACCCGCGTCGACGATCCCGTTGCCTATTGGGCGCTGGTGCGCGCCGGGGCCGGGATCGGCTTCGGGCAGACCAGTATCGGACGCGGCGATCCGCTCTTGCAGGAGATCGACCTCGGGCTGCCGCTGCCCCGTCTGCCAGTCTGGCTGACCGCGCATGAGGCCATGCGCCACACCCCGCGCATCCGCGCCGTCTGGGACGCACTTGCCGAAGGTTTGCAGCCCTTGGTTTCTTGACCCTAGGCGGCCAAACGGCTAGGCGATGGCCAACCCCAGAACCAAGGAAATGCTGAAATGACCAACCCTTCACTGCTGATCCTCGCCGGCGACGGCATCGGCCCCGAAGTCATGGCCGAAGTGAAGAAGGTCATCGGCTGGTATGGCTCCCGGCGCGGCCTCAACTTCGACATCTCCGAGGATCTGGTCGGCGGCTGTGCCTATGACAAGCACGGCACCCCGCTGCACGACGATACGATGGCCAAGGCCCAGGCCGCCGACGCGGTCTTGTTGGGCGCGGTGGGCGGCCCGAAATACGACAACCTGGATTTCTCGGTCAAACCCGAGCGCGGCCTGCTGCGGCTGCGCAAGGAGATGGACCTGTTCTCGAACCTGCGCCCGGCCCAGTGCTTTGACGCGCTGGCCGACTTCTCGTCGCTCAAGCGCGAGGTGGTGGCCGGGCTCGACATCATGATCGTGCGCGAACTGACCTCGGGCGTCTATTTCGGCGAGCCGCGCGGCATCTTCGTCGAGGGCAACGAGCGTGTGGGCATCAATACCCAGCGCTACACCGAATCCGAGATCGCCCGCGTGGCACGCTCCGCCTTCGAGCTGGCGCGGCGGCGCAACAACAAGGTCTGCTCGATGGAGAAGGCCAACGTGATGGAGTCAGGCATCCTGTGGCGCGAAGTGGTGCAGAAGGTGCATGACGAGGAATATCCCGACGTGGCGCTCAGCCACATGTATGCCGATGCCGGCGCCATGCAGCTGTGCCGCTGGCCCAAGCAGTTTGACGTGATCGTCACCGACAACCTGTTTGGCGACCTGTTGTCCGACTGCGCCGCGATGCTGACCGGCTCGCTGGGGATGCTGCCCTCGGCCAGCCTTGGCGCGCCGATGGCCAATGGCCGCCCCAAGGCGCTCTACGAGCCCGTGCACGGCTCGGCCCCCGATATCGCCGGGCAAGGCAAGGCCAACCCGATCGCCTGCATCCTGTCCTTCGCCATGGCGCTGCGCTACAGCTTCGATCAGGGCGCCGAGGCCGACAGGCTGGAAAAGGCGGTCGAGAAGGTGCTGGCCGACGGTGCGCGCACCGCTGACCTGATGGGCCCCGAAGGCGGCACCCCGATCTCGACCAGCCAGATGGGTGACACCATCGTCGCCGCGCTGGAAGCCAGCCTCTGATGCACACGATGCCCGCATCGACCATCCATGAACAGGAACGCCAATGAAACCCCGCTACATGATCGCCATTTTGCTGGTCCTTGCCGCCGCGGTTGCCGTCTGGTTCCTGGCCAGTCCCAGCCAGACGACGCAGACCGCCGTGCCGGTCACCGGTGCGATGCATTCCGGCGCCGACACGCAGGCGGCGTTGCCCGAAGATCAGGTGATCCTGCCCGAGCTGTCGGCCGAGGCCGCGATGGGCCGGACGGCATTCGGCGCCGCTTGCGCATCCTGCCATGGCGTCAACGCTGCCGGAACCGACAGCGGCCCGCCGCTGATCCACAGCCTTTATCGGGCCGGGCACCACCCGGACCAGTCCTTTGTCAACGCCGCCCGGCAGGGTGTGCGCGCCCACCACTGGCGGTTTGGCGACATGCCGCCGGTGCAAGTCGCACTGAGCGACGCCGAGCTGGCCAGCATCGTCAGCTATGTGCGCGAAATGCAGCAGGCAAACGGAGTGAACTAGCGGTCCGACAAGAACCTTGTGATCGACCAGAATCGGGGAGGCGCCGCGATGTCACATAATGCAAAGGGTGCGCTTCTGGCGCTGCTGTCCTTCGGCATCTATGCCAGCAACGACGTGATCGTGAAGTTTCTCGGCGGGCTCTATTCGCCGGTCGAGCTGATCTTCTTCAGCACGCTGCTCAGCTTTCCGCTGGCGATGATGATGATCATGCGCGACCCGACGCCGGGAACGCTGTTGCCGGTGCATCCGTGGTGGATGGCGTTCCGGACGCTGGCGACGCTGATCACCGGGCTGTGCGGCTTTTACGCCTTTTCGCAGCTGCCGCTGGCCCAGACCTATACCATCCTGTTTGCCTCGCCGCTGCTCATCACCCTGCTGGCGATCCCGATTCTGGGCGAGCGCATCCGCATCCGGCGCGGCGTGGCCGTTGTTGTCGGGCTGATCGGGGTGATCGTGGTGCTGCGGCCGGGGCAGACCGAGTTGACGCTCGGCCACCTCGCGGCGCTGGGCGCGGCGCTGGCGGGGTCTTTCGCCTCGGTCATCGTGCGCAAGATCGGCGCCGATGAACGGCCCGTGGTGATCATGCTCTACCCGATGGTGGCGAACTTCGTGGTGATGGGGCTGGCGCTGGCCTTCTTCTACCAGCCGCTGCCGGTCGAGCATTTCGGCCTGCTGGCGGTGATGGCCGCGCTGGGCTGGATTGCCGGCATCGTCATCATCGCCGCCTACAAGACCGGCGAGGCGGTGACGGTGGCGCCGATGCAATATTCGCAGATCCTCTGGGCCAGCGTTTACGGCTTCATCTTCTTTGGCGAAACCATTGACCGCAACACCGCCATCGGCGCCGCGATCATCATCGCCAGCGGCGTCTACATCGTGCTGCGCGAGGGCCGGACCAATGTTTCGGCCAACCGTCCGGTGCTGCAGACCCGCAGCCGCCCCGAGACCGGAACCAACCTGCGCATCGGCTTTCTTTTGCGGGGGAAATCCGGCACGTCAGAGGGCAAATAACGCCTTGCCAAAGCTACGCATTGGCGTTACCCCGCAGCCCACGGTCGGAGCGTAGCGCAGCCTGGTAGCGCACCTGCTTCGGGAGCAGGGGGTCGGAGGTTCGAATCCTCTCGCTCCGACCAGTTATCCCCGAAAATCCTGCAGTTCCCTTGCGTCTCAGTCGCCATCCGGCGGCGGCGCGCGGTCATAATCGTCGCGCAGGATGCGGGCGCTGTCGCCATCGGGGTCGTCATACTGGCGCGACCTGAGGGTCCAGAGAAACCCGATCAGGCCGACCAGCCCGAGGCTGAGCGAGACCGGGATCAGGACGGCCAGCACATTCATCGCCGCCCCCCTATTTCAGCCGCAGGGCGTTGAGGGTGACGGTGATCGAGGACAGCGACATTGCCAGCGCCGCCAGCAGCGGCGTGGCCAGC
>CAUJIU010000139.1 GCA_963205075.1 Pseudomonadota bacterium | reverse complement strand
TGCGATGTCTATCACGAGTTCCTGACCCCGAAAGAGATCAGCGAGCGCTGGCCGCTGGTGCGCAGCGACGACCTCAAGGGCGCGCTGTTCCACCCGCAGGACGGCTACATCAACCCCGCCGATGTCACCATGGCGATGGCCAAGGGCGCGCGGCAACTGGGCGTGGAGATCGAGCGCCGCTGGCAGGTCGATGGCTACCATTGGACGGGCGACCACTGGGACGTGACCATCTCGAAGATGATCGAGAAGGGCGGCAATCTTGTCGCCTCCGACGAGCGGATGGTGATCCATGCCGAACATGTGGTCACCGCCACCGGCAACCATGCGCAGCGCACGGCGGGGCTGTTGGGGATCAAGATCCCGGCCATCCCGGTCGAGCATCAGTACATCGTCACCGAGCCCGACCCGATGCTGGTCGAATGGCGCAAGAACAACCCCCAGCACCCGGTGCTGCGCGATGCCGACGCCAAGTGGTATGTGCGCGAGGAACGCGGCGGCTGGATTCTCGGGCCTTACGAGCGCAACGCGCCGGCGCGGTTTGAATACGGGGTGCCCGACAGCTTCCGTGCCGACCTGTTCCCGCTCGATCTGGAGCGGATCGAGGCCGAATACATGTCGATGATCCACCGGCTGCCGTCATCGGAGACCGTCGGACTGAAGGACGATTTCAACGGCCCGATCTGCTACACGCCGGACGGCAACCCGCTGGTCGGCCCGGCGCCCGGCCTGCGCAACATGTGGCTGGCCGAGGGCTTCAGCTTCGGCATCACGGCGGCCGGCGGCACCGGCTACTATCTTGCCCAGCTGATGGTCGAGGGCGAGGCCGAGATCGACATGGCCAGCCTTGATCCCAAGCGCTACGGCTCGTGGATGACCACCGAATACGGGGCGCGCAAGAACGAGGAATGCTACGAGCATGTCTTCATCCTGCACCACCCCGATGAAGAGCGCGAAGCGGCGCGCCCGCTGCGCACCGCCCCCGCCTACGATCGCCAGAAGGCCCGCGGCGCCCAGTTCGGGCAGGTCAATGGCTGGGAACGCCCGATCTACTTTGCCCCGCAGGGCTTTGACGACCGTGCCAGCCGCAGCTTCCGGCGCGGCGGCTGGTGGCAATATGCGGTCGAGGAGGCCAAGGCGATCCGGCAGGGCGTGGGCCTGATCGACGCCACCGCCTTCACCAAGCACATCGTCAAGGGCGCGGGCGCGACCGCGTTTCTGGACTGGTTCACCTGCAACAAGCTGCCCAAGGTCGGCCGGATCAACCTGACCTACGCGCTGACCGGGGCCGGAACCACCCGCACCGAATACACCATCGTCCGGCTGGCCGAGGACGAATATTACCTCGTCTCCGCCGGTGCCTGGACCGATTACGACGGCGATTACCTGCGCAAGGCGATTGCCGACAAGGAGGCCGAGTTTGGCCGGATCGAGTGCCAGAACGTGACCACCCAATGGGGCGTCTTCGCCATTGCCGGCCCCAGGTCGCGCGACGTGCTGCGCGCGGTCATCAGGGACGCCGATCCCGATACCGCCTTGTCCAACAAGCGTTTCCCGTGGCTTTCGGCCCGGCAGATCGAGCTGGGCATGTGCCCGGTCAACGCCATCCGCGTCGCCTATACCGGCGAGCTGGGCTGGGAGCTGCATCACCCGATCGAGATGCAGAACTACCTGTTTGACCTGCTGGAAAAGGCCGGCGCGCCGCATGGCATGAAGCTGGTCGGCGCCCGCGCCCAGAACTGGCTGCGGCAGGAGAAATCCTATCGCGCCTTCGGCAACGAGCTTGGCCGCGACGCCACGCCGCTGGAGGCGGATCTGCCGCGCTTTGTCGACATGGGCAAGGAGTTCCACGGCAAGGACGCCATGGCCACGACCGGCATCCGCTCCAAATGCGTCACCGTGCTGATCGACGGGCCCGATGACACCGATCCGTGGGGCAAGGAAGTGCTGTTTGCCGCCGACGGCACCCGCGTGGGCCGCCTGACCTCGGGCGGCTATTCGGTGGCTTTCGGCAAGCAGATCGGCATGGGCTACGTCAAGCCCGAGCACGCCATCGTCGGCGCCAGGCTCAAGGTGCGGATGCTGCGCCAGCTCTGGGATGCGGTGATCGTCGAGGACAGCCCCTACGACCCGACCAACGCGGCGATCCGCATCGACGGCTGAGCCGGATTCAGCTTCGGGTGAACCAGCGCCGCCAGACCTGAATCCGGCGGCGCAGCCGAATGATTGCGCCGGAGATCGGCGCGCGCAGGAAGGGCACGTCGACGGCCAGCAGCAGCAATCCGACGGGCAGCATCCAGAGGCCGAGGAAGGGCAGGACGCTCATCAGTCCGCCGACGATGAACAGCAGGGCGATGGGCACACGCACCACCAGCCAGTTCCGCGCGCGAATGATCCGCAGCGGCGCCTCGACTTGCGGCGCGAATCGACCCAGGGCCCGAAACTGGCGTTCGAGCCGACGGGCAATGCGGCTGGATCTTTTCTCGGGCATGGGCACCTGAAATGATCTGGGAACGGATGGCGCAGGCGTCAATGGCCTCAGGCCGCCATTTTCGTTCGGCGCCATGAGAGCAGCCCATCGCCACGACGCCGCCACATGATCGGCCGATTTGCACCATGGCCGGGCCTTGTTGTCCTGCCAGACCTTGCCTGTTGAGGGTGACGAGGCGGCAAATGGCGTTCATTTCCGAGATTCACTACAAGAACACCGTGGCTTCCAGCACCGGTGTCTCGGAATATGTCGAGGTCACGGTATCGCCCGCCGAGATGGCGCGTCTGGCGGATTTCCAGATTGCCACCTACCAGACCGATGGCACCATCCGCACGATCCTCAACCTGACGGACTACACCCCGACGATCGACCCCAATACCGGCTGGTATGTGTTTCAGATGGCCACTCTGGTCACCGATCCCAATCACACGACCGGCACGAACGAGGCTGAGGCCGTAGCCTTCATGGACTACGGCCAAAGCCCGGCTCTGCAGACCTTTGTCGATATCGGCGGCGGCACCACCAACATCACCGCCGTGAGCGGGCCGGCGGCGGGCGCGACATCGACCAACATCCCCGCCGCGTCCGGCCAGACCATCCAGTGGGACGTGCACGGCACCCGCATCGACGGCAACATGACGCAAGGCAGCTCGATTGTCTGCCTGACCCATGGCACCTTGATCCGCACCCCCCGCGGCCCGCGCCTGATCGAGACGCTGGCGCCCGGCGATCTGGTCGACACGCTCGATCACGGGCCGCAGCCGCTGTTGATGAAGCACGAGCGCCACCTGTCGCCGGCCGAGCTGTTGCGCGACGCCGAGCTGTGGCCGGTGCGCATTGCCGCCGGATCAATCGACGGGCTGGTGCCGGGGCGCGACCTGCTGGTCTCGCCGCAGCACCGCATCCTGTGCAGCCAGAGCCGGTTTGACCTGTTCTTCGGCGCCCCCGAGGCCTTTGTCCGCGCCAAGGCGATGGCGCAGGCGCCTAACATGCGCGCCGACCGGGTTTTCCCCGGAGCCGGTGGCGTCACCTATGTGCATCTGGTCTTTGCCCGCCATGAAGTGATCTTTGCCGAAGACACCCCGACCGAAAGCTTCCACCCCGGCCCCGAGGCGCTGGCGGTGCTGGCGCCCGAGGAACGGGAAGAACTGTTCAAGCTCTTTCCCGACCTGGCAGCAGGCATCGCCCGCGACGAGGCGAATTTCGTCACCTTGCGGGCCTGGGAATACCTGGCGGCGGTCGCCTAGAGAAGCCGGTCGACCCGGAGCGCGGCCAGCGTGTCGGCGTCGAATTCGGGCGGGTTTCCGGCCACCAGATCGGCCAGCAGCCTGCTGGCAGCGGGCGCGGTCTGGAAGCCGTAGCCGCCCTGGCCGGCACACCAGACAAAGGAGGCATCGCGCGGATCGGGGCCAAGCACCAGCTGGCGGTCGGGCGCGAAGGTGCGCAGCCCGGCCCAGTTCGACAGCAGGCGGGTGACGGGCGTGGTCACATGCGCCTCGTAGCGCGCCAGCCCCTCGGCCAGGGTCATGTCGTCGGCAAAGGCATCATGGGGCTCGCAGGGCACTTCCTCGGCCGGCGAGACGATCAGCGCCCCGGCATCGGGCTTGCAATACCAGTTCTCGGAGGCGCCAAACATCATCGGCCAGCGTGACGGGTCATGGCCATCGGGTGCCGGGATGCGCGCCATCGAGCGCCGCAGCGGCGTGAAACCCAGCGCCGGCAGACCCGCCATCACCGCGATCCGGTCCGCCCAGGCGCCCGAGGCGTTGACCAGGTTGCGCGCCTCGTGAACGGTATCGCCGGCGGTGACCTGCCAGCCCGCGGGCGTGCGCGAAATGGCGGTCACTTCGGCGCGGGTCAGCACCTGCCCGCCATTGCCGCGGATCTCGCGGGCGAAGTTCTGGATCAGCCGGTCGGTGTCGATATCCCAGGCCTCGGAATCATAGGCCGCGAGCGTGATCACCCCGAGATCGAGGATCGGGCACAGGTCCCGGGCCTCCTGCGGGGTGATCTCGGCCATCTTCATGGTCGCGCGGTCCTGGGCGAAGGCATCGGCCATGTCGGCGGTGGCGACCAGCATGAAGCCGCGCGGGCTGAGCACGCCGCCATTGGCCTCATGGTGATAGGACTTGCTGGCACGGTTGAGCGCGATGACCGAGGCCTTGCCGTAGTTTTCCTCGAACAGCGCCGCCGACCGGCCCGAGGCATGGTAGCCCAAGGCCGATTCGCGCTCGATCACGGCGACCGAACCCAGATGCGACAGGCGCGCGCCCGCCGAAATGCCGGCGATCCCGCCGCCAATCACCAGAAAATCCAACATTGCCCAGGTCCCCGCAAGATTGGGGCGCGAGCTCATGCCCGCGCCCGTTCAGGCTCATCAGTAGCCGCGTCGGCGAGCAGAGGCAAACCCCGCCGGAGCGGCTCTAGCCCTTCTTGACCTGCTTGAGCTTGTCGATGCCCATGACCTTGAGCGCCAGGCTTTCGAAGAAGGGTTCGGACGTGCCCTTGCGCAGCTTGCGCAGGAAGTATTTCTCGAACCCGATCTTGGCCAGGTGCACCCATTTGCCGCTGGACGACCAGTTGACGTTGCGCGGCGGGATCTGCGGCTGGGCGATGAAGGCGATGCCGCTGTCGCCGAAATCGGCCAGACAGACGGCGTTCCAGCTGCCGATCTGGTCCGGCTCGCCGCCCTTGAGCAGCGCGCCGATATTGTGCGCGGTGGCCGTCACCATCGATTCGATCATGAAGCCGGTCTTGGGCACGCCGCAGGGAACCGGGGTGGGTCCGACGGGAGGAATGGCCACGCAGACGCCCACTGCGAAGATGTTGGGGTATTTCGGGTTGCGCTGATGCTTGTCGACAATGGTGAAGCCGCGCGGATTGCTCAGCCCTTCGATGCCCATCAAGGGCTTGATGCCCCGGAAGCCCGGCAGCATCATCGAGTAGACGAAGGGCAGTTCCTTGTCGCCCATGCCGGTGCCGTCGGCGCCGATCTCCTCGACGGTCATCTTGCCGGATTCGACCTTTTTGACCTTGGTGTTGGTCATCCACTTGATGTGCTTTTCGCGCATCTCGGATTCGAGCAGGCCCCGTGTGTCGCCGACCCCGTCGAGCCCCAGATGGCCGACATAGGGCTCGGGCGTCACGAAGGTCATGGGCACCTTGTCGCGGATCTTGGCGCGGCGCAGCGCGGTTTCGAGGATGAAGGCAAACTCGTAGGCCGGGCCAAAGCAGCTGGCCCCCTGCACGGCGCCGATGATCACGGGGCCGGGATTGGCCACCAGCTTGTCAAAGGCCGACTTGGCGGTCAGCGCATGGTCGATATGGCAGACCGACTGGGTATGACCCTCGGGGCCGAGGCCCTCGATCTCATCGAAGGCCAGTTCGGGGCCGGTGGCGATCACCAGATAGTCGTAGGTCACCGAAGTGCCGTCGACCAGCGCGATGCGGTTCTCGTCCGGGTGCAGCTTCTCGGCCGCCACCGCCTTGAACTCGATGCCCTTGTGCGCCATTACCGGGGCCAGATCGACGCTGATGTCCTGCCGGTCGCGCCAGCCGACCGCGATCCAGGGATTTGACGGAACGAAGTGATAGATCGGGTCCTTGGTGACCACTGTCAGCGTGTCGCCCTTGCGCAGCTGATCCTTCAATTCGTAGGCCATGATCGAGCCGCCAAGACCGGCCCCCAGAACCACCACATGTGCCATGACGTCCCTCCCACCAACCAGAATACATGTCAAGATTAGCATGAATGACCGGCGTCGCGAAACATGACTCCGTCCTGAGACGATATGCCGCGGCAAGCGAAAAAGGCCCGCTTTCGCGGGCCTTTGACTCGTTGTTGTCCGGGGCTGATCAGCTCGGGATTTCGGCGGTCAGGCCTTCAACGAAGAAGTTCATCCCGGCAAGCGTGCCGTCATCGGCCACCTCGCCTTCGGCCAGCCAGGCCGAGCCGTCCTGCTTGTTGATCGGGCCGGTGAAGGGATGGTAGCTGCGGTCGGTGATCGCCGCCACTAGCGCCAGCGCCTCGGCCTTGACCTCGGCGGGAACCGCGTCGGTGATCTCGCCGATGACCACTTCGCCCTCGGCCATTCCGCCCCAGGTGTTGGTCGATTCCCAGGTGCCGTCCATCAGCGCCTGGATGCGCCGGACATAGTAGGGGCCCCAGTTGTCGATGATCGCCGACACGCGCGGCATCGGCGCATAGGCCGACATGTCGGAGGCCTGACCGAAGGTGTAGACGTTGCCGGCTGCCTGCGCGGCAGCATGCGGCGCGGTCGAGTCGGTGTGCTGCAGGATCACGTCGACGCCCTGTTCGATCATCGCCTTGGCGGCATCGGCTTCCTTGGCCGGATCAAACCAGGTGAAGGCCCAGATCACCACCATCTCGACATCGGGATTGACCTTGCGGGCATGCAGGAACGACGAGTTGATGCCCTGAATGACCTCGGGGATCGGGAACGAGCCGATATAGCCGATCTTGTTGGTCTTGGTCAGGCGGCCCGCCATGGTGCCGGTCACGGCGCGGCCTTCGTAGAAGCGCGCGTCATAGGTGGCGACGTTGGGATGGTCGCGGCGGTAGCCGGTCGCATGCTCGAACTTCACGTCGGGGAACTGGGCGGCGACATTGTTGGTCGCGTCCATGTAGCCGAACGAGGTGGTGAAGATGATGTTGGCGCCCTGCAGGGCCATCTGCTGCAACACGCGCTCGGCGTCCGCACCCTCGGGCACGCTCTCCTAGTAGATGGTCTCGACCTGATCGCCGAAGGCCGCCTCGACCTCTAGCCGGCCCTGATCGTGTTGGAAGGTCCAGCC
>CAUJIU010000138.1 GCA_963205075.1 Pseudomonadota bacterium | reverse complement strand
CTAGTCCGGCGCGCCGATGGTCAGCGCCACCGGCTCCAGCCCGTCGACACTGCCTGCCAGCCGGTCGCCCGCGACCACCGCGCCGACCCCGGCCGGGGTGCCGGTCATGATCAGGTCACCGGGCCCGAGGTGATAGAGCGTCGACAGATGGGCGATGATCTCGGGCACCGACCAGACCATGTCACCCAGCACCGCCGCCTGGCGCGGCTGGCCGCCGACCTGCAACCGGATCGCGGCATCGCCCGGCAGGACGCGGCCCTCATGTTCGCGCAGCGCCCCGATCACCGCCGAGCCTTCGAAGTCCTTGCCGATATCCCAGGGCCGCCGCTTGTCCTTGGCGGCGCCCTGCAGGTCGCGCCGGGTCATGTCGAGCCCCACGCCATAGCCCCAGACCGCGCCGATCGCATCGGCCAACGCCACCCGGAAGGCCGCGCGCCCCAGCGCCACCACCAGTTCGACCTCGTGATGCAGGTCCGCCGTCCCCGGCGGATAGGGCAAGGTCGCGCCCGACGGCGCCAACCCCTGCGGCGACTTGGTGAAGTAGAACGGCGCCTCGCGGTCGACCTCGTTGCCCATCTCGGCGGCATGGGCGGCATAGTTGCGCCCGACGCAGAAGATCCGCCGCACCGGATAGAGCGCATCGGTCCCGGCAATCGGCAGGGCGGCGACCGGCTCGGGGGCAAAGAGGTATCGGGGCATGGCGGGCCTCTGGTTGGGTCGGGGCAACTCTGGCCAAGCGGGCCCGCCTTGTCACGCCCGCTTTGGCCCCGCCTGTCGATTTACCTCCGCCTGCCCGCGTGACACATTGCCCGGACCCGCAGGAACCGGAGGCTGCCATGTCCTGGATCGACTCATTCCCCGCCCTGTCCGGCCTCGACCCCGAGACCCGGCGCGAGGCCGAGGCCGGGGCGCGCGCCATCAAGGTGCCCAAGGGGACGGTGATCTTCGGGCCGGGCAAGCCCGCCGACAACCTGTTGCTGGTCGATGGCGGCACGGTGCGGGTGCAGCAGGTCAGCGAGGGCGGGCGCGAGATCGTGCTCTACCGGGTCGCGGCGGGCGAAAGCTGCGTGCTGACCACCGCCTGCCTGCTGGCGCAGGACAATTACGCCGCCGAAGGCATTGCCGAGACCGATGTCTCGGCCATCGCCATTCCGCGCGCGGTGTTCGACAGCATCATCGCCCGCTCGCCCGAGTTCCGCCGCTTCGTGTTTTCGGCCTATTCCGAGCGCATCACCGACCTGTTCCTGACCATCGAGGACATCGCCTTCCAGCGCATGGATATCCGGCTGGCAGCGCGGCTGGTCCGGCTGGCCGATGCCAGGGACACGGTCAACGCCACCCATCAGCAGCTTGCCGCCGAGCTTGGCAGCGCGCGCGAGGTCATCTCGCGGCTGCTGCAGGAATTCCAGCGCCGCGACTGGGTCAGCCAGAGCCGCGGCACCATCGTGCTGCGCGACCGGGCGGCGCTCGAGGCGCTGGCCGAAACCGCCGCCTGACGCCACGTCACCGCGAAAAGATACATTAGACTTTCGGCATTGGTGACAATGTCACGGTGGGTTAGGATCAGATGTCGCAAAAGCCGGGCCAGACGGTCGCGAGACCGCCCGCCCGACGATGTTTGCCGAAAGGATACCCGATGCTGCCATTTGAACCCGACATGACCGTTCACCCTGATGTCACCGCCTTTTTCGACGCGGCGACCAATACCATCAGCTATGTGGTGCGCGATCCGGCCTCGACCTCCTGCGCCATCATCGATTCGGTGATGGATATCGACTATGCCGCCGGACGCATCACCTACGACCATGCCGACGCCATGATCGCGCATGTCCGCGACAACGGCCTGACGCTCGAATGGCTGATCGAGACCCATGTCCATGCCGACCACCTGTCCGCCGCGCCCTATATCCAGGACAGGATCGGCGGCAAGATCGGCATCGGCGAGAACATCACCATCGTTCAGGACGTCTTCGGCAAAGTGTTCAACGAGGGCACCGAGTTCCAGCGCGACGGCTCGCAGTTCGACCGCCTGTTCAAGGACGGCGACAGCTACCGGATCGGCAAGATGACGGTGAATGTCCTGCACACGCCCGGCCATACGCCCGCCTGCATGACCCATGTGGTCGGCGATGCGGCCTTTGTCGGCGATACGCTGTTCATGCCCGATGGCGGCTCGGCGCGGGCCGATTTTCCCGGCGGCGATGCCGGGGTGCTCTATGACAGCATCCAGCGCCTGCTGACCCTGCCCGAAACCATGCGCCTGTTCATGTGCCACGATTACGGCCCCAACGGCCGCGACATCCAGTGGGAAACCACGGTGGGCGACGAGAAAGCCCACAACATCCATGTCGGCGCTGGCCGCAGCCGCGAGGACTTCGTGCGCTTTCGCACCGAGCGCGACGCGACGCTGTCCATGCCGCGGCTGATCATCCCGTCGCTGCAGGTCAACATGCGCGCCGGCGAGGTCCCCAAGGACAAGGATGGCCGCCCGATGCTCAAGGTTCCCGTCAACGGATTGTGAAAAACATGACCATACTCTCCCTTATTCGCCAGGCTTTCGGGGCTGGCGGCTCTACCGCAGGAAAAACCAGGAAAATGAACAAGCTCTCGCCGACCTTCTCCGTCACCACCCAGATCCAGCCGCATGAAGTGGCGGCCCTCGCAGAGCAGGGCGTGACCCTGATCATCTGCAACCGCCCCGACAACGAGGATCGCGGCCAGCCGACATTTGCCGAGATCGCCGCCGCCGCCAAGGCCGCCGGGATCGAGGCGCGGCATATCCCGATCCGGCCCGGCATGGCCGGCGCGGCCGAGGTCAACACCTTCCGCAAGGCGGTCAAGGGCGCCAAGGGGCCGGTCGTCGCCTTCTGCCGCTCTGGCGCGCGTTCGGCCAGCCTGTGGAACGCGATCCGGTAGCGGAACCGGCGCACAAGGAAACACCGCATGCATCCGTCGGTGCTGCGCCGGGTCCCGATCCTCGATTGGGGCCGGCGCTACAATCGTGACAGGCTGACCAACGACCTGATCGGGGCGCTGATCGTCACGATCATGCTGATCCCGCAATCGCTGGCCTATGCGCTGCTGGCGGGTCTGCCGGCCGAGGCGGGGCTTTACGCCTCCATCGTGCCGATCCTGCTCTACACGGTGCTGGGCACCTCCGGGGCGCTGGCGGTCGGGCCGGTGGCGGTGGTCTCGCTGATGACCGCCGCGGCGGTGGGCGAGGTCGCGGCCAGCGGCACCGCGGGCTATGCGGCCGCAGCGCTGACGCTGGCGGCACTTTCGGGCGCCATCCTGCTGGCGATGGGCCTGCTGCGGCTG
Source organism: Pseudomonadota bacterium (assembly GCA_963205075.1). Classification (GTDB taxonomy): domain Bacteria; phylum Pseudomonadota; class Alphaproteobacteria; order Rhodobacterales; family Rhodobacteraceae; genus KLAP22. The sequence goes on along the minus strand of CAUJIU010000138.1, from coordinate 29,487 downwards.
GGCTTTCTGGCCAGCTTTCTGTCGCATCCGGTGATCTCGGGCTTCATCTCGGCCTCGGGGATACTGATCGCCACCAGCCAGTTCGGCCAGATCCTCGGGATATCAGCGGGCGGCGACACCCTGCCCCGGATGCTCGCTGGCCTGTGGGCCGGGTTGGGCGGCATCCATCCGGTGACGCTGGCCATCGGACTGGGCGCCGCCGCCTTCCTGTTCTGGGCCCGCAAGCGGCTGAAACCGGCCCTGATGCGCGCGGGCGCCGGCCCGCGGCTGGCCGATATCGGCGCCAAGGCCGGGCCGGTGGCGGCGGTGGTGGTCACCACCGCGCTGGCCTGGGGGCTGGGGCTGGAAGACCGGGGCGTCAGGCTGGTGGGCCAGGTGCCGCAGGCGCTGCCGCCCTTCACCCTGCCCCCCCTGCCCCTTGACCTGGTGCGGCAACTGGCGCTGCCCGCGCTCCTGATTTCGGTCATCGGCTTTGTCGAGTCGATCTCGGTGGCGCAGACGCTGGCCGCCCGGCGCCGCCAGCGCATCGACCCCGATCAGGAGCTGATCGCGCTGGGCGCCGCCAATCTGGGCGCGGCCTTCACCGGAGGCTTTCCGGTCACGGGCGGCTTTTCGCGCTCGGTGGTCAATTTCGAGGCCGGGTCCGAGACACCCGCCGCCGGCGCCTTCACCGCCATCGGCCTGGCATTGGCGGCGGTCGCGCTGACGCCGCTGATCTACTTCCTGCCCAAGGCGACGCTGGCCGCGACCATCGTGGTGGCCGTTCTCAGCCTGGTGGACCTTGGCGCGCTGCGCCGCGCCTGGACCTATTCGCTGTCCGACTTCCTGGCCGTCTCGGTGACGATCGGCGCCACGCTGATCCTCGGGGTCGAGGCCGGGGTCACGGCGGGGGTGGCGCTGTCGATCCTGCTGTTTCTCTACAAGACCTCGCGCCCGCATATCGCCGAGGTCGGGCTGGTGCCGGGCACCCAGCATTTCCGCAACATCCGCCGCTATCAGGTCGAGACCCACCCGACGCTGGTCACCCTGCGCGTCGATGAAAGCCTCTATTTCGCCAATGCCCGCTATCTGGAGGACTACATCCTCGCGCGCGTGGTCAATGATGCCTGCGTGCGCGACGTGGTGCTGTTGTGCTCGGCCATCAACGAGATCGATCTCAGCGCGCTCGAATCGCTCGAGGCGATCAATCACCGCCTGGGCGAGATGGGCATGCACCTGCACCTGAGCGAGGTGAAAGGCCCGGTCATGGACCGCCTCAAGCGCAGCGACTTCCTGAGCCAGTTGTCAGGCCGGGTGTTCATGTCGCAGATGGAAGCGGTCGCGGCCCTGACCGCGCCCTGCCCGGCCGGCAAAGCGGAAACCTGACCGTCACGATGTTTCACCTGCGTGATTGGCGTTGAGCCGGTTATTGCTATAGGTCTCGACCAGATGGACGGGCGGCGCCAACGGTGTCGCCCCTGGAACCTGGGGCGCCAACATGACGATGCAGCCGCTGCCGCCGCTGGATGATCTGGTCGCTTGCCCGCAATGCGACACGCTGCACCATGCCGGCACCCCCGGCGCGGCCGAGCGCGCGCGCTGCGTGACCTGCGGCACCATCCTGGTCACCACGCGCCCGGCGGCGATCTCGCAGATCGTGGTGCTGGCGCTGACCGCGACCATCCTGATGGTTGCCGCGATCAGCTTTCCGTTTCTGGAACTCGACGCCGCGGGCAAGCACAGCGCCACCTCGGTGGTGGGGGCGATCGCGGCGTTTTCGCATTCGCTTTCGGTGCCGATGGCGCTGGCGGTCGCGGCCTTCATCGTGGTGCTGCCCGTGATGCGCCTGCTGGCGATCCTGTGGGCGCTCGGGCCGCTGGCATTCGGGGGCAAGCCGCTGCGCAGCGCCCGGCCCATGTTCGCGCTGGCCGAGATGCTGCGCCCCTGGTCGATGGCCGAGATCTTCATCATCGGCGTGGCGGTGGCGCTGGTCAAGGTCGCGGGGCTGGCGACGCTGACCCTCGGCCCGGCCTTCTGGGCCTTCGTGGCGCTGGTGCTGGTGACAATTCTGAATGACACGCTGATGTGCAGGTACTCGATTTGGGAAATGCTGGATCAACACCGCGCCTGACGGCGCGTCAGGCCGGGCTGGTCGCCTGCCGCCGCTGCGGTCAGGTCCACCTGATCTCCGACCGCATCTGCAAGCGCTGCGGCGGCGCGCTGGTCAGCCGCGACCCGCTGTCCAACCAGCGGGTCTGGGCCTGGCTCGCGGCGGGCATGATCGCCTATGTCCCGGCCAATATCTATCCGATCCTGCTGACCTCGACCTTGGTCGACAATCAGGAGAACACCATCCTGGGCGGCGTCATCGACCTGGTGCATCACCAGTCCTATTTTGTCGCATTCATCGTGTTCTTTGCCTCGATCGTGATCCCGATCAGCAAGTTCATGGCCATCGCCTATCTGGTGCTGGCCACCAATGGCCGCATCCGTGGTGACAGCCACCGGCGGCACCGGCTTTACGACGTGGTCGAGTTCATCGGCCGCTGGTCGATGATCGACGTGTTCGTGGTTGCGATTCTGTCGGCGCTGGTGCAACTAGACGCGGTTGCGACCATCAATCCCGGCGTTGCCGCCGTCAGTTTCGCGCTATCGGTGGTGTTCACCATGCGTGCCGCTCAATGCATTGACCCCCGCCTGATCTGGGATGCCGACAGGATGCCCGCATGACCGAGACCGACCCCATCGCCGATCTTGAGGTTCAGGCCATTCCGAAACGCATCTGGGAGCGCATTTCGGTGGTCTGGCTGGTGCCGTTGCTGGCGCTGATCATCTCGCTGGGCGTGGCCTGGCAGAGCTATTCCGAGCGCGGGGTGCTGATCTCGATCTATTTCGAGAATGCCTCCGGCGTCGAGGCCGGCAGCACGGTCATCAAGTATCGCGATGTCAATGTCGGCCTGGTCGAGCGGGTGGAGTTCACGCCCGACCTGCGCCAGGTCGTCGTCTTCGCGCGCATCGACCGCAACGTCGCCCCCTATCTGGACGCGGCCACCTCGTTCTGGGTGGTGCGCCCCGAGGTCTCGGTGCGCGGCATCACCGGCCTGTCGACGGTGCTGTCGGGCGTGTTCATCGAAGGCAGCTGGGACGAACTGAAAGGGGCGCCGCTGCAGCAGTTTGGCGGGCTCGACCGCGCCCCGCTGTCGCGGCCGGGCCAGAACGGCACCTGGATCACCCTGCGCGCCCGCGATGGCAACCAGTTGGCCAGCGGCGCGCCGGTGCTGCACAAGGGGATCGATGTCGGCTACCTGGACACGCCGGAACTGTCCGAATCGGGCGACATCGTCAGCGTGGCGGCCTTCATCAGGGCGCCCTATGACCGCCAGCTGACCAGCGAAACCCGGTTCTGGGACACGTCGGGTTTCTCGATCTCGCTCGGCACGCAAGGCGTGACGCTCGATGTCAGCAGCCTCGCCTCGCTGGTCGAGGGCGGCATCGCCTTCGACACCATCGTCTCGGGCGGCCAGCCGATCGAGGCGGGCCACCGCTACAACATCTTCGAGGACGAGACCCAGGCCCGCGAAAGCCTGTTTGCCGACCCGGTCGCCGACGATCTGATCGTCTCGGTGATCTTCGACGAAAGCGTCAACGGCCTTGCCGCCGGGGCGGACGTGAAGTTTCAGGGGGTGCGCATCGGCCGGGTCAAGGATATCGGCGCCTTCGTCACCGATTATGGCGGGTTCAAGCGGGTGCGCCTGCGGGCCAACCTGGCGATCGAGCCGACGCGGCTGGGGCTGGGCGAGGATTCCTCGCCCGAGGCCGCCCAGGAGTTTCTGGCCCAGCAGGTCCAGAACGGCCTGCGCGCCCGGCTGGTATCGAGCGGGCTGTTGAGCACCTCGCTGGTGATCGAGCTCATCCAGGTGCCCGACGCCTTCCCGATGCCGCTCGATGTCGCGGCCGAGCCCTACCCGGTCATGCCCACCACCGCCTCCAACATCGCCGACGTGGCCACCACCGCCGAAGGCATCCTCGACCGGATCAACAACCTGCCCATCGAGGAGCTGATGGCCAGCGCCATCGACCTGCTCAACAGCACCGAGGCGCTGGTGACGGACGAGAACCTGCGCGCCGCGCCCGAATCGCTGGTGGCGCTGCTGGACGAAACCCGCAGCCTGGTCGGGTCCGAAGACATGCAGGCGGTCCCGGCCGAGCTGCGCCAGACCATCGCCAGCCTCAACGCCATCGTCACCGAACTGCAGGAGCGTCAGGTGGTCGATCAGATCATGGTCACGCTCGAGTCCGCGCGCGCCGCCGCCGCCAATCTCGACAGCGCATCGGAAAGCCTGCCGGCCATCACCCAGGAACTCGAAGCGCTCGCCGCCAAGGCCAATGCGCTCGACCTTGACGGCCTGGCGACCGCGGCAACCGAGACTTTGGCCAGCATCGACACGCTGCTGAGCGCGCAATCGACCCAGGACCTGCCGGCCTCGCTCGGGGGGGCGCTCGACGAGTTGCGGGTGTTCCTGGAGGAGGTCCGCAAGGGCGGCGCGGTCGACAATGTCAACACCGCCCTGGCCTCGGCCAGCGACGCGGCCGGCGCCATCGAGCAAGCGGCCGCCGGTCTGCCCGAGCTGACCGAACGGCTCTCGACCCTGATCGACGAGGCGGGCGGTGTGCTTGGCGCCTATGGCGAGCGGTCGCGCTTCAACGCCGAGACGCTGGCCACCCTGCGCGACATCCAGGAGGCCGCCGCGGCCATCAATGCGCTGGCCCGCACCATTCAACGCAACCCCAATGCGCTCTTGACGGGAAGATGACATGACATTCAGGACCATATTGGCCTCATCCGGTCTGGCGCTGCTCGTCGCCTGTTCCGGCCCCGCGACGCTCTACCCGATCGAGCCCGCCGCCTCGACCCTGACGCTGCGCGCCTCGGTATCGAGCGCCATGGTGCGCACCGTATCGCTGCCCAGCTACGCGGCCTCGGACCAGATCGCGGTCCAGTCCGCCGACGGGTCGATCAGCACCTCCAAGGGCGAGTTGTGGGCCGACGAGCCCGGGCGCGCCGTGACGCTGATCGTCTCCAAGCATCTCAACGACATCCTGTCGGCCACCGTCGCGCCCGAGCCATGGCCCTTCGCGGAATTGCCCGATGTGAACGTGGATATCAGGGTAGAACGGATGCTGGCCGGTGCCGACGGCCAGTTTCGCCTGACCGGGCAGTTCTATACCGGCGGCGATGGCATCTCCTACCCCAACCGCTCGCAGGGGTTCGACATCGCCGTCCCGATCGAGGGCGAAGGCTTCGGCGCCATCGCCGCGGCCCAGGCCCGGGCGCTGCTGCAACTGTCGGAACAGGTGGCGCGCGCATTGGGGCGGTAAGGGGGCGGCCAGACCGGGTGGCCCCGCACAGGCGGGACTGGTGCAGGCGGGACTGGTGCAGGCGGGGCCGGTGCAGGCGGGGCCTGCTGCGGATCGGTCAGGCCCACCGCCAGCAGGACCGCCAGCGGGACCGGCATCTGCGCCCCATCCGGCGGGGCGGTCTAACCGTCGGCGTCAGGACCGGCCGCTGACGGCATCGGGTCCGCAGGGGCGGTCTTACGGGTCTTGGCTTCAAGCATGCGGATAAGCGGCTCGTAATGGTCGATCACCGCCAGACGATAGGCGTCGCGGTCGCCGGACTGGGCCGCATCGAGGATATCGCCATGCGCATGCGCCGTCTTGCGCAGGTCGACCGGCAGCGCCAGCCCCAGGCGCGGCAGCACCGCCGTGTGAATGTCCCAGAACGCCGTCACCAGCTGACCGGCAAGCTGATTGCCGATCGGGGCGAGGAGTTCGGCGTGGAATTGCCGGTCTTCCGCCAGGAAGGTCTGTCCCCTGCTGGCGTTCTGCCGCATCTTTTCGACCAGGCAGGCAAGCGACTGGCTGTCCTTGCCCTGATGCGCGTCAACGACCCGGTCGGTCAGCGCCAGATCGAAGGCCGAGCGCATTTCGACCACTTCGCGCAGCGCGGCAAGATCGTCTCCGGGCGCCAGCACACCCCGGAACACCAGTGTCTCGACCAGCGGCGTCAGGCTCATCTTGCCCACCGTCGTGCCATGGCCGTGCCGCACGTCGACGATGTCGAGCGTCGCCAGCGTCCTGATGGCCTCGCGCACCGAGGAGCGCGAGACGCCCAGCCGCTGGCACAGTTCCGGCTCGGTCGGAATGGCATCGCCCGGGTGCAAACCGGAGAGCAGGATCAATTGCTTGATCTGTTCGGCCGTGGTGCTGCGACGCGTCTGGGATGCGCCGATGTCGGGTTCGGTCGATTTGCTCATGCCGCTACTGGTCCTTCGTTCCAACCGATGTACGACCTAATTTCGTTGGGACCGGCAATACAAGGGCTTGCTTCAAACCTTTTTCTCATATAGGAGACATCAGACGTCTGATGTCAAGCTGGAGGAGATATCATGAATACCGGAAAACTGACAATGTCGCGCCGCGCCCTGCTGCTCGGGACGGGTGCGCTTGGCTCAATGTTTATGTTTCGCGGCACCGACGCCCTGGCGCAGTCCGGATCGACCGATCCCGATGCGGCCATCCTGGCGGCAATCGCCTACGGCCTGTCGGGCACCTTTGATCCGCTGAGCGCGTCCGGCGCCGTGACCTTGGCGGTGAACTGGCATCTGTTCGAGTCGCTGGTCGATCTCGACCCGGTGACGCGCGAGCCCTATGCGGCGCTGGCTGCCGAAATGCCGGCCAGCGATGACGGCCTGTCCTATACCATCAAGCTGCGCGACGGCGCGGTCTTCCACAACGGCGAAGCGGTCACGGCCGATGACGTGGTCTTCTCGTTCACCCGCGTGCTCGATCCGGAATCCAAGTCGCTGTTCCGCTCGTTCGTGTCCTTCGTCGACAGCGTCGAGGCGGTTTCCGCCGATACGGTCAAGATCACCACGAAATTCCCCTTCTCGCTGTTCAACAGCCGTCTGGGCTCGGTCAAGATCGTTCCCCGCGCCGCAGTCGAGGCCGATGCCGAAGCCTTCGGCAGGCTCCCGATCGGGTCCGGCCCGTTCAAGCTGATCTCGGCGGTTCCCGAAGCGCAGATCGTGTTCGAGCGCAACGAGGCCTATAACGGTCCGCGTCCGGCACTGGCCAAGGACATGGTCTGGAGCCTGATCGGCGACCCGACCGCCCGCGTCAACGCCCTGACCTCCGGCACAGTCATGGCCATCGAAGACGTGCCCTACATCGACGCCGACGCGGTGGCCGCGATGGCGACCGTTGAAAAGGCGCAGTCCTTCGGCCTGCTGTTTGCCATGTTCAACACGGCCGCCAAGCCGTTTGACGATGTGCGGGTGCGTCAGGCCTTCTTCTATGCGCTCGACATGGACAAGATCATCGGCACCGGCATGCTCGACAATGCCGCGCCGGCGACCTGCTTCCTGCCCGAGACCAACCCGAGCTACCACAAGGCCTCGACCGTCTACACCTACGATCCGGACATGGCCAAGGCCCTGCTGGCCGAAGCGGGCACCCCCACGCTCGACATCACCCTGATGAGCACCGACCACGGCTGGGTCAAGGACCTGGCGCCGATCATCAAGGAATCGCTTGATGCGGTTGGCTTCAACACCACGCTCGATATCGGCCAGTCCGGTGGTCAGTACACCAAGGTCGATGCCGGCGAGATGCAGGTCATGATCGCCCCCGGCGACCCGTCGGTATTCGGCAACGATGCCGATATCCTGATGCAGTGGTGGTACGGCGACAACATCTGGCCGAACAAGCGCTACAACTGGGCCGCAAGCGACGGTTACAAGCAGTTGACGGGCCTCCTGAACGACGCCCTGCGCGAAACCGGCGATGCCCAGCAGGCCATCTGGAACCAGGCGTTCGATCTCTTGTCCGAGCAGGTTCCGCTCTATCCCATTCTGCACCGCCAGCTGGTGACCGCATGGGATGCCGACCAGCTCGAAGGGTTCCGCCCGGTTCCGACCACCGGACTTTCCTTCCTCGGCGTCGGCGTCAAGTCGTAGACCCTGCCCAAGCCGGGCGCCGGAGCAAATCCGGCGCCGGGTATCCTTCGTTCCTGAAAGACCGGGGACCGGAACTGTCCGGTGCCCTATGGTGATCTCCGAACATCGCCTGATGCAATGGGAGCCTGCCCGACATGTCGAAAGTGCTCAACCTTATCGGACGTCGCCTTCTGCAACTGCCGATCATGATCCTCGGGATCACCTTTCTGGTCTTCTTCGTGATGTCCTTCTCCAAGGTCGATCCCTCGATCACGGCGCTGGGCGAAGGCGCCTCGATGGAGGCGCGCCTGGAGTATCGGGCCGATCACGGGCTGGATGATCCGCTCGCCAAACGCTACCTGACGTTTCTGTCCGGCCTGACAAGGCTTGACCTCGGCACCTATTCGGCACGCCAGCTGCCGGTGAGCCGCGAAGTCGCCCGCGCCTTTCCCATCACGCTGCAACTGACCTTCTTCGGGCTCGCCATCGCCGTCAGCCTGTCGCTGCTTCTCGGGGTCGTGGCCGCCATCTACCGCGACCGATGGCCGGACCAGGCGATCCGCCTGTTCTCCATCGCCTCGCTCTCGACCCCCTCGTTCTGGCTTTCGATCCTGCTCATCCAGCTCCTGGGCCACAAGGTCGGCCTGTTCTCGCTGTTTCCGGTGTCAGGCAAGCTGCCGGCGATGACCGAGGATCCGGTCGGCTGGCTGTCTCGGATGCTCTTGCCCGCCGTCGCGCTTGCCGTGCCGGTGATCGGCCAGCTGGCCCGCGTCGTGCGCACCTCGGTGGTCGAGGAACTGGACCGCGACTATGTGCGCACCGCGCTCGGCGCCGGTATCCCGCACCGGGTGGTCGTGGGGCGCAATGTGCTTCGCAACGCGCTGATCACCCCGATCACGGTTCTCGGCCTGCGGATCGGCTACCTGCTCGGGGGCGCGGTGGTTATCGAAATCATCTTCAATATCAACGGTATGGGGATGCTGATCCTGAATGGCGTGACCAATAACGAACCCAACCTGGTCCAAGGCGTCACGCTGACCGTGGCGCTCGCCTTCGTGGTGATAAACGTTGTCGTCGACCTGCTTTACGTGCTGGTCAATCCGCGCATCAGGACGGTGTGAGATGCTCAGAACCCAGCTGACCCAGAGGCTTTCCTCCACCCGCCTGCACCTGGCCTCGCTGCGAAACCTGGCGCCGGCCTCGCGGATCGCGCTTGCCATCCTGCTGGTGGTCTGCCTGGCCGCAGTGTTCGCGCCGCTGATCGCCCCCTATGACCCGCTGACCACCGGTCTGAGCCGCGGTCCGGCCGCCCCCGATGCCGCGCATTGGTTCGGCACCGACCGGCAGGGCCGCGACGTGTTTTCGCGCCTGCTCTACGGGGCGGGCTATTCTCTGATCATCGGGCTGGGCGCCACTGCGGTGGCGCTGCTGGCGGCCGCAGTCCTGGGCGCGATCACCGCCACGGCCGGCAAATGGGTCTCCGAGATGCTGATGCGCGGGCTCGACATGATCATGTCCTTTCCCGGCATCGCGCTGGCCGTGGTGTTTGTCACCGTATTCGGGCAGTCGCTGCCGGTGCTGGTGCTGACCATCGCCTTTCTCTACGTGCCGCAACTGACCCGCGTCATTCGCGCCAACATCATCGGCCAGTATGGCGAGGACTATGTCGCCGCCGTGCGGGTCATGGGCGCATCGACCCCCCGCATCCTTGTCCGGCATGTCGCGCGCAACTGCATGGCGCCGATCCTGGTATTCGCCACGGTGCTGGTCGCCGATGCCATCGTCTTCGAGGCCTCGTTGTCCTTCATCCAGGCGGGCGTGCCCGATCCGGAGCCTTCATGGGGCAACGTGATGGCCTCCGGGCGCCAGCTGGTGATGTCGGGTGCCTGGTGGCCGACGCTGTTTGCCGGGATCCTGATCACCACCACCGTGCTCGCGCTCAATATCCTGGCAGAAGGCATGACCGATGTCATGGCCGCGCCGCGCGCCCGTTCGAGCGTGAATGCCGCCGCGGTGGAAGCCGCGATCGAGGAGATCGAGGCGCCCAAGGCGGCCGCCCCCGGCGCCGCGACCGCCGGCGCGGTGGTCTCCCTGCAGCAGCGGCTGGATTCGCTGCGGGCGGTGGAACTGGCGCGCACTGACCGCCCGCGCTATGACCGCGACGAGCCGCCATTGCTCGAGGTGAAGAACCTCTCCATCGCCTTTCCCCGACATGGCGATGTCGACGTGGTCGACACCGTGTCCTTCTACGTCCGTCCCGGCGAAACGCTGGCGCTGGTGGGGGAGTCAGGCTGTGGGAAATCGATCACATCGCTGGCCATAATGGGCCTGCTCGACCCCAGGGCGCGCATCGGCGGCGAGATCCTTTTCGAGGGCCGCAACCTGCTGACCATGGACGATCAGCAGCGCAACGCCCTGCGCGGCAAGGGCATCGCCATGATCTACCAGGACGCCCTGTCCTCGCTCAACCCGGCGATGCTGATCCGCGCCCAGATGAACCAGCTGACCGCACGCGGCGGCACCCGCAGCGCCGAAGACCTTCTCGAGCTCGTCGGCCTCGATTCGGCGCGCACGCTGAATTCCTATCCGCATGAGCTTTCGGGCGGCCAGCGTCAGCGCGTGCTGATCGCCATGGCGCTGACCCGCGACCCCAAGCTGATCATTGCCGACGAGCCGACCACCGCCCTCGACGTCACCGTGCAGAAACAGGTTGTCGAACTGCTCGACAAGCTGCGCCGGGAGCTGGGCTTTGCCATGATCTTCGTCAGCCATGACCTGGCGCTGGTGGCGGAACTGTCGCATCGCATCGCGGTCATGTATGCCGGGCAGCTGGTCGAACAGGGGCCGAGCCGCGATATCCTGACCCAGCCGGTCCACGAATACACCCGCGGCCTTCTGGGCGCCGTCCTCAGCATCGAGGCAGGCGCGGCGCGGTTGCACCAGATCCGCGGCACCGTGCCGTCGCCGCGCGAGTTTCCGAAAGGCGACCGCTTCGCGCCGCGCTCTGCCGATCCGGCGCGCAATGCCGGGGTCACGCCGGTCACGCGGCAGATTGCCGGGACCGAGCATTTCTACGCCGCCCATCCCGATGATGCACCGGTAACCGCGGAAGTGAGCAGCAGATGAGCCGGGTACCCACGCCAAGACCGACGACCGAACCGGTGATCGAACTGCGCGACGTCGGCGTCGATTTCCGCATTCGCGCCGCCACCTTCGCCAAACCGATCCACCTGCGCGCGCTCGACCAGGTGTCGCTTGCCGTGTTCAAGGGCCGCACCCTGGGCATCGTGGGCGAATCCGGCTCGGGCAAATCGACCGCCGCCAAGGTGATGATCGGCCTTCTGGAGCCCACCTCGGGCCAGGTCCGGTTCGGTGGCGAAGTGGTCCGCCGCTTTGACGCCGCCACGCGCCGACGCCTCGGGCGCGTGGTCTCGGTGGTCTTTCAGGACCCGGCGACGGCGCTCAACGCCCGCATGCTGGTGCGCGACGCGCTGATCGATCCGCTGGAAGTGCACGGCATCGGCAATGCGGCCAGCCGCCGCGCCCGGGTCGCCGAGCTGGTCGGGCTGGTCGGACTGCCGCAATCGGTCCTTGAAGCCATTCCGGCCCAGCTTTCCGGCGGGCAGCGGCAGCGCGTCGCCATTGCAAGGGCGCTGTCCCTCGAACCGCAGGTGGTGGTCGCTGACGAGCCGACCTCGGCGCTCGACGTCTCCGTGCGCGCCCAGATCCTGAACCTGTTGCAGGACCTCAAGCGGGAACTCGGCCTTGGCATGGTGTTCATCTCGCATGACATCCAGACGGTGCGCCATATCGCCGACGAAATCGCCGTGATGCGCAACGGCAAGGTCGTCGAATACGGCCCCGGCGCCCAGGTGCTGGGCAATCCGAGCCAGGACTATACCCGAACGCTGCTGGAAGCCGCGCCCAGCCTGCTTCATGCCGCCACCTTTTCGCCTTCATCCGCACTCTGACCCCCGGAATCCCCATGACCAAAACCACATTCCACGGCATCATTCCGCCCATCGTCACGCCGCTCAATGCCGACGGCACCGTGAACTACGACGATCTGGCCGAACTGGTCGAACATCTGATCGCCGCCGGCGTCGATGGCCTGTTCCCGCTCGGTTCGACCGGCCAGGTGGCCTATCTGACCGATGCGGAGCGCATTGCCATCGTCACGGCCGTCTGCCGCACCGCCGCAGGACGGGTTCCGGTCCTGGCCGGGGCCATCGAACTGACGGCGGCCCGCGTTGCCGAAAGCGCGCGGGCGCTGATTGCCGCCGGAGCGGATGCCATCGTTGCCACCGCGCCGATCTATGCGATCAACGACGAAACCGAGATCGCCGACCATTTCCGCGCGATCCGTGCCGGCATCGATGCGCCGCTGTTTGCCTATGACATTCCGGTCCGGGTGCATCGCAAACTGTCGCCCGGAATGCTGGTCGATCTGGGCCGTGAGGGCATTCTCGCCGGGGTCAAGGACTCGTCGGGCGACGATGTCAGCTTTCGCCGCCTGATCGCGATGAACAAGGCCGCCGGTCACCCTCTGGCGCTGTTTACCGGGCATGAGGTCGTGGTCGATGCCATGGCCCTGGTTGGCGCCGATGGTGCCGTGCCGGGCCTCGCCAACGTCGATGCGGCTGCCTATGTGCGGCTCTGGAAGGCCGCCAAGGCCGGTGACGTGAAAACCGCCATCGCCGAGCAGGAATATCTCAATCGCCTGTTCGAGATCGTCTTCTGTCCCGTCGGGCGGTCGGGCGATGCCGCCGGCGTCGGCGCCTTCAAGGCCGCGATGGCCGCGATCGGCCTTTTGTCCTCGGCCACCATGGCGGCGCCGACCAGGGCGCTCGACGGGGCGGTCCTCGACCGCATCCGCGCGATCGTGAAAGAGGTCGGACTGCCTGACGCCGGGCGCTGATCCCGGGCGGGCGCGGGTTCAGCCCCGCGCCCCGCCTTGCACTGTGAAAACGGCGCAAGGCGGAGACGCCCTTCCGAGATATGCTGCAACACGTGCGGGCCGATCCGGGCGCACATGCGTCAGGAAATGAAGCGAGAATGTGCTCAGAACCCCGTTTGACGGATGACAGGTCAGGCCGCGACGCAACCGGCGGCAAGGACCTGCCCTGGCCGCAGCTTCCGCAAGCCGTCAGGAACGGCGTGGCCGGACAGACCGACGGTCAGGTTCTGGTCGGACTTGGCTCGGCGGGGCATTCGCTCTACGCGCTCGATCTGGCGGCGCCGGCCCGGGGCTGGGTGGCAAGGGCCGCCTTTCCCGGACCTGCAAGAGACGGCGCGGCAGCGGCGGTGGCGGGCGGGCGGCTCTATGTGGTTTCAGGTCTGGGCAAGGCCACGGATCTCGACCCGGCCCCCAGCGTTCTGCAAGATGTCCATGCCTTCGACCCGGCCGCAAATCGCTGGGACAGGCTTGCGACCGAGGCGCCCATCGGATTGCTGGGGGCGACGGCCCTTGCCCTCGACGAGGACCGGATCGCCTTCGTCGGTGGCGTCAACAAGCAGCTTTTCGACAGTTTCATCAGCGCCTCGCTGACCGCCGACAAGCACCCCGAGACGCGGTGGCAGCTTGTCGAAACCTACATGAGCATGGCTCCCGAAGCCTATCGCTGGAACGGCAGGGTTCTGGTCTACACCATCTCCGCCAATCAATGGTCCGACCTCGGCGCCAATCCTTGGCTGCCGAATTGCGGCGCCGCACTGGCGGTCGAGGCGGACGGTTTTCTTCTGATCAACGGCGAAATCAAGCCCGGCCTGCGGACGCCGCAGGTCAAGCATATCGGCCTGCAGGGCGATCAGCTGGTCTGGACCGAGCAGGCCCCGATCCCTCCACTGGCCGGGCACGCGCTTCAGGACGGGCTGGCCGGGGCCCATGCCGGCCATTCGAACGGGGTGCTGCTGGTCGCCGGGGGCACCAGCTTTCACGGGTCACGCATCCGGGCCGCGGCGGGCGAAAGCTTTGCCCATCGCGGCCTGCCCAAGGTCTGGAACCGCGAGATCTACGCGCGCCTCGATGGTGTCTGGCGCGTTGCCGGCCAACTGCCCACCGGGCTTGCCCATGGCGCGAGTTTCACGACCCCCCGGGGCCTCGTGATTGCCGGCGGCGAAGACGCGGCCCAGACCGCCCGCGCAGATGTCTATCTGCTTGCCTGGGACGGAACCCGGGTCCGCGTGACCTGCGGCGCCGCTCCGACGGCGCCGGACACCCGACAATCCCCTGACCCGAAAGGTGCGCCATGACCGCGATTCTGGAGAGGCTCCGCGGCAGGCTCGTTGCCTCCTGCCAGCCGGTGGATTTCGGGCCGATGGACCGGCCCGAGATCGTGGCGGCCATGGCGATGGCCTGCATCGCCGGCGGCGCGGCGGGCCTGCGCATCGAAGGGATCGACAACCTGCGCGCGGTGCGGCCGCTCACCGATGCCCCGATCATCGGCATCACCAAGACCGACCTGGCCGACAGTCCGGTCCGCATTACCGTGACGCTGCCGGACGTGCGCGAACTGCGCGCCGCGGGAGCCGATATCATCGCCTATGACGCCACCGACTACCCCCGTCCGGGTGGCCGTGACCAGATACTGGCCGAGATTCTGGCCAGCGGCGCCCTGGCCATGGCCGACTGCTCGACCCTGGCCGATGCGCAACATGCGCTGGCCGGTGGCGCCCAGATCATCGGAACAACGCTTTCGGGCTATACGCCCGCGACCCGGTCCGGCGACCCCGGTCCGGACCTTGCCCTGGTGCGCAGCCTGCGCGACCTGGGCGGGTTCGTGATGGCCGAAGGTCGCTACAATACCCCCGAGCTTGCCGCCGAAGCGCGGCGCGCCGGGGCCGATTGCGTGACCGTTGGCGGCGCCCTGACCCGGCTGGAACATATCACCGGCCGGTTTTGCGCCGCCGTCGAAGGGGCGATACCGACATGAAACGCGCGGACCTGACCGGCTTTGCCATCGATATCGGCGGCACCAAGACCGCCGCGGCGCTGGTCGTGAAAGGCGAGATCGCGGCGCGGACTCAGGTGGCGACCGATAGCGGCGCCGGGCTCGATGCCATGCTCGATGCCGTGGCGGGCCTGCTGGCCGACCTCGGTCACGACCGGGGCGCGCCCCTTGGCGTCGCGGTGACGGGTCGGGTCGGGCGCGACGGGCGGTGGCACGCCGTCAATCTGGGCACCCTGCCCGCGATCTCGGGGGTGCCGCTGGCAGCGGCCCTCGCGGACCGCTTCGGCAGCGCGCAGGTCTGCAATGACGCCGTCGCCGCCGCGGTCGCGGAGGCGCATTTCGGCGCCGGGCGCGGCGATGTCTCGCATGCCTATATCACCGTTTCCACCGGGGTCGGCGGCGGGCTGGTCCTGCACGGGCGCCCGGTTCTCAGCGCCAACGGCCTGGCCGGGCATGTGGGCTTCGTCTGCAGCCCTCTGGGCCGCGAGCCGTGCGACAGCGGCCGCTTCGGGACCGTTGAAAGCGTCGGCGGCGGGCGCGCAATCGCCCGGGCAGCGGCGATGGCCGGCCATCCCGATGCCGATGCCCGCGCCGTCTTCGATCTGGCCCGCTCCGGTGCCGGCTGGGCGCAGGCGATCGTCGAGCGTTCGGCCTGCGCCGTGGCCATGCTCTGCGCCGATCTCAACACCATCCTCGGGTTGGACAGTGTCTCGCTTGGCGGCAGTATCGGGCTGGCGGCCGGCTATCTGG
Organism: Pseudomonadota bacterium; assembly: GCA_963205075.1. Lineage (GTDB taxonomy): Bacteria > Pseudomonadota > Alphaproteobacteria > Rhodobacterales > Rhodobacteraceae > KLAP22. The sequence continues at coordinate 13,811 of CAUJIU010000138.1, read as the reverse complement.
ACATGGTGGAAAGCCGCCTGGCGCGGGAACCGGCACTGTTCCGGGTCCCGGTCCGGGCCGCCGAACTTGGCCAGAACAGCGCCCTTCTGGGCGCCCTGGCACTGCACCAGATGGAGGGAAAACCATGAAAGTCCTGATCTTTGACGAGGCGGAGCAGGCTGTCGCCCGCGTGGCCGATCTGGTTGCCGACCTGGTCCGGCGCAAGCCCGATGCCGTTCTGGGCCTGGCGACCGGCGGCACCATGGTGCCGCTCTACGAACGGCTTGTCGCCCTGCATCAGGAGGCCGGTCCATCCTTTGCCGGGGTGACCAGCTTCAACCTGGACGAATATGTCGGACTTGCCGCCGAACACCCGTGTTCCTATCACAGCTACATGCGCTCGGTATTGTTCGACCGGATCGACTTCGACCTCGCGCGCACCCATCTGCCCCGCGGCGACAGCGCCGATCCGATGCGCGAGGCCGACCGCTACGAGGCGGCCATTGCCGCCGCGGGCGGGATCGACCTGCAACTCCTGGGTATCGGCCAGAACGGCCATATCGGCTTCAATGAACCGACCTCGAGCCTGGCGTCGCGCACCCGGATCAAGACCCTGACCGACGATACCCGTCGCGCCAACCAGCGCTATTTCGACAGCTTCGAGGATACTCCGCGCTTTGCCCTGACCATGGGGGTCGCCACCATCCTGGAGTCCCGCTTCTGCCTGCTGCTGGCCACCGGCCGCAGCAAGGCCGATGCGGTGGCGGCAATGGTCGAGGGCCCGGTAGCGGCCGCCTGCCCGGCCTCGGCGCTGCAATTGCACCGCAATGCCACGGTGGTCCTCGATCGCGATGCCGCATCCAGCCTGCGGCTTACCTCCTATTACCAGCACGTGCATCCCGGCGGGGCCGACAGCGCCTTCGGCTGACGCTGCCGCGCTCCGGTCAGAGCCCGAAGGCGCGCATTTGCTGCGACATCTGCACGTAGGATCCGCTGATATGCTTGCGGATGACCACATCGGCGCGCTTGGGGTCGTTGGCGCGGAATGCGGCCAGCAGTTCGTCATGTTCTTCAAGGATCGCCTGAAAACGCGCCGGTGCGATGCGCAGGCGCGCGCCGTAGACATTGAGCGCGCGGCGTAGCCTGGTCCATTGATCAGCGGCGACGGTATTGTAGTGATGCCGGCAGATCACGCCATGAAACTCGGCGTCCAGCCGCCGAAAGCGCGGCAGATCCGGCGAGGCCATCTCGCGGATCTGAACCTGGATCCGGGCCATTTCGTCGATCATCTCGGGCTGGGCGAACTCGGCGAACCAGCCCACAAAATAGGGTTCAAGCAGTTGCAGGACCTCAAAGATGTTCTGGATGGTATGGGCATCGGGCCCCGGGGCCGGTGCCGCCGATCGATCCCGATCACCGGAAAAGGTTTCGCACCCGCCGGCCCAGGGCGCTCAGGCTCAGCCGCGCGGAGTTTCGTCCCAGCTCCAGCCGCAGCGCCCCGTCGCCGGCGAAACTGACCCCGAAGGTCCGGGTGGGGCGGGTCAGCAGCGGCGTGGCGAAGAGCCGGGCCAGCCGGTGCGACAAGGGCGATTCGGGGGGGTATTTCCCCATCAGCCTGGCCCCCAGCGCGGCGATCCGGCGCTCGTCGATGTCCAGCAGGCTTTCGTAGGTGGCGTTCTTCCCGGCGAAGGCCGCCGGCACGCTGCCGTCGATTGTCGCATAATCCAGTTCCGCGAACTCCACGCCGTACCGGTCGCGCAGCCAGACGAAATCCGGCGAGGCGCGGCGGATCTCGTCGGCGATGCCGGGGCGGAAGGCGATGTGCCGCCTGGGCGGCAGCGCGGCATCCGCCTCGCGGATTGCCGAGAGCAGCGCTGCGGCCTCCTTGTCGATGATGCCGTTCTTTTCTGGAAGGAATTCCGTGCGGTAGCGCGTGTAGATGATGACCGCTTCGCCCGAAAGGCTTTCATTGCTGATCCGGGATTGCAGTTCCGCCGGATTGACCCGGTCCTTCAGGAACCGGGTCGCGAAATCGGCCAGCACGTCGCCATCGACCAGCTGGCCCCGGTCATAGGGCAGCACCGTCAGCCGGCCATCGAAGGCCGCTTCGAACGGCTCGATCTTCGAGCGGATCCAGTGGGCGCCGGACTGATAGGGCGCATCGTTGAGTTTGGCGGTTTCCTGCAGCGTCGACAGAATCGCCGAGGTCGGCTCGCGGACATAGAGGATGACCTGAATGTCCTTTGACAGTTCCTCCAGCCCGGCACGAATGGAATTGAGCCTTCGGGCGACCGCGCGATGCGGAATATGCTCGCTGCTCAGGACCAGCACTTCGGGGTTCTTGGCGGCGATCTCGTCCTTGAGGTTGCGCAGGCCCGTCGCGGCCAGCTCCCTGATCTCGGCCAGGCCGCCGAAATGCGGCACCATCCAGGGCTGCAGATCGTCCTCGCGCAACGTGTCGCCGATCCAAGAAATCCACAGCTGCGACGAGTTCCACTTGCGCCAGAACGGATAGAGCACCCGGTTCTTCTCGAGCAGCTCGGCATTGGCGGCCAGGCTGTCCTGAAGCGCGGTCGTCCCGGTCTTGGGCAGCCCGACATGCAACAGGATTTTCATGCGCCAGGTCTCCGTCAGCCGCCGAATGCGAGCCGGAAACTGCATGCTGTCGGCGGAAATGGCAAGCCGCCCGTGCCTAGTAGCGGGTTGTCATCCGGTAGCCAGGAAGATGGAACAGGCGGACATTGGTCAGGGTTCGCCCCTCCCACCAGGTCGTGCGCTCCATGCAGAACAGCGCCTGCCCCGGCTCGACCCCAAGCTGGGTGGTGACCGGCGCCTCGGCCCCCAGCGCCAGAAAGCTGACCTCGACCTCGGAATAGGGCACGGCGCTGACCAGCCATTCGTTCGGCCCCAGGTGGTCAAAAGCGGCATCGCGCGCCTGCGGCAGCGCGGCAAGGCTGATGAACCGGTTCTCGAACTGGAACGGGCGGTCATCGGCCAGATGCAGGCAATGCAGGTGCAAGAGCGGCTCGCCGGCCGCAAACACGCCGCCAAGGCGCGGCTCCGCGTCGGCGCGGCATTCCGCCCGCGATATCAGACGGTAGTCATAGACCGCGCCGGCTTCCTCGATCTGCCGACGCACGATCGGGATTTCAAAGCGCGCCGCGCGCAAGGGGGCGGCGCGCACCCGTGTTCCGGCCTTGCGGCGGCGCTCCAGGATGCCCTCGTCGGTCAGCTCGGTCAGCGCCCGGTTGACGGTCGCGCGGGCGCAGCCATAGCTGGCGGCCAGCTCGACCTCGGCGGGCAACACCTGATCGGGCCCCCAGCGGCGATTCTGGATGCGGGCCATGATGTCGGCCTTGATGTCGCGATAGGTCAGGCGGTCATTGGCGTCGGGCATGGCAGGCTCAGATCTCGGCCATCAGCTGCGCCATGGCGCGCCGGTAGCCTGCGACAACCGCCTCGCGGGCGATGTGGCGGCCCTGCCGGACCTGGTGCCGCCCCGCCGACCACAGGTCGCTGACCACGCCCGGCGCCGCCGCAAAGACCAGCCCGTCGAGCAGTTGCTCCTCTGCCAGCGCGCACAGGGTCGGATGGCCCGAATCGACCGCCAGCAGATCGGCCCAGTTGCCGGCGGCAATCGCCCCCGACCTGCGGCCAAGCGCCTGGGCCCCGCCGCGCGCCGCGCCCCGCCAGAGGCTGGCCCCCACCGAGCCTTCGCCCACCACCATGACGTTGCGCGCCAGATCGCGCAGCCTTTGCGCGTACTCGACCGCGCGCAACTCATCGAGCGCCGAGATGCGGATGTTGCTGTCGGTCCCGATGCCGTAGGCGCCGCCCGCCCCGATCCAGTCCGGCCCGTTGAACGGCCCGTCGCCCAGATTGGCCTCGGTCACCGCGCAGAGCCCCGCGACCGCGCCGCTGCGGGCCAGCGCCAGGGTTTCGGCCTCGGTCATGTGGCTGGCATGGATCAGGCACCAATGGGCATCGACCGCGGCATTGGCCAGCAACCAGTCCACCGGGCGCGCGCCGAGCCAGGCGTTGACATCGGCCACCTCCTTGGGTTGCTCCGAAATATGCATGTGGACCGGCCCGCCCGCGCCCAGCGCGGCCACCGGCCCCAGATCGGCCGGCGCGATGGCGCGCAGCGAATGCGGCGCGACACCGACGACCGTGTCGGGCGGCAGCGCGCGGGCCGCCGCGCGCGAGGCCTCCAGCAGCCGCGCAAAGGCTGTGATGTCGCAGCCAAAGCGTTTCTGCCCGCCCGCCAGCGCCTGCTGGCCCGCGCCGCCATGGGTGTAGAGCACCGGCAGGTGGGTCAGCCCGATCCCGGTCGCGCTGGCCGCGGCCATGATCCGTTCGCCGGTTTCGGCAATGTTGTCATAGGCCTGGCCGCCCGGCTGGTGATGGACGTAGTGAAACTCGGCCACCGCGGCAAAGCCTGCCTCCTGCATCTCGACAAAGGCCAGCGCGGCAATCGCCTCGATCTGGTCGGGGGTCAGGCGATCGAGAAACCGGTACATCAACTCGCGCCAGGTCCAGAAATTGTCGCGCCCCTTGGCGCGATACTCGGTCATGCCGGCCATGGCGCGCTGAAAGGTGTGGCTGTGCAGGTTGCCCGGCGCCGGCAGCAGCGTGTCAACCGCCGCATCGCCGGGCCGGGCGCCGGCGCCGATGCGGACCGCCCCGATGCGTCCGCCCTCAAGGCTGATGCGGACATCGTGGGCCCAACCGGTTTCAAGCAATGCGCGACGGGCGAAAATCATGGTTGCCTCATTATGTCTAGACATATTACCAATAGCACCATAGGAATCAGACAGCAATTCCGGATTTCATCCATGACCCGACCGCGCCACCTTCTGAGCCAATGCCGCCTCGCCACCATGACCGATGGGGCCTACGGGCTGATCGAGGATGGCGCCGTGCTGATCGCCGAGGGCAGGATCGCCTGGGCCGGAGCCCGCGCCGATGCGCCCGCCGCCGATACGCTCACCAAGCTGGAGGGCCGGCTGGTGACCCCCGCCCTGATCGACTGCCATACCCATCTGGTCCATGGCGGCCATCGCGCTGCCGAGTTCGAGCAGCGCCTCAACGGCGCCAGCTATGCCGAGATCGCCCGCGCCGGTGGCGGCATCATCTCGACCGTGTCGGCCACGCGCGCGGCCTCGCTTGACGCGCTGGTGGCCAGCGCCCTGCCGCGTCTGGATGCGCTGATCGCCGAAGGCGTGGGCACCATCGAGATCAAGTCCGGCTACGGTCTGGACCGCGAGACCGAACTGACCATGCTGCGCGCCGCGCGGCGGCTGGGCGCGTTGCGCCCGGCGACAATCCTGACCACCTTTCTCGGCGCCCATGCGGTGCCACCGGAATATGCGGGCCGGGCCGACGCCTATATCGACGAGGTCTGCCTGCCGACCCTGCGGGCAGCCCATGCCGAAGGGCTGGTCGATGCCGTGGACGGTTTCTGCGAGGGCATCGCCTTTTCGCCCGACCAGATCGCGCGGGTCTTTGCGCTGGCGGCGGAGCTTGGCCTGCCGGTCAAACTACATGCCGAACAGCTTTCCGACCTTGGCGGCGCGGTGCTGGCCGCCCGCTGCGGCGCGCTGTCCGCCGATCATCTGGAATATCTCGGGCCCGATGGCGTGGCCGCGATGGCGCGCGCCGGCACCATTGCGGTCATCCTGCCGGGCGCCTTCTACACCCTGCGCGAGACCCAGGCCCCGCCGGTCGCCGCCTTGCGGCAGGCACAGGTGCCGATGGCGGTGGCCACCGACCTCAACCCCGGCTCCTCGCCGCTGGGCTCGCTGTTGCTGGCGATGAACATGGCCTGCACCTTGTTCCGCCTCACCCCCGCCGAGGCCCTGCAAGGCACCACGGCCAACGCCGCACGCGCGCTCGGGCTGCAGGACCGGGGGCGGATCGCGGCCGGGCTGCGGGCCGATCTGGCCGTCTGGGATGTGCAGACACCGGCGGAACTGGCCTATCGCATAGGCTCCAACCCCTTGAATCGCCTGTATCTTGGAGGCTCCGAATGCTGACGCTCACCCCCGGCGCGGTCACGCTTGCCACGCTGGAATCGCTCTGGCGCGACCAGAGCCCGGCCCGGCTCGACCCGGCCGCACGCGCGGCGGTCGAACGCGCCGCCCAGCGCGTCGCGGCGGCCGCGGCCGGCGAGGCGGCGGTCTATGGCGTCAATACCGGTTTCGGCAAGCTGGCCTCGATCAAGATCGCCGGCAAGGATACCGCCACCCTGCAGCGCAACCTGATCCTGTCGCATTGCGCCGGGGTCGGCCCCGCCATTCCGCGCGCCACCGCACGGCTGATGATGGCGCTCAAGCTTCTCAGCCTCGGGCGCGGGGCCTCGGGCGTGCGCTGGGAGATCATCGCCCAGATCGAGGCGCTGCTGGCCGGGGGCGTGACACCGGTCATCCCGGCGCAGGGCTCGGTCGGGGCATCGGGCGACCTCGCGCCGCTGGCGCACATGGCGGCGGTGATGATCGGCGAGGGCGAGGCCGAGTTTGACGGCGCGGTCCTGCCCGGCGCCGAGGCGCTCAGGCGTGCCGGCATCGCGCCGGTGGCGCTCGGCCCCAAGGAAGGCTTGGCGCTGATCAACGGCACCCAGTTTTCCACCGCCTTCGCGCTGGCCGGGCTGTTTGGCGGCTGGCGGGCGGCGCAGGCGGCGCTGGTCACCTCGGCGCTGTCGACCGATGCCATCATGGGCTCGGACGCGCCCTTGCACCCGGCCATCCATGACCTGCGCGGCCATGCCGGCCAGATCGAGGCGGCGGCCACCTTGCGGCAGCTGCTGGCCGGCTCGCAGATCCGCGACAGCCACCGCGAGGGCGATACCCGCGTGCAGGACCCCTACTGCATCCGCTGCCAGCCGCAGGTGACCGGCGCGGCGATGGACGTGCTGCGCCAGGCCGCCCGCACGCTCGAGATCGAGGCCAATGCCGCCACCGACAACCCGCTGGTGCTGGAAGACGGCATCGTTTCGGGCGGCAACTTCCATGCCGAGCCGGTGGGCTTTGCCGCCGACATGATCGCGCTGGCGCTGGCCGAGATCGGGGCCATTGCCCAGCGGCGCGTGGCGCTGATGGTGGACCCGACACTGAGTCACGACCTGCCGCCCTTCCTGACGCCCGATCCCGGCCTCAATTCGGGCCTGATGATCGCCGAAGTGACCACCGCGGCCCTGATGAGTGAAAACAAGCATCTGGCGCATCCGACCGTCACCGATTCCACCCCCACCAGCGCCAATCAGGAGGACCATGTCAGCATGGCCGCCCATGGCGCGCGGCGGCTGGGGCCGATGGTCGACAATCTCAACATGATCCTCGGTGTCGAGCTCTTGTGCGCCGCGCAGGGCATCGACTTCCGCGCGCCTCTGGCCACGTCGGCGCCGCTGGCCAAGGTGATCGCCCGCCTGCGGCGCCAAGTGGCGACGCTGGGGCAGGACCGGCGCGTGGCGCCGGACATGGAAACGGCAGCGCTTCTGGTTGGCTCGGGCGAGATCGCGCAGGCCGCGGGCGTGGCCCTGCCGGTGCTTTCATGACGACCTTCGAGACCATCGAGGGCGACAGCCCGGTCATCCTGGCCCAGCCCCATGTCGGCACCCAACTGCCCGATGACCTGTGGGAGCGGCTGAACCCGCGCGGCGAGGAACTGGCCGACACCGACTGGCACATCGACCGGCTTTATGACGGCCTCTTGCCCGGCGCCAGCGTCATTCGCGCGAAGATCCACCGCTATGCCATTGATCTCAATCCTGATCCAACCGGCGCGTCGCTCTCTCCCGGCCAGAACACCACCGATCTCTGCCCGCGGACCGATTTCGACAACCGCCCGATCTGGGACCCCGGCGAGGAACCGACGGCGCATGAGGTGCAGGACCGCCGCCGTCTCTATCACGCGCCCTACCACGCCGCGCTGGCCGCCCAGATCAAGCGGGTGCAGGCGCGGCACGGGGTGGCGGTCCTGTGGGATTGTCACTCGATCCGCTCGCACGTCCCCTTCCTGTTCGCGGGCACGCTGCCGGTCTTCAACATCGGCACCAATGCCGGCACCACCTGCGCGCCATCGGTCAGGCAGGCGGTCGAGGCTGCCTGCAAGGGCGTGGCCACCCAGGTCAGCGATGGCCGCTTCAAGGGCGGCTGGACCACCCGCCACTATGGCAACCCGGCCAAGGGCGTCCACGCCATTCAAATGGAACTGGCGCAGCGCGCCTATCTGCACGCCGAAGCGCCGCCCTGGGACTATGACGGCGCCCGCGCCGCGCCCATCCGCGAGGCGCTGTCCAAGGCACTCGCCACCCTTGACGCGCTGGCCCGCTCCGGCGCGCTGAACCCCTGAAGGAGCCCGACATGCTCGACCGCAAGAATGCCCGCGACATCTATCCGCCCACCGGCCCCGAGCGCACGGCCAAGAGCTGGCAGACCGAGGCCGCCATGCGGATGCTGATGAACAACCTGCATCCCGACGTGGCCGAAAACCCCCATGAACTGGTGGTCTATGGCGGCATCGGCCGCGCCGCCCGCACCTGGGGCGATTTCGACCGCATCGTCGCCACGCTCAGGGATCTGGAAAGCGACGAGACCCTGATCGTGCAATCGGGCCGCCCGGTGGCGGTGATCCGCACCCATGCGGATGCGCCGCGCGTGCTGATCGCCAATTCCAACCTGGTGCCGCGCTGGGCCACCTGGGAGCATTTCAACGAATTGGACCGCAAGGGCCTGATGATGTACGGCCAGATGACCGCCGGGTCCTGGATCTACATCGGCACCCAGGGCATCGTGCAGGGCACCTACGAGACCTTTGCCGAGGCCGGGCGCCAGCATTATGGCGGCGACCTGACCGGGCGCTGGATCCTGACCGGCGGGCTGGGCGGCATGGGCGGCGCGCAACCGCTGGCCGCCGTGATGGCGGGTGCCTGCTGCCTGGCGGTCGAATGCGATGAGACAAGAATAGATTTTCGCATCAGAACCAGATACCTGGATGCCAAAGCTAAGACTCTGGATGAAGCTCTCGCACTGATCGCGGACTGGACCGCCAGGGGCGAGGCCAAATCGGTCGGCCTGCTGGGCAACGCCGCCGATGTGTTCCCCGAGATCCTGGCGCGGATGCAGTCCGGCGGCCCGCGCCCCGATATCGTCACCGACCAGACCAGCGCCCACGACCCCCTGCATGGCTACCTGCCGCAGGGCTGGAGCGTGGCCGAATGGCGCGCCCGCCAAGAGACCGACCCGGTCGCGGTCGAACGTGCCGCGCGCGCCTCGATGAAGGTGCAGGTCGCGGCCATGGTCGGGTTCTGGGACGCCAAGGTCCCGACGCTCGACTACGGCAATAACATCCGCCAGGTCGCCAAGGACGAGGGGCTGACCGACGCTTTCGCCTTTCCGGGCTTCGTGCCGGCCTATATCCGCCCGCTGTTCTGCCGGGGCATCGGCCCGTTCCGCTGGTGCGCGCTTTCGGGCGACCCCGAGGATATCCGCAAGACCGATGCGGCAATGAAGCGGCTTTTCCCCGACAACACCCATCTGCATCGCTGGCTCGACATGGCCAACGAGCGCATCGCCTTTCAGGGCCTGCCCGCGCGCATCTGCTGGATCGGGCTGGGCGACCGGCACCGCGCCGGGCTGATGTTCAACGACATGGTGGCCAGCGGCGAGTTGTCGGCGCCGATCGTGATCGGGCGCGATCATCTCGATAGCGGCTCGGTCGCCAGCCCCAACCGCGAGACCGAGTCGATGAAGGACGGCTCGGACGCGGTCAGCGACTGGCCGCTGCTGAACGCGCTGATCAACACCGCCAGCGGCGCCACCTGGGTCAGCCTGCATCATGGCGGCGGGGTCGGCATGGGCTACAGCCAGCATTCGGGCGTGGTGATCGTGGCCGACGGCACGCCCGAGGCGGCCAGGCGGCTGGAGCGGGTGCTCTGGAACGATCCCGCCAGCGGCGTCTGGCGCCATGCGGATGCGGGCTATGACATCGCCATCGACTGCGCCCGCGAGCGCGGCCTGCGGCTGCCGACGATCCTGGGCAACTAGCGGGCCAGCAGCGCCTCGATATCGGCAAGGTCCGGCATCGAGGCGGCCGCCCCCGGCCGCGTCACCGAGATGGCGGCGGTCGCGGTGGCAAACTGCAACGCCGCCTCGATCTCCAGCCCGCGCGCCAGTGCGGTGGCCAGCCCGCCATTGAAGGCATCGCCCGCCCCGGTGGTTTCCACCACCGGGCCCGCCTTGATGGGGGGCATGTGCAGCACCTTTTCCTTGCCGCAATAGAGCGCACCCTTGTCGCCGAGGGTCACGATCGCCGCGCCTGCGCCCATCTCGATCAGGCGGCGCGCGGCAGCGGTGGCGCTGTCCACGTCCGTGACCTTGACGCCGGTCAGGCCCTCGGCCTCGGATTCATTCGGGGTCACGAAGTCCGACAGGCCAAGCATCGCCGTTGGAATGGATGCCGCCGGCGCGGGGTTGAGGATGGTGACGGCCCCGCCGGCGCGGGCGATCTCCAGCGCCCGATGGGCGGCCGGAACCGGCTGTTCAAGCTGGGTCATGAACACGCGCGCGCCGCCGATCAGCGCGGCATTGGCCTCGGCATCCTGCGCGGAAATGCGGGCAGCCGCGCCGGGCGAGACGATGATGGCGTTGTTGCCCGAGGCGGCATCGACAAAGATGAAGGCCGCGCCGGTATAGCTTTCGGGGTCGGCGATCACATGGGCATGGACACCGGCGCCCTCCCAGACCGTGCGGGCGATGCCGGCAAAGCTGTCCTCACCCAGCCGGGTGATGAAATGCACCTCACCCCCCGCCCTGGCCGTCGCCACCGCCTGGTTGGAGCCCTTGCCCCCCGGCCCGAGCGCAAAGCCGCGCCCCAGCAGGGTTTCGCCCATGCGGGGCAGCCGGTCGGCGCGAAAGGCGGTATCGGCAACGAAAATGCCGAGTATGACGATCTGGTTGGCCATGGCAGGTCCTGTGGCTGGAGTAGGGGCGGGCTATGCCGGATTGACGCCGCCGACGCAGAGATACTTGATCTCCATGAATTCATCCATGCCATGGCGCGAGCCTTCGCGGCCAAGGCCCGATGACTTGACCCCGCCAAACGGCGCCTCGGCGGTCGAGATCAGACCGGTATTGACGCCCACCATGCCATAGTCGAGCGCCTCGCCCACCCGCCAGATCCGCGCCATGTCGCGCGAGTAGAAGTAGGAGGCGAGCCCGAATTCGGTGTCATTGGCCGCGGCCACCACCTCGGCCTCGGTCTCGAAGCGGAAGAGCGGCGCGACCGGACCGAAGGTCTCCTCGCGCGCCACGGCCATGCTGGCGGTCACGTCGGTCAGGATGGTCGGCTCGAAGAAGGTGCCGCCCAGCGCGTGGCGCTTGCCGCCCAGAGTGACCTTGGCACCGGATTTCTCGGCATTGCTGATATGTTCCTCGACCTTGGCCAGGGCCGCATCGTCGATCAGCGGGCCGAAGGTGATGCCCTCGTCAAAACCGTCGCCGGTCTTGAGCGTGGCGACCTTCCTGGCCAGCTTTTCGGCAAACTCGGCATAGACCCCGGCCTGCACATAGATGCGGTTGGCGCAGACGCAGGTCTGGCCGTTGTTGCGGAACTTGGCGATCACCGCGCCTTCGACGGCGGCATCGACATCGGCGTCATCGAACACGATGAAGGGCGCGTTGCCGCCCAGTTCGAGCCCCAGTTTCTTGATGGTCGGGGCGCATTGGCGGTAAAGCTCGGCTCCCACCTCGGTCGAGCCGGTAAAGGTCAGCTTGCGCACCGTTGGGCTGGCGGTCATCACGGCACCGATCGCGCGCGCCGATCCGGTCACCACCGAAAACAGCCCGGCGGGCAGGCCCGCCCGCTCGGCCAGCACCGCCAGCGCAATGGCCGAGAACGGCGTCTGGCTTGCCGGCTTGAGCACCATGGCGCAGCCGGCGGCCAGCGCGGGGCCGGCCTTGCGGGTGATCATGGCATTGGGGAAGTTCCAGGGCGTGATCGCGGCGACAACCCCGATGGGCTGCTTGAGCACCAGGATACGCTTGTCGGTGGCATGGCCCGGCACGATCTCGCCATAGGTGCGGCGGGCTTCCTCGGCGAACCACTCGATGAACGAGGCGCCATAGGCGACCTCGCCCTTGGCCTCGGGCAGCGGCTTGCCCTGCTCGGCGGTCAGGATGCGGCCAAGATCGTCCTGATTGGCCATCATCAGGTCAAACCAGCGGCGCAGGATGCCCGCCCGATCCTTGGCGGTGCGCGCCGCCCATGCCGGCTGGGCCAGCCGGGCGGCCTCGATGGCGGCCTCGGTCTCGGTCGCGCCCAGATTGGGGACATGCCCGATCACCGCGCCGGTGGCGGGGTTGGTGACGGCGATGCCCTTGCCTTCGGCCTCGATCCAGTCGGCACCGATCAGCGCGGCCTGACGCAAGAGCGACGGGTCCTTGAGTGCGAGTTTGGTCACGGGCGTATCTCCTTTTGGCGCGGACCCCTCGGGGTCGATCATTGTCAGGGGGCCACCGGGCGGCCGGGGCGCGGATTTTCTAGCATCTCGGGCCGCGCGCCAGAAGCGGCGGCGATAGGGCCAGATGCCGGCTCAGAAAGCCTTGAAGGTCAGCGTGGTCAGCGAGCGTTCGATCCCGTCGATATCCAGCAGCTGATCGTTGATGTACTTGCCCACGTCTTCGCCGGTGGGAATGTAGAGCTTCATCAGCAGGTCATAATCGCCGCTGGTCGAATAGAGCTCGGAATGGATCTCTTTCAGCGCGATTTCATCGGCGACGCGGTAGGTGGTTCCGGGCCGGCACCGGATCTGGACGTAAACGCAGGTCGTCATGGCTCACCTTGGCTTGGTTGGCTGCAGGCTGGCATGGGGCGCGGGCCCGGCGCAAGGGCCGATTGGCGGCTTGGCGCGCGCGCGCCCTGCCCCTATAAGCGCCCCATGACGACCGACAAGGAAGCGCCGATGCGAACCGCGACCATCACCCGAAAGACCGCCGAGACCGAGATCTCGGTCACCGTCGACCTCGACGGGACCGGGGCCTACAGCAACGAGACCGGCGTGGGGTTCTTTGACCACATGCTCGACCAGCTGTCGCGGCATTCGCTGATCGACATGACCATCCGCGCCAGGGGCGACCTGCATATCGACGATCACCACACGGTCGAGGATACCGGCATCGCGCTCGGGCAGGCGCTGGTGGCGGCACTAGGCGACAAGCGCGGCATCCGCCGCTATGGCGAATGCGCGCTGGCGATGGATGACGCGCAGGTGCGCTGCGCGCTCGACCTGTCGGGGCGGCCCTTTCTGGTCTGGGGACTGGCGCTGCCAACACCGAAGATCGGCAGTTTTGATACCGAACTGGTGCGCGAATTCTTTCAGGCGCTGTCGACCCATGGCGGCATCACGCTGCATGTCGATCAGGTGCACGGGCTCAACAGCCACCACATCGCCGAGGCGGCGTTCAAGGCGGTGGCGCGGGCGCTGCGGCAGGCGGTCGAGCCCGATCCGCGCGGCGCCAATGCCGTGCCGTCGACGAAGGGCAGCCTGTGACGACGGCACTGGTCGATTACGACAGCGGCAACCTGCATTCCGCCCAGAAGGCCTTCGAGCGGATGGCAGCCGAAGCCGGCCTGGGGGCGGTCGTGGTCACCTCCGACCCTGACGTGGTGGCGCGCGCCGACCGGATCGTGCTGCCCGGCGACGGGGCCTTTCCCGCCTGCCGCCGGGCGCTGCACGCGGTCCCCGGACTGGCCGAGGCGATTGCCGAGGCGGTCGAACGCCGGGCGGTGCCGTTTCTGGGCATCTGCGTCGGCATGCAGATGCTGGCGACTATTGG
>CAUJIU010000137.1 GCA_963205075.1 Pseudomonadota bacterium | reverse complement strand
GCCTATGGTGCGTTCGAGGATTACCGGATGGGCGGGGCGACGCTTTCGGGCAAGGCGCTCGACTGTGTGCGGCGGATGCTGAAGGGCGAGGCGGTCACCCAGGAAGCCTCGGGCATGAGCAAGGGTGAATGGCGCGAGTTCCAGGACACGCTGGCCAGCTAGCCTCGGGCGTCGGCGCCGGATCTGCCGTCGGCCGGGCCCGTCAGCCGAGCTTCTTGATGTTGCCGGCCATCTGGCGGCCGTCACGGCCCTCGATCAAGTCGAAGCTGACCTTCTGTTCGTCGGCCAGCCCGGTGAGGCCGGACTGCTCGACCGCCGAGATATGGACAAAGATGTCCTTGCCGCCATCGTCGGGAGCAATGAAGCCATAGCCCTTCGATGTATTGAACCACTTCACGCTGCCTGTTGGCATCACAACGCTCCTTCGTCAGTCGGCCGGTTGGCCGGGGCAGGTCTTTCGGCCCCGCGACAAAGGCGGTCTCCGTCAGCCTAAGTCCGCATGATAGCACGATTTCCCCAAACGCAAGTGACAAGCCTGCAACATTCCTGCATTTTCGGTTGCGCAAAAGCGGGGAAATCGGGTCATGAAAATCTACACGCTTTCCAGTTGCGATACCTGCCGCAAGGCGCTGAAACTGCTGCGCGCGGCGGGTCATGATCTGCAGGTTGTCGACGTTCGCGCCGATGGCATCGCGCCGGCCGACCTTGCCGCGCTTGCCGCGGCGTTTGGCCCCCGGCTGGTCAACCGCGCCTCGGCCACCTGGCGCGGGCTCGATGCGGCAAGCCGCGCCAGGCCTCCCGCAGAGCTGATTGCCGCCCATCCCACGGTGATGAAGCGCCCGGCCATGTTTTACCAAGGCGCATGGCATCTGGGCTGGGATGCCGCGACCCGCGCGAGGGTTCTTGGCGAATGAGGCCGGGTGGCTTATGTCAGTAGCCAGCACTCGGAAAGGAACCAAGCAATGCGCAACGCGGCTCTCACACTCGGTCTGATCGCGGGTCTGATCGGCATCGTGGTCGGGCTGATCGGCTATGGCTATGCCGAATTGACCGAACGGCATCGCGAGGTCGGCGAGGCGTTCTTCTTCCTCGAAAACCCGGGCTTCATCCGGCTGGCGAGCTTTCTGGCGCCGCTGCTGGCCATTGCCGGCGGGGCGATGGCCAAGATGCGCGCGCTCTGGGGCGGCATCCTGATGCTGGTCTCGGCCTTCTTCTTCTACGCGGCCTTCGGCTTCAATGTCGGCACCATGTTCCCGATCGGATTCGCGGCGCTGGGCGGCATCCTGGCTATTGCCGCCGGCCGCCCGGACGAGCCGAAATCGCATTTCTGACCAGCCGGTCGAGTGAAATCGGCCCCGCACCGGCAAGCACCGGCACCACGAGCAGCGTGACCCACAAGAGCCGCTGATCGAGGATCAGGCTGTCCGGGATCCGGTCAAACCACGCGCCGAGCGTTTGCGGATCGGCGATGGCGCCGTGGCCGTAAAGGTCGGTCAGGCTCTGGACCAGTACGAAGCCGATCATCCCCAGCGAGGCCAGCCGGGTCATCAGCCCCAGCACGATCATGAGCGGCAGCAGGAATTCGGCCCACATCCCGGCCACGACCACCGCCCAATGCAGGACACCCAGCTGGCCGGTATCGTATCCGGCCGCCTCCATGGCGCGGGGAAAGATCTGCACATAGGCGCCGCTGGACGGCGCGAGAAAGCCGAAAAAGCCCTCGCCAAGCTTGGTGATGGCGGAGTTCCAGAAATACCCCAGCAGCACGGCGGCAAAGGCAAACCGCGCCAGCGTCGGCAGAACCGCCGGGGCGGAGGTGTCAAGGCGGCGCAACATGGCAGCATGGATAGCAAACATGGCTTGTTCCTTCAGGTGAGTGCGGCGATGGCGCCCTGGGCCAGCAGCAGTCCGAGAACCGGACCCGGATCATGCGCGTCCCCGCCCAGGTCCAGCGCCTCGCCAAGCGTCCGTCCTTCTGCAAGCCCGCGCAGGACGGCCAGATCGCTGGCGGCGATGAGGTGGAGGCTGGGGTCGAGCGCCTTGCGGGCGATCAGCACCGCCTCGGGCCGGTTGACCGGAGCCGGGCCGCCCGCGCCGGTATTGGCCCGCCAGATGGCGTGGATCGGCCAGTCGGAGCCCAGCAGTTGCACGGCCGGAGCCAGCGTGATGCGCAGGTCGGGCAATCGCTCCGGGGCGATGACGGCCAGCGCATCGGGCGCCACCGGCGCGGCGTCGGCGGCGTGATAGGACCGGCGCAACGCCAGCTCCAGCCGCGCGATGTCGGGCAGGTAGGGCAGATGGGCCACCGGCGCGAAACCGGCCAGGAAGTCCGGCATCTGCGCGCCGTAATGCATCATCAGCGGCGAGGCGGGCGGATGGGCGCGGGCAAAGAGCCCGGCCATGGCGCGAAAGAACCCCTCGCCCAACAGGCGGCGCAGAACCGGAAAGGCCACCTCCAGCGCGTCGCTCAGCCCGGCCACCACATTGTTGCGGTAAACGTCGAAGCGGCGGCCGGCAGGGCCGCCCTGCGGGTCGCGCAGCCCGTCGGGGGCCGGTCGGGCGGGGTCCAGCACCGCCTGCCGGAACGCGGTCTGGGTGACGTTCATCCCGCCACCCGCGCCAGGGCGCGGCCCGCCAATGCGGCCTCCTGCGCCAGCACCGGCCAGTCGGGCACGTCATTGTCCCATTCGATCAGGACCGGGCGGGGGCCGGAGCGGGCGAGGGTGTAATCCAGCAGCGCCCAGACCGGGTCCACCACCGGCTTGCCATGGCTGTCGATCAACAAGGGCGCGCCGGCATCGTCGGTCTGTTCGTCATGGCCGCCCAGATGCATTTCGCCAACCAGATCGAGCGGGAAGGCGTCGATATAGGCGGCGGGCGAAGTGCCCAGATTGGTGGCCGAGACAAAGACGTTGTTGACGTCAAGCAGCAGGCCGCAGCCGGCCCGGCCGGCGACCGCGCGCAGGAAATCGGTCTCGGTCATCTCGGATTCGGCGAAGGCGAGGTAGGAGGACGGGTTTTCCAGAAGCATCCGCCGCCCGAGCACCTCCTGCACCTGGTCGATATGGTCGCTGACGCGCTGCACGGTGGCCTTGGTATAGGGCAGCGGCAGCAGGTCGTTGAGAAACTGGGTGTCGTGGGTGGACCAGGCGAGGTGTTCGGAAAAGCTTGCCGGTTGCAGCCAGCCCAGCAGATGTTTCAGCCGCGCCAGATGCCCTGCGTCCAGCGGCCCCTCGCCGCCGATCGACAGGCCGACGCCGTGCACCGATATGGGGAAACGCTCCGCAAGGTGGCGCAACTGGGCCAGCGGGCGGCCGCCGTCGCCCATGTAGTTCTCGGCATGGACCTCGAGCCAGCCGATCGGGCCGGCATCCTCCATGATGGCGCGGTAATGCTGCGGCTTGTAGCCGACACCGGGCAGGGGCGGCAGCGCGGTATCGGGCAGGCGGTCAAACATGGCGGCGCTCCGGCAAATGGCGGCAGGGCGGGTCTCCCCACCCTGCCAGGTTCAGGCTCAGGCGGGCAGGTCGCGATCGAGAGCTTCCATCGAGCCCATGCGCGGGGTGCCGTCGGCCATGGCCGGCAGGTCCATGGTCAGGCAGGTGCCGGCGGGCACCAGGCTCCAGGAATTGCCCTGATAGTCGACGCTCGACGTGCCGGCGCAGGTGGTGCCGGGACCGGCGGCGCAGTCATTCTCGCCGGCCAAAGCCACGCCGAAGCACTTTTCTTCGTCGGCGGCGGAGGCGGTGTGGGCCAGACCCGACAGGGCGGTTGCCAGTGCCGAGGCCAGGACGAGGGTTCTTGAGGAGTTGGACATGCGGATTTCCTATCGTTGTGAACGTTGCAGGTCACCGGTAGGGCGACCCCTCGACCCTAGCGGGTGCGGGGCCGGGGCGGCCATTCACGGGGGCGTGCATCGCCCCGGCGTGAACGCGCGTGAGCCGGGGCCGGCCGTGCGCATCAACAAGATCATCGCAAGCCATTGAAAACAATAGGCCCGCCGGTCGCGCCGGCGGGCCGAATGTTGCAACCTCGGGTCGGACTGTTACAGCAGGTCGGGCGGAGTGGCCGCGCGGGCCAGCTCGTTCACCACATCATCGAGAGATGTTACAGTGGTCTGGTTCTCGCCCAGCCGCCGGACCGAGACCGTGCGCCCCTCGACCTCCTGCATGCCGCAGGCAAGGATCACCGGCACCTTGCCGACCGAATGTTCGCGCACCTTGTAGTTGATCTTTTCATTGCGGATGTCGGCCTCGGCCCGCACGCCGCGCGCGCACAGGGCGGCAACGACCTCGTGCACATAGGCGTCCGCATCCGAAACGATGGCGGCCACCACCACCTGACGCGGCGCCAGCCAGAAGGGCAGCTTGCCGGCATGTTCCTCGATCAGGATGCCGATGAACCGCTCGAACGAGCCCAGCACCGCGCGGTGCAGCATGTAGGGCCGGTGCTTGGCCCCGTCCGCGCCGATATAGTTGGCATCCAGCCGCTCGGGCAGGTTGGGGTCAACCTGCAAGGTGCCGCATTGCCAGTCGCGGCCGATGGCATCGGTCAGCACGAATTCCAGCTTGGGCCCGTAGAAGGCGCCCTCGCCGGGGTTCATCTCGAACTCATGCCCGGCGGCCATGCAGGCATTCTTGAGCGCCGCCTCGACGATATCCCAGCTTTGGTCCGAGCCGATCCGCTTTTCGGGCCGGTCCGAGAACTTGATCCGCCACTTGGTGAAACCCAGCTCGGCATAGATGCCCGACAGGAAATCGATGAAGGTCTTGGTCTCGGATTCGATCTGGTCTTCGGTGCAGAAGATATGGGCATCGTCCTGCGTGAAGCCGCGCACCCGCATGATCCCGTGCAGCGCGCCCGAGGGCTCGTAGCGGTTGCACGAGCCGAATTCGGCCATGCGCAGCGGCAGGTCGCGGTAGGATTTGAGCCCGTGGTTGAACACCTGCACATGGCAGGGGCAGTTCATCGGCTTGAGCGCGTTGACGGTCTTTTCGCGGGCATGGTCCTCGTCGACCTCGACGATGAACATGTGCTCCTGGTAGCTCTCCCAGTGGCCGGACGCCTCCCAGAGCTTGCGGTTGACCACCTGCGGCGTGTTGACCTCGACATAGCCGCCCTTGCGCTGCTGGCGGCGCATGTAATCCTGAAGCGTGGTGTAGATCGACCTGCCGTGGGGGTGCCAGAAC
>CAUJIU010000136.1 GCA_963205075.1 Pseudomonadota bacterium | reverse complement strand
CTGATCCGCACCTGATGCGGGGTCAGGGCGGCAACCTCGTCGATATCGGTCAGGAATGGATAGGCCCGGTCATGCCACAGAAGCGAGGCCGCCACGTCATCCGCCCCAAAGTCCGCGCCATTGTGAAACCGCACCCCCCGGCGCAGGGTCAGGGTCCAGATCCGGGCATCGGCGCTGGCGTCCCAGTAGTCTGCCAGCTCGCCGATCAGCTCGCCGGTCGCGGTCACTTCGGTCAGGCAGTCATGGGTGCTGGCGGTCAGCACGCGGGCAAGGTCGCTGTCGGCGCGGCCCGGATACCAGGCGCCGCCCCCGCCCAGCGCCAGGCGCAATTCGCCGCCGCGCCGCTGCGCCGTGGCTTTCATCCCCGTGGCCGCCAGAACCCCGCCGATGATCCCGGCGGTCAGCAGGCGGCGGCGGCTGAAGCCCGACATCTCAGACCTGCCCCGACAGGTGCAGCGCATCGGTCGCGCGCAGCAACTCGGTGCTGATGCCCGGCTCCGACAGAGCGTGGCCGGAGCGCGCCACCATGACCAGCCGCGCCTGCGGCCATGCGTTGGCCAGCGCAAAGGCAGAGGCCGGCGGGCAGATCATGTCATAGCGTCCCTGCACGATGGTGCCGGGAATATGCGCGATCCGGTCCATGCGCCTCAGGATCTGCTGGTCTTCGGACAGGAAGCCCTTGTTGGCGAAGTAGTGATTCTCGATCCGGGCGAAGGCGCGGGCATAGTTGGGCGGGCTGTCGCCGCCCATGCCGTCATTGCTGATCGAGGCCAGCGCGTTTTCCCAACCGGCCCAGACCCGCGCATGGCGGATCTCGGTCTCGGGGTCGCCGCAGAACAGGCGGCGCCCATAGGCGGCGATCAGGTCGCCGTGTTCGTCCTCGGGGATGATGCCGGTGAATTTCGCCCAGAGCTCGGGCCAGAACTTGCCGGCGCCGCCACCATAGAACCAGTCAAGCTCCGGCTGGGTCATCAGGAAGACGCCACGCAGCACCAGCGCCGCGACCCGGTCGGGATGTTCCTGCGCATAGATCAGCGCCAGGGTGGCGCCCCAGCTGCCGCCGAACACCGCCCAGCGCCCGATCCCCAGATCCGCGCGGATCCGTTCGATATCGGCAACCAGATGCCAGGTGGTATTGGCCGCGACGCTGGCAAACGGGCGCGAGCGGCCGCAGCCGCGCTGATCGAACAGCACGATCCGGTAGACCTTGGGGTCGAAATAGCGCCGCATCGCCGGGGTGCAACCGCCACCGGGGCCGCCATGCAGCACCACGACCGGGATGCCGTCCGGCCTGCCGCTCTGCTCGACATGGATCTGGTGGCCGTCGCCGACGTCCAGCACCCGCTGATCGAACGGCTCGATCGGCGGGTAGAGGTGCGGCACGTTGTTCCTGTGGCCCGAGACTCTGTCCATAATGGTTCTATATCCCGCCCTTATGCCCTATGCCATGGCGCAGAAACGCCGGAGCCCCAGATGCAGACCACCGTCGACCCCGCCGAGATTGCCAAGTTCGAGGCCATGGCCGCCGAATGGTGGGACCTCGACGGCAAGTTCAAGCCGCTGCACATGCTCAACCCCTGCCGTCTGGACTACATCACCCGCCAGATTGCCGCCGAATTCGGGCGCGACCTCAAGGCCGAGGCGCCCTTTGCCGGGCTGCGCATCCTCGATATCGGCTGCGGCGGCGGGCTGTTGTCAGAGCCGATGGCGCGGCTGGGCGCCGATGTGGTGGGCGCGGACGCGGCCGAGCGCAACATCCCGGTGGCCCGGATCCATGCCGCGCAAGCCGGTCTGGCCATCGACTACCGCCACACCACCGCCGAGGCTTTGGCCGAGGCTGGCGAGCGGTTTGACGTGGTGCTCAACATGGAAGTGGTCGAGCATGTCTCGGACCCGCTGGCCTACCTGACCGCCTGCCGCACCCTGCTCAAGCCCGGCGGCCTGCATCTGTGCTCGACCATCAACCGCAATCCCAAGAGCTTTGCCATGGCGATTGTCGGGGCCGAATTCGTGATGCGCTGGCTGCCCAGGGGCACCCATGACTGGCGCAAGTTCATCACGCCGGACGAGCTGTTTGACCTGTTGCGCGCCGCCGGGCTCGATCCGGTGGACCGCAAGGGCTTCCAGTTCAATCCGGTGCTGTGGTCTTGGCGGATCAGCGACAGCGACCTTTCGGTCAACTACGTGACCGCCAGCCTCGCGCCTGTCTGAGCAAGAGCGGCCTCAGTCGCCGGTCGGCGTCAGGCTGAGCCGCAGTTCGCGCAGGATCGGCAGCACCGAGCGCACCTTGTCCGGGCCGATTCGCCCCACAACCGCACCGATCACCGGCGTGATCACCGACAGCGCATCATTGCGCGCCGCCAGTCCGGCGGGGCTGACGGCAACGAACTTGCGCCGCGCATCGTCCCAGTCGGGCCGGACATGGATCCAGCCCGCAGCTTCCAGCTTGCTCAGGGTATTGGTCATGGCGCCGCGGGTCAGGTGGAAGGTCCGCGCCAGCTGGGCCGGGGTCTTTTCACCGCCCGAATGGGCCAGATGGTTGAGCACCGAGAAATGCGACAGCTCCATGCCGCGCGGCAGCACCCGCCCGACGCTGGCCCGCGCCAGCTGATCGACCATCAGGATCTCGGAGAACAGGGTAACGGCAAGATCGTCGGCGGCAGAGGTCATCAGGGGCCTTTGAATGCGCGGTCATGACTGAGCGAGGCGATGCGCCCCCTCGCTTTTGTCACTTCTGCGGGGTCGAGATCAACATAAACGATCCCGACATCGGTCCCGGCATCGGCCAGAACCTCGCCCCAGGGCGAAATCGCCAGGCTGTGGCCCCAGGTCCGGCGCACCTTGCCCTCGCGGCTGTCATTGGTGCCGGTCTGCGCCGCGGCCAGCACATAGGCGCCGCATTCGATGGCACGCGCGCGCAGCAGCGGCTCCCAATGCGCGGCGCCGGTCACGGTCGAGAAGGCGGCCGGAACCAGCAACACCTCGGCGCCCGCCTGCGCCAGCGCCCGGTAGAGATGCGGAAAGCGGATGTCGTAGCACACCGTCATGCCGATGCCGGCAAAGGGCGTGCGGGCCAGCACGGCGCGGTCACCGGGCCGGAACGCGGCGCTTTCGCGGTAGGTTTCACCCGGTCCGACATCGACGTCGAACATGTGGATCTTGTCGTAGCGGGCGACGATCTCGCCATCGGGGCCGATCAGGAACGAGCGGTTGGCCATGCGCCCATCCGCCGCACCGGACTTGAGCGCCAGCGACCCGATCGACAGCCAGATGCCAAGCTCGGCCGCGGTCTGCCGCAGGCTGGCAAGGGTCTGGTCCTCGGCCTCGGCCTGCAGGACCGCCTGCTGATGCGCCGGGTCAAGCGAGATGCAGTTGCTGACCTCAGGCGTCAGGACGAAACCGGCGCCCGCGCCTGCGGCCTGACGCATCATCGCCCGAATCGTCCCGGCATTGGCTGCCGGATCGTTGCCCGAAGTGATCTGGAGCAGCGCGGCCTTCACGCCGCCAGCATCGGATCGAGCTTGCCCGCATGTTCCAGCGCGCTCAGATCGTCAAATCCGCCCACATGCTCGCCGCCGATGAAGATCTGCGGCACGGTCCGGCGGCCAAAGGCGCGCTGGATCATCTCGGCGCGCCGTTCCGGCTCGGCCGCGAGGTTGACTTCGGTATAGGTGACTCCCTTGTGTGCCAGCAGCCGCTTGGCGGCGATGCAGTAGCCACAGGTCGGGGTTGCGTAGATTTCGACAGGTTTCATGGTCTGGTCCGTATACATGACAAGAAACACATCTAATGATCTTTTGCCGCCCGGGCCAGTACCAGAACGCATATCCGGGTTGCACCGGCGCCAAGTGTAGCGGCCGCGCAAGCCGCAAGCGTGGCGCCCGAGGTCATCACGTCATCGACCAGCACCACCTCGCGCCCCGCGAGCGCCGCGCCCCGGCGCGGATGCGGCCCGATGCTGGTATCCAGCGTCCTGAATCGTTCGTCCCGCCCCTGCCCCTCGAGTGACCGGGTGCGGCGGTTGCGGACCAGCGCGTCGGGGACCATGCCGATGCCGGTCAGGCGGGCCAGTTCCTGCGCCAGCAGCGCCGACTGGTTGTAGCGGCGGCGCACGAAGCGGGTCCAGTGCATGGGCACCGGCACCAGCAGGCTGTCTGGCGACAGGATCGCCGCGCCGGCGCGCGCCATCCAGTGTGCGGCGGGAATCGCGAGGTCAGTCCGGTCGCCGTGCTTGAGCTGCAGCACCAGCCGCCGCGCGGTGTCGGTGTAGCTCAGGGCCGCCCGGCCCCGGGCCCAGGGCCGCTCGATCGTGAGGCAGTCGTCGCAGATGTCGGCCGCATCGGCGGCCTCGCCCGGCAGCGGCGCGCCGCATTTGTCGCAGGCCGCGCCGAGGATGAAGGCCGTCTCGCGCCAGCAGGCGGCGCAAAGGCCATGGTCGGTATCGGTCAGGCCACCGCAGCTTACGCATCGGGGCGGAAAGATCAGCCGCTTGGCGCTTTGCATCAGGGCAGACTTGCCATACATGACGGCCATGGCGACCCCTCCCTCCCTGTTCGACCGCGCGGCGGTCCTGCGCAACCGCCGCCGCGCGGCTGCAAGCCCCGCCCTGTTTCTGCAAGAGGCGGTCGCCGGTGAGGTCGATGAGAGACTGGCCGAGGTTAACAGAACGTTTACGTCGGCGGCGATTGTCAGCGGCTGGCCGGATTTCTGGTCAGCGCGGCGCCCGTCCGTAGCCCTGATCGCCGACGAGGAGCGGCTGGCTTTCGACCCCGGTGCGCACGACCTGATCCTGCATGCGATGGCGCTGCACTGGGCCAATGATCCGGTGGGGCAACTGGTGCAGTGCCGGCTGGCGCTGCAACCCGATGGCCTGCTCATCGCCACCATGTTCGGCGGCCAGACCCTGTCCGAATTGCGCGCCGCACTGGCCGAGGCGGAAAGCCGCATCACCGGCGGGCTTTCGCCCCGCGTCTCGCCGATGGCGGATCTGCGCGACCTTGGCGGGCTGCTGCAACGCGCGGGCTTTGCCATGCCGGTGGCCGATTCGCTGGTGCTGAACGTCACCTACCCCGATCTTGGCGCGCTGATGCACGACCTGCGCGCCATGGGCGAGACCAACGCCCAATCCGCGCGCCTGCGCCGCCCGACCCGCCGCGCGGTCATGGATCTGGCAGGCGAGATCTACCGCGACAGCTACGCCTGCCCCGATGGCCGCCTGCGGGCAACCTTCGAGATCGTCACGCTGACCGGCTGGGCGCCGTCCGATACCCAGCCCAGGCCGCTGCGCCCCGGTTCGGCCACGCGGACGCTCGCCGAAGCGCTTGCCCGCGCCAAGGAAGACCCGCACGCACATTGACGCTCGGCACTGAGGGGTTATCTCAGTCCGGAAGAACCTATCGCAAGAGAGTGCCATGCTTGATCCAGACAAGGCCCGCGCCCTGCCGGCCTCTCACCCGAAACTGCAGCCAGAAAAGATTGGCGTGCTGCTGGCCAGTCTGGGCACTCCGGACGCCACCGACTACTGGTCGATGCGGCGCTATCTGGGGGAGTTCCTCTCCGACCGGAGGGTGATCGATTACCCGCGCTGGCTCTGGCAGCCGCTGTTGCAGCTGGTGATCCTGTCACGCAGGCCGTTCAAGTCCGGCGCCAACTACCGCAAGATCTGGAACAAGGATCTGGACGAAAGCCCGCTGATGACCATCACCCGCGCGCAGGCCGCCGGGATCAGTGAACGACTGGCCGCCACCTATGGCGATCAGGTGCAGGTCGCGTTCTGCATGCGCTATGGCAACCCCTCGACGCAATCGGTCCTGCGCCGGATGGTTGCCGATGGCTGCACCAGGATCGTGTTTTTCCCGCTTTACCCGCATTACGCCGGCGCGACCGTCGCCACCGCCAATGACCAGCTGTTTCGCGCGCTGATGCAGGAGAAATGGCAACCGAGCCTGCGCGTGGTGGCGCCCTATTTCGATGAGCCCGCCTATATCGAGGCCTTGGCCAACTCGGTGCGGCGCGCGGGCGGACCGCAGCCGGACGTGCTGGTCTGCTCCTATCACGGGCTGCCCGAACGCTACCTGCGCGAGGGCGATCCCTATCACTGCCAATGCCAGAAAACCACGCGCCTGCTGCGCGATCGGCTGGGTTGGGAGGCTGACCGGGTGGTGACGACCTTCCAGAGCAAGTTCGGCCCCGAGGAATGGCTCAAGCCCTACACGGTCGAGGAAGTGGCGCGCCTGGCCAAGACCGGCAAGAAGCGCCTGGCCGTCATCGCGCCGGCTTTTGCCGCCGATTGCATCGAGACGCTGGAAGAGATCGAGGAAGAGATCCGGGAGAGCTTTCTTTCGGCCGGGGGCGAAAGCTTTACCTACATCCCCTGCCTGAACGACGACCCTGAGCATCTGGATGTGCTGACCGGGGTCATCCGGTCCAGCCTTGGCGGCTGGCTCAAAAAATAACTGCCCGCCCCTTTCGGGACGGGCAGCAAAACCGGACTGGTGCCAGTCTTAGCCGTTGTTGTCTTCGGAGGTCGAGGACGCGACGGCAATGATCACGCCGACGATGATCAGGGGGATCAGCCAGCCGGCCATCGACGAGGCGGGGGCTTCTTCAACGATCACTTCGGGCTCGACGACGACGGGGGCGAGGCCACCGGCGAAAGCGGTCGAGGCGGTTGCGGCCAGAGCGGCGGCGAGGGCAAATTTCTTCATGTCAGTCTCCTGGGTTTTCAGTTGTTTCTGCGGCAATCCGGACAACCGGGTTGTCCGAAGCCAATTGCTGGTGTTCTTAGCGGGGTTCTTCGGAGGTCGAAGAAGCGACGGCAATGATCACGCCGACGATGATCAGGGGGATCAGCC
>CAUJIU010000135.1 GCA_963205075.1 Pseudomonadota bacterium | reverse complement strand
GGCTGGCGGTCCGAGCCGCTGGAGCCGGGCTTTTGCGCGCTTTCGATGCTGGCGGCGCGTGACGCGCGCGGCCTGCCGACCTTGCGCATCTCCAATGACCGGCACTATTACGTGCGCGGCGGCTACGAACAGATGTGGGATATCGGCCAGCGGCGCTTTCTCGACGAGGCCGACGGCTGGAAGCATGTCTCGCTCTGGGGCATGGGCATCGCCAGCCGCGACCTGGACGGCGACGGGCGCGACGAGGTGATGCTGACATCGATGGGCGACCAGCTGTTGCAGCTGGCCCGGAGCGACGGCACCTATGCCGCCGCGCCTTACGGCATCGGCACCTATTCGCAGCGCCCCTATTTCGGCGATGACGGCCGCCCCTCGACCGGCTGGCACGCCCAGTTCGCGGATATCGACAACGATGGCCGCGCCGACCTGTTCATCGCCAAGGGCAATGTCGACCAGATGCCCTCCAACGCCATCCACGACCCCAACAACCTCTTGATGCAGCAGCCCGACGGCACCTTTGTCGAAACCGCGCTGGAAGCCGGCGTCGCCACCACGGCGCGGTCGCGCGGCGCGGCCCTGGCGGATTTCGACGGCGACGGGCGTCTTGATCTGGTGGTGGTCAACCGCCGCGCGCCGATGGAGCTTTACCGCAACGTGACCGAAAACACCGGCCACTGGCTGGGCGTGGCGCTGCGCCAGCCCGGCGGCAACCGCAACGCCATCGGCGCGGTGGTGACGGTCACGGCCGGAGGCGTCCGCCAGGACCAGCAGATGCTGGTGGGCGGCGGCCATGCGGGCGGGCAGGCCCTGCCGCTGCATTTCGGCCTGGGTGCCGCGACCGAGGCGGTGGTCGAGGTGCAATGGCCCGATGGCACCACGACCTCGCAGAGGGTGGCTGCCGATGGCGTGGTGTTGCTGGCGCGCGACTAGCCGCCGCGCCCGCGCCCGTCAGCCCGGATTGGGCACCGGCAGCCCGCTCGGCACCGCATCGGGAACCCCGAGTCGGCCGGTGATCGCCACCGGGTCGGTGAGCGTGTCGAGAAACCGCACCAGGGCCGCAACATCCTCGGCGTTGAGCGTGACCGGCTGCACCGTGACGGCCGCCGCGATGGCCTCGACCTCGGCGGGGTCATCCATGACCATCCAGTCGCTCGCGGTGCCTGCCGGCATGTCGGGCAGGATGGCGCTGTCCCTGAGATAGGAGCGCAGCCCGGCCACCGGATCGGCATGGGCGGCGATGAACGCGGCCAGGTCAGCATAGGCGCCGTCATGGCCGTAAGGCGCGGTCAGCGCCACGTTGCGCAGGCTGGGCGTGCGGAAAGCGAACAGGTCAGCCGGGTCGCCGGTGACGCGGAAGCGGCCTTCGTCGCGGGCGCCGGATTCGAACTTGGCGGCCTTGCCCGGCCCGATCTGCGGCATGCCCATCGCGTGAAATTCATGGTCGGTCTGGAAGGGGCCGGAATGGCACCCCGAACAGCCGGCGCGGCCATAGAACAGGTCCAGCCCCTGCTGCGCGCCCTCCGGCAGCCCCGCCTCGCCGCGCAGATAGGCATCGAACGGCGCGGTGTCCGAGCGGAACTCGAAGCCGATGAAGGCGGCAATGGCGTTGGACAGATCGGTGAACCTGATGTCGCCGGGGCCGGCAATCCCGGGATAGGCGGCGGTGAAAGCCTCGGCATAGGCCGGATTGTCCGCGACCCGGCGGGCGATGCGCGCCCATGCGCCGTCAGGGCCGGTCAGGATACCCTGCCGCACCGCCACCGAGATCTCGTTTTCGCGGATATGGCCCGCCATCTCGTCGCCGCTGAGCACCGGGAACATGGTCTGGGCGGCAAGCATCGAGTCGAACCCTTGCAGCATGTCGTCATCGAGCGGGGTGCGCATGCCGCCGAGCTTGCTGTCGTCGCGCTCGACCCGGCCGTCATGGAACATGGTGTGATATTCGAAGGCCGCGACATTCCACAGCGACTGGGCATTGCGCGGGATGCGCTGCTCGGGCGGGTTGTCGGGGTCAAAGCGCCGGTCCGGCCCGAGACCGATGCCGCCATCGCCGATGGCCAGCGACACGCCGTCGCTGGTGCCGAACTTGGGATGGTGGCAGGTGGCGCAGGCGACCTCGCGGTTGCCCGACAGGATCGGATCGTAGAACAGCAACTGCCCCAGCGCCGCCTGGGCCATGTCGATCGCCGGATAGGCCGCGGCGTCGACCGGCGGCGGCAGGTCGCCGGCCGAGGCCATGCCGCCGATGCTCGCGGCCAGCAGCGCCGCCCCGATTGGCCCGCGGCGGCCCGGAGGTGGTTTTCGGGTGGTTTTCATGTCTTTCCCTGGCCCTGTCCGGCGCTGTGTTTGCGCTACCATGACTCAAGCCGCGCGGCACGGCAACGGGATTGACCCCGGGCAATCCACCGATGTTCGGGATTTGACGCCGGGGCGATTCTGGATTAGAACAAAAGAAGAACATTTACCGAGAGAGAGTCGCGTGCAGTGCGCCCCGCCCCCGCCCAGATCCCATACTGCGCTGTTGCGCGCCCGCTCGCTTCGGGACACCGAGATGATGGCCGAGCGCGGTGCCCAGCCCACCCTGGCCGAGGTCTTTGCCGAGACGGCGGCCGACGGCGCGGTGACCGGCTTTGCGCTGGCCAACCTGCGGCCCGGCGACAAGCCCATCCTGTGGATCCAGGACCGGCTGTCGCGGCGCGAATCGGGGCGGCCGTTCCTGGCCGGGATGGTGGTGCCGATGCAGATCCTGCATGTGGATGTCTCGCGCCCCGCCGATGTGCTGTGGGCGATGGAACAGGGGCTGGGCTGCCCCGCGCTGGGCGGGGTGATCGGCGAGGTCTGGGGCGACCCGCCGGTGCTCGACTTCACCGCCACCAAGCGTCTGGCGCTGCGCTCGGAGGCCCATGGCGTTGCCGCATGGCTGATCCGGCGCGCGGCCACGCCCAATCTCAGCGCCGCGCGCGAACGCTGGCGGGTGCGCTCGCTGCCCTCGCTTCCCTGCCCCGACGACATGCGCGCGCCCGGCGATCCGCTCTGGCGGGCGGAACTGTTCCGCGCCCGCTGGCGCCCGCCGGGCACCTGGGTGGCACGCCATGACGGGCAGGAACTGGTCATGGAGCACGGGATGGAGCTCGCGCCAGAGGCGGATTTGCTGCAAGCCGGTGGAGTTCAGGTGTTTTCCCCAGGATGAAGGGGGGTGCCTGCGCAAGGCCCCCCGGCGCGGGTCACCCCGATGAGGGGCGCGCACACGCAACCAGCCCTGATCCGGCCCGGAGCCGCCGCACTCCCGCCCGAGCACGCGGCTCCTGCCCGCGACCATGACGAGCTGGCCCGGGCCATCGCCGCCCTGCGCGCGGCGGTCACGGCGACGCTGCACCGGCCCGCGTTCCGCCAGCCCGCGACGGGGGACAAGTCCGGCAATGGGCGCGGAGAAGACTCTTTCAGCCCCGTCGGCAGCCCCGTCGGCAGCCCCGTCGGCAGCCCGCACCCGCGCTGGCGCGCCGGTCCCGACCGGGACGGGTCGCCCGGCCCGAAAGCCACCGGCGCGGACAGGCAGGACCAGGCGGCAATCGGCCCGCGCGACAGCCTGGCGCGCCGGATCACCGCGCTCTACCTGCCCCGCTTCGCCATCGAGCGCTGGGAGCGCCGGATGGCGGCCTCGGCCGATGCCCCGCCCGAGGATCTGCCGGTGGCGCTGGCGGTCGAGG
Organism: Pseudomonadota bacterium; assembly: GCA_963205075.1. GTDB lineage: Bacteria > Pseudomonadota > Alphaproteobacteria > Rhodobacterales > Rhodobacteraceae > KLAP22. The sequence goes on along the minus strand of CAUJIU010000135.1, from coordinate 449 downwards.
GGACGCATGGCCCGGTCATCCACGCCGTCAATCGCGCCGCCGATCTGGGCGGCGTCCATCCGGGCGCGCGCGTGGTGGACATGCGCGCGCTCTGCCCCGGCCTGCGGGTCGAATATGCCGATATCGGCGGCGACCGGGCGGCGCTGGACAAGCTGATGCTCTGGGCCCGGCGCTGGTGCCCCTGGACCGCGACCGATGGCGCATCGGGACTGGTGATGGACACGACCGGCTCGGACCACCTCTGGGGCGGCGAGGCCGAGATGCTGCGCGAGATCGAGGCGCGGCTGTCGGGGCTGGGATTTTCGAGCCAGCTGGCCGTGGCGCCGACCCATGGCGCGGCCTGGGCGCTGTCGCGGTTCGGGGGCGTGCGCGAGGTCTGTGCCGCCCGGGATCTGGCCGGGCGGACGGCGCCGCTCCCGGTGCGCGCCCTGCGGCTCACCCCCGAAACG
>CAUJIU010000134.1 GCA_963205075.1 Pseudomonadota bacterium | reverse complement strand
GCGTCGATCTGGTCGTAGGACCGGAAGTCACCGAAATACTTCGTGATCGCCGCCGTCAACGTCGTCTTGCCGTGGTCAACGTGACCAATCGTGCCAATGTTCACGTGCGGCTTCGTGCGTTCAAACTTTGCCTTGGCCATGATATCTTCCTTTGTCGTTCTTCGGGGCGTGCATCACGTCCCCTGCGGTTGGAACTGGAGAGCGCGCCGGGCGCGCTCCGCCGTTATGCGTATTTCTTCTGGATCTCGTCCGAGATGTTCTGCGGAACCGGCTCGTAGTGATCGAACTGCATCGTGAACTGCGCCCGGCCCGAGGACATGGAGCGCAGCGTGTTGATGTAGCCGAACATGTTGGCCAGCGGAACGAAGGCATTGATGACATTGGCGTTGCCGCGGCTGTCCTGCCCCTGAACCATGCCCCGACGCGAGGTCAGGTCGCCGATGACGCCGCCGGTATATTCTTCCGGGGTGACGACTTCGACCTTCATGATCGGTTCGAGCAGCTTGGCACCGGCCTTGCGCAGACCTTCGCGCATGCCCATGCGGGCGGCGATCTCGAAGGCCAGGACCGAGGAGTCCACGTCGTGGAACTTGCCGTCGATCAGGGCGACCTTGAAGTCGATCACCGGGAAGCCGGCCAGCGGGCCTGAATCCATCACCGACTTGATGCCTTTTTCGACGCCGGGGATGTATTCCTTCGGAACCGCACCACCAACGATCTTGCTCTCGAAGCTGTAGCCCTCGCCCGGCTTTGTCGGCGAGATGACCAGCTTGACCTCGGCGAACTGACCCGAACCACCCGACTGCTTCTTGTGGGTGTAGGTATGCTCGACCTCGTGACCGATGGTCTCGCGGTAGGCCACCTGCGGCGCACCGATATTCGCCTCGACCTTGAACTCGCGACGCATGCGGTCGACGAGGATGTCGAGGTGAAGTTCGCCCATGCCCTTCATGATGGTCTGGCCCGACTCGAGGTCGGTCTCGACGCGGAAGGACGGGTCTTCGGCGGCCAGGCGAGCGAGCGCTACGCCCATCTTCTCCTGGTCGGCCTTCGACTTGGGCTCGACGGCGATCTCGATCACCGGATCGGGGAAGGTCATGGTTTCGAGAACCACCGCGCCCTTTTCCGAACACAGGGTGTCACCCGTGGTGGTGTCCTTGAGGCCGGCCAGCGCGATGATGTCGCCGGCAAAGGCTTCTTCGATCTCTTCGCGGTTGATGGCGTGCATCATCATCATCCGGCCCACACGCTCTTTCTTCCCCTTGGTGGAGTTGAGCATCTGGTCGCCCTTCTTGAGGACGCCGGAGTAGATCCGCGTAAAGGTCAGCGAACCGACGAAGGGGTCGTTCATGATCTTGAACGCCAGACCGGCAAAGGGCTGGGTGTCATCGGCCGAGCGCGCGATGTTGCGGGTCTCGGTCTCGTCGCCGGGGGTGAAGCCCATATAGGCCGGCACGTCCAGCGGCGACGGCAGGAAGTCGATGACCGCGTTCAGCAGCGGCTGGACGCCCTTGTTCTTGAAGGCAGAACCGGCGGTAACGGGCACGAAGGACAGCGTCAGGCAGCCCTTGCGGATCAGCCGGCGCAGGGTGGCCTCGTCGGGCTCGTTGCCCTCCAGATAGGCCTCCATCGCATCGTCGTCCATGTCGACGGCGATCTCGATCAGCTTGGCGCGCCATTCGTCGGCCATGTCCTTGAGGCTGGCACGGATCGGCTTGCGGACCCAGGACGCGCCCAGATCTTCACCTTCCCAGACCCATTCTTCCATCTTGATCAGGTCGATGATGCCTTCCAGCTTGTCCTCGGCGCCGATCGGCAGGGCGATCGGGGCGGGGGTGGCGCCGGTGCGGTCCTTGATCATCTTCACGCAGTTGAAGAAGTCGGCGCCGATCTTGTCCATCTTGTTGACGAACACGATGCGCGGAACCTTGTAGCGGTCTGCCTGGCGCCAGACGGTCTCGGTCTGCGGCTCGACACCGGCATTGGCGTCCAGCAGGCAGACGGCACCGTCGAGCACCGCCAGCGAACGCTCGACTTCGATGGTGAAGTCGACGTGGCCGGGAGTGTCGATGATGTTGAAGCGATACTTGGTATCGGACGTGCCCTCGACGGTCGGATCTTCCTGGCGCTGCCAGAAAGTCGTGGTCGCGGCCGACGTGATGGTGATCCCGCGCTCTTGCTCTTGCTCCATCCAGTCCATCGTGGCGGCGCCGTCATGGACTTCGCCGAGTTTGTGGGACTTGCCGGTATAGAACAGGATCCGCTCGGTCGTCGTGGTCTTGCCCGCGTCGATATGGGCCATGATCCCGAAGTTGCGATAGCGCCGGAGTTCGTAGTCGCGTGCCATGTTGTGTCGCTCCTCTTACCAGCGGTAGTGGCTGAACGCCTTGTTGGCGTCGGCCATCTTGTGGGTGTCTTCGCGCTTTTTCACCGCGGTGCCGCGGCCGTTGACCGCGTCCAGAAGCTCGCCGGCAAGGCGCTCTTCCATGGTGTGTTCGTTGCGCTTCTTGGAGGCGTCGATCAGCCAGCGGATGGCCAGTGCCTCGCGGCGCTCGGGGCGCACTTCGACCGGCACCTGGTAGGTGGCACCGCCCACACGGCGGGAGCGCACCTCAAGCGACGGCTTGATGTTGTCCAGCGCCTCGTGGAACACTTCCACGGGGGCCTTCTTGAGGCGGGTCTCCACGCGCTCGAAGGCGTTGTAGACGATCCGTTCCGCGACCGACTTCTTGCCGTCGATCATCAGGTTGTTCATGAATTTGGTCACTACCTTGTCGCCATATTTGGCGTCGGGCAGGATCTCTCGTTTTTCGGCGGCGTGACGACGCGACATTGCGGTCTCTCCTTACTTCGGACGCTTCGCGCCGTACTTCGAGCGGCGCTGCTTGCGGTTCTTGACACCCTGGGTATCGAGGACACCGCGCAGGATGTGATAACGGACGCCCGGAAGGTCTTTGATGCGGCCGCCACGGATCAGGACCACCGAGTGTTCCTGAAGGTTGTGGCTTTCACCGGGGATGTAGCTGATGACTTCAAACCCGTTGGTCAGGCGCACCTTGGCGACTTTCCGCATGGCCGAGTTCGGCTTTTTCGGGGTCGTGGTGTAAACACGGGTGCACACACCACGCTTTTGCGGGCACGACTCGAGGTGCTGAGACTTCGAACGTCTGACTTTGGGCTGGCGCGGTTTGCGGATCAGCTGTTGGATCGTTGGCATTGGGCTTTGTTCCCCGTTTCCTACACATGTGTCGCGGCCCCGTAGGTCCGCAGATTGCTGAAATGCACCCCACGCGTCCGTGAAGCACAAAAAACCCGCAACCGTTCCCTTACCGGAGGAACGCTGCGGTGGGCATCCAGAGGATCGGGGCGTTGTCGGCCCGGATCATGACCACTACGAATTGTAATCGGGCGAGAAGCTACCCCCACGCCCGGATGTGCGGCGTATAGGGGGAGTCGCCGGGGGTGTCAACAGCTGCCGGGGGGTCAGCGGATGCGCAGCCCGGTCGGATATCGGCGCATCATCGCACGCTCGCGGTAGAGGGTGAAAAGCCCCGTTGCCACGACCAGCGCCGCCCCGGCCAGGGTCACGGCATTGGGCCAGGAGCCGAAGATCACCACCCCGAGGATGAGCGCGGCCAGCAGGCTGGCATAGCGGAACGGCGCCACAAACCCGATCTCGCCGACGCGCATGGCGCCCACGGAAAACACGTATCCGACGATGACGAACAGCATGGCGCCGCCAAGCTGCGCGCCGGCCTTCACGCTCAGCGGCTGCCACTCGATGAAGACCGAGCCGACGCCCGCAAAGGCGGTCACCCCCACCGCCGCCACCAGCGCCACCATGACCGATGGAACGCTGCGCGACATGCGCCGCGCCGCGAGGTCGCGCACGGTCACGCATCCCACCGAGGCCAGCGCATAGACCGAGGAGATGCTGAACCCGTCGCTGCCCGGCTGGACGATCAGCAGCACTCCGAAAAAGCCGACCAGGATCGCCGTCAGCCGCTTCCAGCCCACCGCCTCGCCCAGAAACAGCGCGCCGGCCAGGGTCACGGTCAGCGGCAGCGCCTGCATGATGGCCGAAATGTTGGCGATGGGCATCTTGAACAGCGCGGTGATGAAGAACCAGGCCGCTGCCGCCTCGGCCACCGTGCGCAGGGCCATCCGGCCCCAGTCGCGGCGCGAGATGTCAAAGCGCAGGTGCCCCATGCCGCGGGTCAGCAGCAGCAGGCACAGGGTGGTGCCGATGCCGCGCAGGAACAGCGCCTGAAACAGCGGCAATTCGTCCGACACGGCCTTGAGGCAGGCATCGTTGATGGTGAACGCCACCATCGAACCCACCATCAGCAGCGCACCGCGGGCATTGTCAGAAATCTCGACCATATTTGCCCGGTATCACCTGCCCGATGTGGACGCCAGAGACCAAACCGTGTTTTGGTTCGCGCATGCGGGCAATGGACGAGCAGTTCCTGGTATTTGCGGCGATGCGGAACGAAGGTCCGTTCATTGTCGAATGGGTATCGTGGTATCGGTCGCTGGGTTTTGACGTGCTGATCGCCACCAATGACTGCACCGATCATTCGGTCGAGCTGCTGGACCAGCTGGCCGAGGCCGGATGGCTCACCCATTTCTCCCACAGCCCGGCCGAAGACCAGCCGCCGAAGCTGTCGGCGCATTTCGCCGCCCGGCGCCACCCCATCGTCATGACCGCCGACTGGGTGCTGGTCTGCGATGTCGATGAATTCCTGGTGCTGCACCGGGGCGACGGCTCGATCCAGAGCTTTGTCGGCGACGGCCCGCGCGACTATCTGGGCATGGCCTTCAGCTGGCGCTGCTTCGGCAATGGTGGCTGGAAGCGCTATCATGACGGGCTGGTGCACCGGCAGTTCCGCCGGGTGAGCGCGCCGCATCTCCAGATCAATGCCCAGTTCAAGTCGATGTTCCGCAACGCGGTCCAGTTCGACCGGCTCGGCGCCCATACACCGCATGGCTTCGAGGGGGTCTGGGGGGTCGGGTCCAACCGCTGGATCGACAGCGCCGGGCGCGAGCTGGAGCAGTTCAACGACCCCGACAACCATCCGATCCGCCACCTGCGCCGCGACCAGATCACCCATGAGACGGCGCAGATGAACCACTATGTCATCCGCTCGGACGAAAGCTTTGACCTCAAGCGCGGCACGCCCAGCGCCTCGGCGCTCAAGGACCGCTACACCGATACCTTCTACAAGGCCCGCAACCGCAACGGTCAGAAGGACATCACCGCGCTGGACCACGCCGCCCGCTTCGACCCGGTCCATGCCGCGGCGATGGACCTGCCCGGCGTGCGGCGGCTGCATCACCTGTGCTGCGCCGACTACGTGGCCAGCCTCTGCGCCAACCAGAACCGGCCCCATGCCGAGGATGAGCGCTGGCAGATGCACATGGCGGAGGCGGAGAAGGGCTGACGGGCCTGCGCCGGACGCTTTGATGCGTCCATCACCCTGGTCCACTACTCGTGGAGGTCCCGGTGAAGAAATACAGCGAGGAGGATCAGCGGCTTATGGCCAGTTGGGCGATGGATTGCGCCCAGCGGGTGCTGGCCTTGTTCGAGCGTTTTGCGCCACAGGATACCCGCCCGCGCGACGCCATCGCGGTGGGGCGCGCCTGGGTCGAGCGCGAGCCGGTCAGCATGGCTGTCATCCGCAGCGCCTCGCTTGCGGCCCATGCCGCTGCGCGTGCGGCAAGCCCGCTGCCCGAAGCCTGCTTTGCCGCCCGTGCATGCGGTCAGGCCGTCGCGACCGCGCATGTCGCCCAGCACGCCTATGGCGGCGCCTATTACGCGCTCAAGGCCATTGCGGCCACCGATGCCACCCATGCCCTCCAGCATGTCATGGCGGAACTGGCTTGGCAGTCGCAGGCGCTGGCGCCGCATCTGCGGGACGAAATCATCGGCAGGATCGTGGTCGAGGACCGCCGCAAGGGGCTGTTCGTTTCGATCCGTAAAGGCCCCGGTTTCTAGCCCGGCCGCCCCGATCACCGGTGGCGGAACATGAAAAGGGCCCCCGCATCGCGGGGGCCCTTCCCGGGTCCTGGCCCTTGGCCGGCGATCAATCGCGGCTGTCGGGGGTCTCGGCAACCAACGTGTCGAACTCGTCGCCGCCGACGACATCGTCCTCGGGCAGCGGCGCGGCCAGCGCGGCGGCGGCCTCGGCCTCCTCGCGGCGGGCCTCGATCACCTTGTTGTCGCGTTCCGCGGCGATGCGGCGCACGTTGCTTGCCGCCCCGCCGGTGCCGGCCGGGATCAGGCGGCCGACGATCACGTTCTCTTTCAGGCCGACCAGACGGTCACGCTTGCCCTGAACCGCAGCTTCGGTCAGCACGCGCGTGGTTTCCTGGAACGACGCGGCAGAGATGAACGACCGGGTCTGCAGCGACGCCTTGGTGATCCCCAGCAGGATCGGCTCGCCGGTTGCCGGACGGTCGCCCCGCTTGATCGCCTTGTCGTTGGCCTCGTCGAACTCGGCCTTGTCCACGGTCTCGCCTTTCAGGAGCGTGGTGTCGCCGCTGTCGTTGATCTCCCATTTCTGGAGCATCTGGCGGACGATGACCTCGATGTGCTTGTCGTTGATCTTGACGCCCTGCAGGCGATAGACGTCCTGCACCTCGTTGATCATGTAATCGGCAAGCGCCTCGACGCCCATGATGGCGAGAATGTCATGGGGGGCAGGGTTGCCATCCATGATGTAATCGCCCTTCTGGACAAAATCGCCTTCCTGCACCGGGATATGCTTGCCCTTGGGCACCATGTACTCGACGCGGGTATCGCTGTCATCGGCGGCCTCGATGGCGATGCGGCGCTTGTTCTTGTAGTCCTTGCCAAAGCGCACATAGCCGTCGATTTCGGCGATGATCGCGTGATCCTTGGGACGACGGGCCTCGAACAGTTCGGCCACGCGGGGAAGACCCCCGGTGATGTCCTTGGTCTTGGCGCCTTCGCGCGGGATCCGGGCGATCACGTCACCGGCGGCGATGGTCTGGCCATCCTCGACCGAGAGAATGGCATCCACTGACATCGGATAGGTGACCGGGTTGCCGGAATCGGTCCGGGCCGGCTCGCCGTCTTCGCCCACCACGATGATCTCGGGCTTGAGATCGCCGCCGCGCGGAACCGAACGCCAGTCCGACACGATCCGCTGGGTCATGCCGGTGGCGTCGTCGGTTTCCTCGCGCACGGCGATGCCGTTGACCAGATCGACATAGCGGATCAGGCCGGCCTTTTCCGCGATGATCGGCAGGGTGTAGGGATCCCATTCGAACAGCTTGTCGCCGCGGGTGACCTTGGCGCCTTCCTTGACGTGGATCTTGGAGCCATAGCCGACCTTGTGCTGCGCGCGCTCTTCGCCCGCGTCGTCCATGATCGCCAGAACCATGTTCCGGCCCATCACCACCAGTTCGCCAGCGGCATTCTCGAGCAGGACCGCGTTGCGGAACTCGATCTTGCCGGCCTGGCTGGCTTCGAGGAACGACTGCTGGCCGCCCTGCGCCACGCCGCCGATGTGGAAGGTCCGCATCGTCAGCTGGGTGCCGGGTTCACCGATGGACTGCGCGGCGATGATGCCGACAGCCTCGCCGATGTTGACGATCGTGCCGCGGGCCAGATCGCGCCCGTAGCACATTGCGCAGACGCCGTCGTCGCTTTCGCAGGTCAGCGGGCTGCGGATCCGCAGCTTGGAGACCCCGGACGCCTCGATCAGGTCGGCGCGGCGCTCGTCGATCAGCTCGCCGGCGGACGCGATCACCTCGTCGGTGCCCGGACGCAGCACATCATCGGCCGACACGCGGCCAAGGATGCGCTCGGCCAGCGACGAGACGACATCGCCGTCATTGACGGCCGCCTCGGCGGTGATCGCACGGTCGGTGCCGCAATCCTTGAGGCGCACGATGCAGTCCTGCGCCACGTCCACCAGACGCCGGGTCAGGTAGCCCGAGTTGGCGGTCTTGAGCGCGGTGTCCGACAGACCCTTGCGGGCGCCGTGGGTCGAGTTGAAGTATTCAAGAACGGTCAGACCTTCCTTGAAGTTCGAGATGATCGGCGTCTCGATGATCTCGCCCGAGGGCTTGGCCATCAGGCCACGCATGCCGCCAAGCTGCTTCATCTGGGTGACCGAACCACGCGCACCCGAATGGGCCATCATGTAGACCGAGTTCGGCTCTTTCTCGGCGCCGTTCTCGTCGGTTTTCTTGGCCGAGATGGTCGACATCATGGCTTCGGTGACGCGGTCGTTGCACTTGGACCATGCATCGACAACCTTGTTGTACTTTTCGCCTTGGGTGATCAGGCCGTCCATGTACTGCTGCTCAAAGTCCTTGACCTGATCACGGGTCTCGTCGACCAGCGTCCACTTGGCCTCGGGCACGACCATGTCGTCCTTGCCGAAGGAGATGCCGGCCTTGAAGGCCTCGCGGAAGCCCATGCCCATGATCTGATCGCAGAAGATGACCGACTCTTTCTGCCCGCAATAGCGGTAGACGGTGTCGATGATCTGCTGGACTTCCTTCTTGCGCAGCAGGCGGTTGACCAGATCGAACGGCGCCTTGGCGTTCTGCGGCAGGAGCGCGCCCAGCTTGAGCCGGCCGGGCGTGGTCTTGTAGCGCTTGAACACCTCGTTGCCTTCGTCGTCGATCTGGCGGACCCGCGCGGTGATGCTGGCATGCAGGTGCAGTTCACCGGCCGCCATGGCGTGATCGACCTCATCGACAGAACCGAAGGACATGCCTTCGCCCTTCATGCCGCTGCGCTCGATCGTGGTGTAGTAGAGACCCAGGATCATGTCCTGCGACGGCACGATGATCGGCGCGCCGTTGGCCGGCGACAGCACGTTGTTGGTCGACATCATCAGCACGCGGGCTTCCAGCTGGGCTTCCAGCGAAAGCGGCACGTGCACGGCCATCTGGTCGCCGTCGAAGTCGGCGTTGAAGGCCGAGCAGACCAGCGGATGCAGCTGGATCGCCTTGCCCTCGATCAGGATCGGCTCGAAGGCCTGGATGCCCAGACGGTGCAGCGTCGGCGCGCGGTTCAGCAGCACCGGATGCTCGCGGATCACCTCGTCAAGGATGTCCCAGACCTCGGGACGTTCCTTCTCGACCAGCTTCTTGGCCTGCTTGACGGTCGAGGACAGGCCCTTGGCCTCCAGCCGCGAATAGATGAACGGCTTGAACAGTTCGAGCGCCATCTTCTTCGGCAGGCCGCACTGGTGCAGCTTCAGCTCGGGGCCGGTCACGATCACCGAACGACCCGAGAAGTCGACCCGCTTGCCCAGAAGGTTCTGGCGGAAGCGGCCCTGCTTGCCCTTGAGCATGTCCGACAGCGACTTGAGCGGGCGCTTGTTGGCACCCGTGATGACGCGGCCGCGACGGCCGTTGTCAAACAGCGCATCGACCGATTCCTGCAACATGCGCTTTTCGTTGCGCACGATGATATCGGGCGCGCGCAGCTCGATCAGCCGCTTGAGGCGGTTGTTGCGGTTGATGACCCGGCGGTAGAGGTCGTTGAGGTCGGAGGTGGCGAAGCGGCCCCCGTCCAGCGGCACCAGCGGGCGCAGTTCCGGCGGAATGACCGGGATCACGGTCAGGATCATCCATTCCGGGCGGTTGCCCGACTCGATGAAGCTTTCGACGATCTTGAGCCGCTTGATGATCTTCTTGGGCTTCAGCTCGCCGGTGGCTTCCTTGAGATCGGCGCGCAGCTGCTCGGCCTCGGACTCGAGGTCGATGGCCGAGAGCATCTCGCGGATCGCCTCGGCGCCGATATTGGCGGTGAAGGCGTCGATGCCGAACTGGTCCTGCGCGTCGAGGAATTCTTCCTCGTTCATCAGCTGGCCATAGGTCAGGTCGGTCAGACCCGGCTCGATCACCACGTAGTTCTCGAAATAGAGGATCCGCTCCAGATCGCGCAGCGTCATGTCGAGCATCAGGCCGATGCGGCTGGGCAGCGACTTGAGAAACCAGATATGGGCGACGGGCGCGGCCAGTTCGATATGGCCCATGCGCTCGCGGCGCACCTTCTGCAGCGTCACTTCCACGCCGCATTTCTCGCAGACGACGCCGCGATACTTCATGCGCTTGTACTTGCCGCACAGGCACTCGTAATCCTTGATCGGCCCGAAGATGCGGGCGCAGAACAGGCCGTCGCGCTCGGGCTTGAAGGTCCGGTAGTTGATGGTTTCCGGCTTCTTGATCTCGCCGAAGGACCACGACAGGATCCGTTCGGGGCTGGCCAGAGAGACCCTGATCTCGTCAAAGCTCTTGGCGGGCGTCACCGGGTTGAACGGGTTGTTGGTCAGTTCCTGGTTCATTTTCAAATCCTTGAATGCGGGCAAAGGGGAACGTGCGAAACGGGGTGGGCCGGGCCCACCCCGGCGCGCTTATTCGTCCACCTCGGCGTCCAGGAGTTCCATGTTGAGGCCGAGGCCCCGTACTTCCTTGACGAGAACGTTGAACGATTCCGGGATGCCGGCCTCGAAATTGTCCTCGCCCTTGACGATCGATTCATAGACCTTGGTGCGGCCTGCCACGTCGTCGGACTTGACGGTCAGCATCTCCTGCAAGGTGTAGGCGGCGCCGTAGGCTTCCAGCGCCCAGACCTCCATCTCACCGAAGCGCTGGCCGCCGAACTGGGCCTTGCCGCCCAGCGGCTGCTGGGTCACGAGGCTGTAGGGTCCGGTCGAGCGGGCGTGGATCTTGTCGTCAACAAGGTGGTGCAGCTTGAGCAGATACTTGACGCCCACGGTGACCTTGCGGGCGAACCTTTCACCCGTGCGGCCATCGAATAGCTCCGACTGGCCTGACGTGTCGAACCCGGCGCGCCGCAGGCTGTCATTGACGTCAGCCTCCTTGGCGCCGTCGAAGACCGGCGTGGCGATCGGGACACCGCGCACGACCGTGCCCGCGGTATCGACAAGCGTCGACTCGTCCATGTCCGCCAGCCCTTCGCTGTAGACGTCGTCGCCATAGGCGATGCGCATCGCGTCGCGCACCGGGGTCAGGTCACCCGAGCGGCGATACTCCTGCAGAGCCTCGTCGATCTGGATGCCAAGGCCACGCGCCGCCCAGCCCATATGGGTCTCGAGGATCTGGCCGACGTTCATCCGGCTGGGCACGCCCAGCGGGTTGAGCACGAAATCGACCGGGGTGCCGTCCGCGAGGAACGGCATGTCCTCCATCGGGACCACCTTGGAGATCACGCCCTTGTTGCCGTGACGGCCGGCCATCTTGTCGCCCGGCTGCAGCTTGCGCTTCACCGCGACGAACACCTTGACCATCTTCATCACGCCCGGAGGCAGATCGTCGCCCCGGCGGACCTTTTCGACCTTGTCGTCGAAACGGGCATCCAGATGCCGCTTCTGCACCTCGTACTGCTCGTTGAGAGCCTCGACGATCTGCGCGTCCTTCTCGTCTTTCAGGGCCAGCTGCCACCACTGGCCGCGGCTCAGATCGGCGAGCACTTCGTCGGTGATCTTGGTGTTCGGCTTGAGGCCCTTGGGGCCCTTGACCGCGACCTTGCCCAGGATCATCGACTTCAGGCGCGCGTAGATGTTGCGGTCCAGGATCGTCAGCTCGTCGTCGCGGTCGCGCGACAGGCGCTCGACCTCGTCGCGTTCGATCTGCAGGGCGCGCTCGTCCTTCTCGACGCCGTGCCGGTTGAACACCCGCACTTCGACGATGGTGCCGAAATCGCCCGGCGGCAGACGCAGCGAGGTATCGCGGACGTCAGAGGCCTTTTCACCGAAGATGGCGCGCAGCAGCTTTTCTTCCGGCGTCATCGGGCTTTCGCCCTTGGGGGTGATCTTGCCCACGAGAATATCGCCCGGGCCGACTTCGGCGCCGATATAGACGATGCCCGCCTCGTCGAGATTGCGCAGGGCCTCCTCGCCGACGTTCGGAATATCGCGGGTGATTTCCTCCGGGCCGAGCTTGGTGTCACGGGCGGCGACTTCGAATTCCTCGATATGGATCGAGGTGAACACGTCGTCGCGCACGATGCGCTCGGAGATCAGGATCGAGTCCTCGTAGTTGTAGCCGTTCCACGGCATGAACGCGACGACCACGTTCTTGCCCAGAGCCAGTTCGCCCATCTCGGTCGAGGGGCCATCGGCGATGACTTCGCCCTTGGTGACCGAGTCACCCACCTTGATCAGCGGACGCTGGTTGATGCAGGTGTTCTGGTTCGAGCGCTGGAACTTGCGCAGACGGTAGATGTCCACGCCCGGATCGCCCGGCTCCAGATCTTCGGTGGCCCGGACCACGATCCGCATCGCATCGACCTGGTCGATGATGCCGGCGCGGCGCGCCATGATCGCAGCACCCGAATCGCGGGCAACCACGCCCTCGATGCCGGTGCCGACAAGCGGCGCCTCGGCCTGCAGAAGCGGCACGGCCTGACGCTGCATGTTCGAGCCCATCAGGGCGCGGTTGGCGTCGTCATTCTCGAGGAACGGGATCAGCGAGGCGGCGACCGAGACCAGCTGCTTGGGGCTGACGTCGATCAGGTCCACCTGCTCGGCCGGGGCCAGCATGTATTCGCCCGACTGGCGGGTGTTGACCAGCTCGTTGATGAACCTGCCATTGGCGTCGAGCGTGGCGTTGGCCTGCGCGACGGTGTGGCGCATCTCCTCGGTGGCCGACATGTAGTGGACTTCATCGGTCACCTGCCCGCCGACAACCTTGCGGTAGGGGGTTTCGATGAAGCCATACTTGTTGACCCGCGCGAAGGTGGCGAGGCTGTTGATCAGGCCGATATTCGGGCCTTCCGGCGTTTCGATCGGGCACATCCGGCCGTAATGGGTCGGGTGCACGTCGCGCACCTCAAAGCCCGCACGCTCGCGGGTCAGACCGCCCGGCCCGAGTGCGGAGAGGCGGCGCTTGTGCGTCACTTCCGACAGCGGGTTGGTCTGGTCCATGAACTGCGACAGCTGCGACGAGCCAAAGAACTCGCGCACCGCGGCCGCGGCCGGCTTGGCGTTGATCAGGTCCTGCGGCATCACCGTGTCGATCTCGACCGAGGACATGCGCTCCTTGATCGCCCGCTCCATGCGCAACAGGCCGACGCGATACTGGTTCTCCATCAGTTCGCCGACCGAACGCACACGGCGGTTGCCGAGATGGTCGATGTCGTCGATGTCGCCCTTGCCGTCGCGCAGGTCCACCAATGCCAAGACGCAGGCCACGATGTCTACGCGGCGCAGCGAGCGGAGGGTGTCGGGCGCGTCGAGATCGAGGCGCATATTCATCTAGACCCGGCCAACGGCCGAAAGGTCATAGCGCTCGCTGTCGAAGAACAGCCCGTCAAACAGCGCCGAGGCGGCATCGACCGTCGGCGGCTCGCCGGGGCGCATGACGCGGTAGATATCCATCAGCGCGGTTTCGCGGTTGAGGTTCTTGTCCGCCGCCATGGTGTTGCGGATGTAGGGGCCGACGTTGATGTTGTCGATGTCGAGCACCGGAACGGTGGTCACGCCGGCATCCAGAAGGTCCTTCAGGGTGCCGCCGATGACGGCGCCGTCACGGTCCATCTCCAGCGTCAGCTCGTCACCGGCCTCGACATAGATCGCGCCGGTCTTCTCGTTGATGATGTCCTTGGCCACATACTTGCCGACGATCTGGTTGTGGGGAACCAGCAGGTTGGCGACCTTGCCGTCGTCGATCAGCTTCTTGGCGGTGCGCGGAGTGATCTTTTCTCCGGCCTTGGCAATGACTTCGCCGGTCTTGGCGTCGATCAGGTCATGGGTCGGGCGGGTGCCGCGGACGCGCTCGGGGAAGAACTTGGTCACCCAGCCCTTGGTCTTCTTGTCGAGCTTGTACTCGACGGTCTCGTAATAGGCGTCCATGATCGCTTCCTGATCCATCCCGAGGGAATACAGGAGCGTCGTCACCGGCAGCTTGCGGCGACGGTCGATGCGCGCGAACACCAGGTCCTTGGCGTCGAATTCGAAATCGAGCCAGGAGCCGCGATAGGGGATGATCCGGCAGGCAAACAGCAGCTTGCCCGAGGAATGGGTCTTGCCCTTGTCATGGTCGAAGAACACGCCGGGGCTGCGGTGCATCTGGCTGACGATGACCCGCTCGGTGCCGTTGACCACGAAGGTGCCGTTGGGCGTCATCAGGGGCATGTCGCCCATGAACACGTCCTGTTCCTTGATGTCCTTGACCGACTTGGCCCCGGTATCCTCGTCGACATCGAACACGATCAGACGCAGGGTCACCTTCAGCGGCGCGCTGTAGGTCATGTCGCGCTGCTGGCATTCCTCGACGTCGTATTTGGGCCTTTCCAGCTCGTAACGGACGAATTCCAGAACGGCGGTCTCGTTGAAGTCCTTGATCGGGAACACCGACTGGAACACGCCCTTGATCCCCTCGCCATCGGCGGGCTCGGCGTTGTCGCCGGACTTCAGGAACAGGTCGTAGGAGGATTTCTGAACCTCGATGAGGTTCGGCATCTCCAGGACTTCACGGATCTTGCCGTAATACTTGCGCAGGCGTTTCTGACCGAGGAAGGACTGTGCCATGTGCGTCTTCACCTTTCAAATCTCTAAGGGGACGTGGCGCCCGGGATTGCGGCACGTCACCCATATGAGAGCGGGATGTCCGGTCTATTCCTGGCCACCGTCCCACCGGTTGCCTCCCGACCATTGGAACCTACCCAAGGGGGCGGCCCGCGCGGGGCCATCCTCTAAGACAGGTTTGGCTGGACCCGCGGAATCGCGGATCCAGCCTTGTATTCAGGGGCCGGACGGCCCCGGCAGGAGCACTTAGGCCAGCTCGACCTTGGCGCCAGCGGCTTCCAGCTTGGCCTTGATCTCTTCGGCTTCGGCTTTCGAGGCGCCTTCCTTGACCTTGCCACCGGCTTCGACCAGGTCCTTGGCTTCTTTCAGGCCAAGACCGGTGATGGCGCGGACTTCCTTGATCACGTTGATCTTCTGAGCGCCGGCATCCTTCAGGACGACGTCGAACTCGGTCTTTTCC
>CAUJIU010000133.1 GCA_963205075.1 Pseudomonadota bacterium | reverse complement strand
GCGTCGATCTGGTCGTAGGACCGGAAGTCACCGAAATACTTCGTGATCGCCGCCGTCAACGTCGTCTTGCCGTGGTCAACGTGACCAATCGTGCCAATGTTCACGTGCGGCTTCGTGCGTTCAAACTTTGCCTTGGCCATGGGAGGCGCCTCGTTCGTTCGGGGGCCTTTGCCCGGCCCGGTTAAACATCGCGGGCGACATATTGGGCTTCGCGACGGAAATCAAGCGGTATGACCCCTGTTTGCCTGCCGCTTTCTTTATCCGAGTATTTTTGTTGGTTATAGATTGACAGAGGCCGAAAGCCTGCGCTAGCTGGCGACAGCAAGGAGATTTGCCATGACAGACACCAAGACCCCGAAAATCTGGCGCGGACTGACGCTCACCGGCAGCGCGCTGGCGCTGAGCCTGGGCGCACCGGTCCTCGCCAACCCGCTGGCGACCCCGCGGCCCGACATGCCCGTTGCCCAGAGCGGGCCGACGCTGGTCGACGGCGAGGCGACCGCCCCGGCAGCCGAGCAGGGCGAGGCCGGCGAGGCCGGGCTGACCCGGACCGAGGACCCCGATGTCAACTATGCGGTCCGGCTGGCGCTGGTCGACGCCCATCTGCGCGCCGGCCTGCTGGCCTATGCCGCCGGTCTGGTGCCAGAAGCCATGGCGCTGGTCGGCCATCCCGAAGCCGAGGTGATGAGCGAACTGCGCGAAGATCTCGAAGCCAAGGGTGTGGAAGATTTCTCGCCGCTGCTTGACGCCATGATGGACGTGATCGCCGACGGCGGCAGCCAGGACCAGCTCGAAACCGCCTATGACGCCGTCCGGCTGGCGGTCCTTGCCGCCTATCCGGCAGACGCCGATGCGGGCCTGGACAAGCTTGCGGCGGTCGAGGCGCTGGCGCGCGGCGCGTCGATCGAATTTGCCATGGCGACCGAGGAGGGCGAGGCCGCCGGAGTGCTGGAATCGCGCGGCTTCATCGCGGCGGCGCGGGCGCTGGCCGCCGATTACCTTGCCGATGCCGACCCCAGGCTGGCCAAGGCCGCCGCAACGGTGGTCGAGGCGCTCGACAGCACCGCCGAAGCCTATGCGGCGCTGGATGCCGGTGGCCCCGCCGACCCATCGATCCTGGCCGCGGCCGCCGCCCGGATCGAGTTTGCCATCCTCGCGGCGCAATGACCATGTTCGTGCTCGGTGATGTCCTGAGCGGCGCCGAAGTGCGGGTGCTGCGCGACGAGGCGGCCAGGCTGGAATTCGAGGACGGTGCCCGCACCGCCGGCGCCCGCGCCCGGCGGGTCAAGGCCAACGACCAGGCCGCCCGCTCGCCCGAACGCGATGCCTTGCTGGAAATGGCCCGCAAGGCGCTGACCGCGCATCCGGTGTTCCAGTCGGCGGCCCGGCCCCGGCAGATGACCCCGCTGATCCTGTCGCGGTATCGGGAGGGCCAGACCTACGGCTACCACGTTGATGACGCGCTGATGGGCGGCATCCGCACCGACCTGTCGTTCACGCTGTTCCTCGCCGACCCGGAGAGCTACGACGGCGGCGCGCTGGAAATCGACGACCCGGCGGGCCTGCGCGAGGTCCGGCTCCCGGCCGGCTCGGCGGTGCTCTACCCCTCGACCAGCCTGCATCGGGTGGCGCCGGTCACGCGCGGCGAGCGGCTGGCGGTGGTCGGCTGGATCGAAAGCTGGATCCGTGACGACGCGGAGCGCGCGATCCTGTTCGGCCTCGACCAGGCGCTGGCAACGCTGGACGGCGGCGGCGACGTGGCGCTGGTCTCCGACAAGCTGGCGCAGATACGCTCCAACCTTCTGCGCCGCTGGGCCGGGCGCTAGCCGGCTGCCCTCAGGTGAAACGGTAGTTTTTCGGAAACCCGTGCGGCGGGCGCTTGCCGACGCTGGCGCGCTCGCCCAGCCATTCGCTCATGTCCGGCTCGGTCCGGGTCTTGCCGCCGCCCATGGCCCAGCTCAGCCCGTCGGCCCAGGTGAAGGTGGTGACATCGGACAGCCCGCCGTCGAGTTCCAGTGCCCCCTGACGGCCGCGCACCTTGTTGTATTTCTGCAGCCGCACGCCCTTGCCGCGGGTCAGTTCGGGCAGATCTTTCGCCGGGAACACCAGCAGCCGGCCATTCTGGCTGACCACGGCGACATGGTCACCGGCCACCTGCCGGCACACCTGCGCCAAGGCGCCGTCCTTGACGTTCAGCACCTGCTTGCCCGCACGTGTCTGGGCGAGGATCTCGGCCTCGGGCACGATGAAGCCGTTGCCTTCGGACGAGGCCACCAGGAGCTTGCCGCCGGGCCGGTGCACGAACACGCCGACGATGCTTGCCTCGTTGGGCAGATCGACCATCAGGCGCAAGGGCTCGCCCATGCCGCGCCCGCCGGGCAGGTTGGCGCCAAGCAGGGTGTAGAACCGCCCGTTGGACGCAAAGATCAGGATCTTGTCGGTGGTTTCGGCATGCAGCAGGAACTGGCCCTCGTCGCCGTCCTTGAACTTGAGGTCGCTGTCGAGCGCGATATGGCCCTTCATCGCCCGGATCCAGCCCATCCTTGACAGGACCATGGTGATCGGCTCCCGCTCGATCATCGCCTCGACCGAAACCTCCTCGACCTCGCCGGCCTCCGAGAATGCGGTGCGCCGCGCGCCGCCGGGGCTGTCCTTGCCGAAGGTCTTGCGGGTCTCGCGCAGCTCGGTGGCGATGCGGGCCCATTGCAGATCGGCGCTGTCGAGCAGGTCATCGAGCTCGGCCCGTTCGATCATCAGCGCGTCGCGCTCGGCCACCAGCTCGATCTCTTCCAGCCGCCGCAGCGACCGCAGGCGCAGGTTCAGCACCGCCTCGGCCTGCACCTCGTTCATGCCCAGATCGTCGTCGGCAGCGGCGGGCAGCGGCGAGACATAGTCCCTCTCGGAGGTGGCGCGCGGGGGCTTGCGGCTCCAGTCCTGGGCCATCAGCGCCGCCTTGGGGTCATCATCATAGCGGATGATCTCGATCACCCGGTCGAGATTGAGGAAGGCGATGATGAAGCCTTCCAGCACATCCAGCCGGTGGTCGATCTTGTCCATCCGGTGCCGTGAGCGGCGCAACAGCACGTCGCGCCGATGGTCGAGAAAGGCGCGCAGCACCTCTTTCATCGAGCAGACCCTGGGCACCAGACCGTCGATCAGCACGTTCATGTTGAGGCTGAACCGCGTCTCCAGATCGGAGTTGCGGAACAGCATCCCCATCATCAGATCGGCCTCGACCGTCCGGGCGCGGGGTTCGAGCACGATGCGCAGATCCTCGGCGCTTTCGTCGCGCACATCGGCCAGCAGCGGCACCTTCCGGGTCTGGATCACCTCGGCCAGCTTTTCGATCAGCTTGGATTTCTGCACCTGGTAGGGGATCTCGGTGACCACCACCTGCCACTGGCCCCGGCCCAGATCCTCGACATGCCATCTGGCGCGCAGTCGGAAGCTGCCGCGCCCGGTCCGGTAGGCCTCGGCGATGTTCTCGGGCGGCTCGACGATGGTGCCACCGGTGGGAAAATCGGGGCCGGGCACGTAGTGCAGCAGGGTCTCGTCGCGCGCGTCCGGCGACTTGATCAGGTGCAGGCAGGCGCCGATCAGCTCGTCGATATTGTGGGGCGGTATGTTGGTGGCCATGCCCACGGCAATGCCGCTTGACCCGTTGGCAAGCAGATTGGGGAAGGCGGCGGGCAGCACCACCGGCTCTTCCAGCGTGCCGTCATAGTTCGGCCGGAAATCGACCGCGTTTTCGGCCAGCCCCTCCATCAGCGCCTCGGCGGCGGCGGTCATGCGGGCCTCGGTATAGCGCGAGGCGGCCGGGTTATCGCCGTCGATATTGCCGAAATTGCCCTGGCCATCAACCAGCGGGTAGCGCACGGCAAAATCCTGCGCCAGCCGCGCCATCGCGTCATAGATCGCCGCGTCGCCATGCGGGTGGAAGTTGCCCATCACGTCGCCCGAGATCTTGGCCGACTTGCGGAAACCGCCGTTGGAGGCCAGCTTCAGCTCGCGCATGGCGTAGAGAATCCGGCGATGCACGGGCTTGAGCCCGTCGCGCGCATCGGGCAGCGCGCGGTTGACGATGGTGGACAGGGCATAGCTCAGATACCGCTCGCCAAGGGCGCGGCGCAGCGGCTCGGTCAGTTCGACGGGGCCGATATTGGGGTCGGAGGTCAGGTCGGTCATAGATGCTGTGTAGCGGCGTCGCCGTTTTGCGGCAAGCGCACTTGCGGGCGGAACGGCAAGAGTTTGACCTGCCGTAACGGGACGCCCCGGTATATGCTCGCCCAGGCCGTTCTCACCCGAATCCCGACGGAGCCGCCGCCGATGAACCGTCTGATCTTCGTCACCTTCGTGTTCATGGGATGGACATTCTGGGTGCTGTCGGGCGGCTCCGATTTCGCGCCGCAGCAGCGGGTGGCCAAGGCCGAGCCGCCTGCGGTTGCGGCCCCCGAAGCCGCGCCGGAACCGCCAGCGCCAGCCCCGCCCGCGCCACCGGCCGCCCCCGACCCCGCGCCGCCACCAGCCGAGCCCCCGGCCGAACCCGCAGCCGCACCACTGCCTGACGACGGCTTGCAGTTCACCTCGCTGGCCGACCCCTCCGTGACCACCGCGGTCGTGGTGCCGGAGCCCGAGGCGCTGCCGCGCGACCTGCGCATCGTCACCGGCAGCCGCGTCAACATGCGCGAGGGCCCGTCGACGGCCTATCCGATCGTGCTGACGCTCAATGGCGGCACCATGACCGAAGTGCTGGAACAGGACCCCGGCGGCTGGGCGCGGGTGCGCGTGCTCGATGCCGGTGTCGAGGGCTGGATCTCGGGCCGGATGCTGGGCAGCCCCTGAGCGCTTGCCAGCCCGCCTGACGCGGCGCATAGAAGCGCCATGCATGACCAGACCCCTGCCCGCTCCGTCCTGATTACCGGCTGTTCGTCGGGTATTGGCCATGACGCCGCGCTGGGCCTGCGGGCGCGCGGCTGGCGGGTCTTTGCCTCGTGCCGCAAGTCCGAAGACTGCGCGCGCATGCAGGCGCTGGGCTTCGAGAGCCCGCGCATCGACCTTGCCGATCCTGCCTGCATCGAAACCGGGCTGGCCGAGGTTCTGGCCGCGACCGGCGGCAGGCTCGACGCGCTCTTCAACAACGGTGCCTTCGGCCTGCCCGGCGCGGTCGAGGACCTGCCGCGCGACGGGCTGCGCGCCATATTCGAGACCAACCTCTTTGGCGGACATGACCTGACGCGCCGGGTGATCCCGGTGATGCGGGCCCAGGGCCACGGCCGGATCGTCAACAACTCGTCGGTTCTGGGGCTGGTGGGCTACAAGTGGCGCGGTGCCTATGCAGCGACCAAGTTCGCGCTCGAAGGCCTGAGCGATGTGCTGCGCATGGAGATGGCCGGCACCGGCATCCGCATCATCCTGATCGAGCCCGGCCCGGTCACCTCGCGCATCAGGCAGAACGCGGTGGCGCATTTCGAACGCTGGATCGACTGGCGCAACTCCGCCCGCGCCGCGGAATACGCGCCGCTGGTCGAAAGGCTTTACGAATCACGGGGGCCCGACCGGTTCGAGCTGCCCGCCAGCGCCGTCACCGCCAAGCTGGTCCACGCGCTCGAATCCTCGCGCCCGCGGGCACGCTACTACGTGACCACGCCCACCTATTTCATCGGCAACATGCGGCGCATCCTGCCAACCCGGATGCTGGACTGGCTGATTTCCAAGGGCTAGGCTTACTTTCCCGGCCCGGCCTGCTACTGATTGGGCAAGTCCCAGACGGAGAACCCCATGCTCAGCGATCCGCTTTTCTACCTCGTCGTTGCCGCGGTGCTGATCGTGGCCGGCATCCTGCTCTTTGGCATCGGCACCTTCGGGCGCGGCGGAGAGTTCAACCACAAGCATGCCAACCGGATCATGCGCTGGCGCATCGGGGCGCAGTTTGTCGCGGTGCTGCTGATCCTGCTCTATGTCTGGCTGCGCCGGGGGGGCTGAACATGGTTGTGCTCAACAAGATCTACACCCGCACCGGCGATGGCGGCGATACCGCGCTTGGCAACGGGCAGCGGGTCGCCAAGCATTCGGCCCGCGTGTCCGCCTATGGCACGGTCGATGAAACCAATGCCTGCATCGGGCTGGCGCGGCTGCACGCGACCGGCGCGCTGGGCGACCAGCTGGCGGTGATCCAGAACGACCTGTTCGATCTGGGCGCCGATCTGTGCCGCCCCGACATGGACAAGGATGCCGAGGCCGGCCATCCGGTCCTGCGCATTCTGGCCAGCCAGGTCGACCGGCTCGAACGCGAGATCGACGCGATGAATGCCGGGCTGGCGCCGCTGCGCAGCTTCATCCTGCCCGGCGGCAGCGCGCTGGCGGCGCATCTGCACCTGTGCCGGACCGTGTCCCGACGGGCCGAGCGGCTGGCGGTCGAATTGAGCCAGACCGAGGCGGTCAACCCCGCCGCGATCCGCTATCTCAACCGGCTGTCGGACTGGTTCTTCGTGGCCGCCCGCTTTGCCAATCACGGGCAGGGCGGCGTCGTGCTCTGGGTGCCGGGGGCCAGCCGCTAGGCCCTTCTGGCGACGCGGACCATGATGTCATAGCCGCCAGTCCCCGTGGCCGGGTCAAAGCCGGGGCCGTAGCGCTCCAGCGTGACGCCGCCATCGGGGCGATAGTCCGACGCGCCGATCCAGCCGAAAACCGCCCCCATCGCCGCGTCGATCCGCATGATCGGCTCGTCGAAGTGAAAGATGGCGAATGTCCCGCCCGGAACCGTCAGACGCGCATGGCCGTCGGGCAGGGCTTCCTGCGAAGCCCCGACCTCGCAGGCGCAGACATAGTCCCACTGGTCGGGTTCGATGAAGTTGTGAACGATCCCGTAAGCCGCACCCGGAACGGCGCCCGCCAGCGGGGCCCCGGAGTTGAAACGCCGCCACTGGTCGGGAATGCCCGATTTGCTGGCATGCGAGTATCGGGCGCTGATCCCGGCAAAGTGCCGGGCGGGGCAGGTTGCGATCTCGGGGGTTGTCTTCTTGTCCGCCATCTTGGGCCCTCCCTGAGCGCAGGTTGACCCACAACAGACCGCACAGGCAAGGTGCCGGATTGGCCGCGCCGGACCGGTTTGCCACGGCATTGCGCCAGTGACGTGGCATCTTTACGCAGGTTTTGGTCGATTTTGGACTGTTTAACACCCGGCCGCCAAGATAATAGGGCGCAAGTGAAGATCAGATTGCAGTCAATTGGAGAATGCGCCGATGAAGGTCCTCGTGCCAGTCAAGCGCGTGATCGACTACAACGTGAAGGTCCGCGTCAAGGCGGACGGGTCCGGTGTCGATCTCGCCAACGTCAAGATGTCGATGAACCCTTTCGACGAAATCGCCGTCGAAGAGGCGATCCGCCTGCGTGAGGCCGGCAAGGCCGATGAGGTGATCGTGGTTTCCATCGGCGTCAAGCAGGCCCAGGAAACGCTGCGCACCGCGCTGGCCATGGGCGCGGACCGTGCCATCCTGGTCGAGGCGACCGACAATGTGCACACCGATATCGAGCCGCTCGCCGTCGCCAAGATCCTGGCGGCCATCGTCAAGGACGAGGCTCCGGGCCTGGTGCTGTGCGGCAAGCAGGCCATCGACAACGACATGAACGCCACCGGCCAGATGCTGTCGGCGCTCTTGGGCTGGTCGCAGGCGACCTTTGCCTCCAAGCTCGAGATTGACGGCGACCACGCGAAAGTCACCCGCGAGGTTGATGGCGGCCTGCAGACCATCTCGGTCAAGATGCCGGCCATCGACAGCGACGATCTGCGCCTCAACGAGCCTCGCTACGCGTCCTTGCCCAACATCATGAAGGCCAAGTAGAAGCCGCTCGATGAAAAGACCCCGGCCGATTACGGCGTCGATGTCGCGCCGCGGCTCAGCGTGGTCAAGACCACCGAGCCCGAGACCCGCAAGGCGGGCGTGATCGTCAAGACGGTCGACGAGCTGGTGGCGAAACTCAAGGAAGTGGGGGCGATCTAATGGCTGTTCTACTACTCGCGGAAATCACCGACGGTCACCTGTCGATGGACGCCACCGCCAAGGCGGTTTCGGCCGCGGCCGGGCTGGGCGACATCACCGCGCTTTGCGTGGGCGCCAAGGCGGCGGACGCCGCCAAGGATGCCGCCACGATCAAGGGCGTCAGCAAGGTGCTGGTGGTCGAGGACGCGCTCTATGGCCACCGGCTCGCCGAGCCGACTGCGGCGCTGATCGCCAGGCTGGCGGGCGATTATTCGCATATCGTGGCCCCGGCCACGACCGACGCCAAGAACATCCTGCCCCGCGTCGCGGCGCTGCTGGACGTGATGGTGATCTCGGATGCCACCGCCGTGATCGACGCCGACACTTTCGAGCGGCCGATCTATGCCGGCAACGCCATCCAGACGGTCAAGTCCGCCGATGCCAAGAAGGTTGTGACCATCCGCACCGCCGGCTTTGACGCCGCCCCGACCGGCGGCAGCGCCAAGGTCGAGGCCGTTGCCAAGGGCGACAATCCGGGCCTGTCATCCTGGGTCGAGGACAAGGTCGCGGCCTCTGACCGGCCCGAGCTGACCTCGGCCGGCGTGGTGGTCTCGGGTGGCCGTGGCGTCGGGTCCAAGGACGACTTCGCGCTGATCGAGAAGCTGGCAGACAAGCTGGGCGCCGCCGTGGGCGCCAGCCGGGCCGCGGTTGATTCGGGCTATGCCCCGAACGACTGGCAGGTGGGCCAGACCGGCAAGGTGGTGGCGCCTGACCTCTACGTTGCCGTCGGCATCTCGGGTGCGATCCAGCACCTCGCGGGCATGAAGGACTCCAAGGTCATCGTCGCCATCAACAAGGACGAAGAAGCCCCGATCTTTCAGGTGGCCGATTTCGGGCTGGTCGCGGACCTGTTCACCGCCGTGCCGGAACTGACCGAAAAGCTCTGACCCGGCCGATGCCGCAGGTTTGGACAAGGCCCGCTCCGGCGGGCCTTTTTCACGGCCGGCGGATCATCTCCTTGAGGACGGGCGCCAGTAGATCGGCCGCCTCCTCATGGGCGCGCACCCCCATCAGCTCTGCCGCCGCCATCGAATGCAGGGGCGAATAGATCATGCCCTCGGTCCCGGCCGCGCGGGCCTTTTCGGAGGGCTGCGCCTCGATCAGCCCCGCCGTCATCGGCAAGACCTCCTCGACCATCGCCCGCGTGACGAACAGCGGATCGGTGTGCAGCAGACTGTCGGTGCTGATGGCCGGGTCATCGGACAGCGGATGATCGGCGAACCACAAGAGCAGCACGCTGGTCTCGATCTCGGCCACCAGCGCCTTCATCCGGTGCACCCAGGCCTGCTGCAATTCGTGGCGCACGATCTGAAAGCGGTCCGGCGAGACCTTGTAGAGCGCCCGCAGCATGTGGCGGGTAAAGGAAAACTCGGAGAAATCGATCTCCGAGAACACCGCCTGCAACACCGTGGATGCCCGCACGAAACGGTCATTGCGGCGCGGATGCACGGTATAGAACCGGTTCGAGATGTTCTGGGTGCCCATGATCTGGATCACGGTCGCCTCGGCATCGTGGCAGGCGGCCAGCACCGAGGGCTCGTGCATGAAGGCGTCGACGCTGGCATTGACCACCCCGAAATTGACGCAGGTCCGCCCCAGGCGCTTTTCCACCAGCTCGGGGAACGGTTTGGCAATGAACTTGCCATAGGTCTCGGTGCCGCCCAGAAACGCCACGTAGCGCCCGTCAAGCCGTTGCCGTGGCCCCCGGAAATAGAGCCGCGACAGGCCGTAGCGGCAGGGGGCATAGCTCAGCCCCGCTTCATCAAGCGATTCGTGTTTCATGGTTCCCACCACATTTTCAGTTCACCCGAGCCAAAAGTCGGACATCGGCCTTTCCAAAACGTGAAAGCGGCAATTTGATCGGCTTTTTAGCTGTCTGCTCGCCTTGATGGCCGGGCCGGTCCGGGCATATGGTGCGGGCGGAACCAGGAAGGGCGAATGATGGGTATCAAGCAGGTCGGCATTGTCGGCGCGGGGCAAATGGGCAACGGCATCGCCCATGTCTTTGCGGTGGCCGGATACGAGGTGCTGATGACCGATGTCAGCAGCGAGGCGCTGAGTTCGGCCATGGCGCTGATCGACCGCAACCTTGACCGGCAGGTCAGCCGCAAGATCATCTCGGCCGAAGACAGGGCCGCGGCCTTTGCCCGGATCAAGACCACCAAGACGCTGGCCGATCTTGGCCAGACCGATCTGGTGATCGAGGCGGCCACCGAGCGCGAGATGGTCAAGCAGGCGATCTTCCAGGACCTGCTGCCGCATCTGAAACCGACCACGATCCTGACCTCGAACACCTCGTCGATCTCGATCACCCGGCTGGCCAGCCGCACCGACCGGCCGGAAAAGTTCATGGGCTTCCACTTCATGAACCCGGTTCCGATCATGCAGCTGGTCGAGCTGATCCGCGGCATCGCCACCGATCAGGAGACCTTCACCACCTGCCTCGAGGTGGTCGAGCGCCTCGGCAAGACCGCCGCCACCGCCGAGGATTTCCCCGGCTTCATCGTCAACCGCATCCTGATGCCGATGATCAACGAGGCGATCTACACGCTTTACGAGGGCGTCGGCTCGGTCAAATCCATCGATACCTCGCTCAAGCTGGGCGCCAATCACCCGATGGGGCCGCTGGAACTGGCCGATTTCATCGGGCTCGATACCTGCCTGGCCATCATGAACGTGCTGCATGAAGGGCTGGCCGATACCAAGTATCGCCCCTGCCCGCTGCTGACCAAATACGTCGAGGCCGGCTGGCTGGGCCGCAAGAGCAAGCGCGGTTTCTACGACTATCGGGGCGAGCATCCGGTCCCGACGCGCTGATCGTCACTCTCTGAGCTTGAGCGTTTCCTGCCGCAGCCAGGCCATGAAGGGGCGCGGCTCGGCGCTGCGCCGCTCGACTTCGTCGGCGGGGAACGGATGCCCCACGACCGGTTTTTGCGGCTTGTCGAAGGAATGCACCACCTCGTGCAGCAACAGGCTCTGGCGCAGGGTCGCCGAGATGCGGTTGGCCATGTGATACCAGCGCGAATTGGTGCCGGGAAAGTAGAGCGGCACCACCGCCGCGCCCGACCTGCGGATCATCTTGGCGGTGAAGACGTTCCATTCGCCCTCGATCGCCGGGCCGAACAGCGATTCCGATGCCGCCACCGCGCCCGAGGGAAACAGCGCAACCAGCCCGCCATTGGCCAGATGCTCCATGGCGACGGCGCGCATCTCGAGCATCTTGCGCTGCGAATCCTCCTCATGCGGGAACGGCACCGGGATCATGTAGCTGGCGGCGCTTTCGTCGATCCCGGTCAGCAGCGACCGGGTCAGGATCCGGTAGTCACCGCGCCGGCGCCCGATCAGATCAGCCAGGATCATGCCGTCGACCAGCCCATGCGGGTGATTGGCCACGACCACCACCGGCCCGGTCGCGGGAATGCGGTCCAGCTGTTCTTTCGGGGTCAGCAGGTCGATGCCCATGACCTCCATCGTCGCGGGCCAGAAGGCCTGCCCGCGCGGGGCGCCGCGCCGCTCGAACTCGCGGATCCGCCGCAGGATGGTGATCTTGCCGGTCAGCCATTCGATGGCGCGGATCAGGGTGCGCTTGGTGGCGCTGTCGAAGGTGTTGGAATAGGTCAGGCTGCGCCGGTCATAGAGCCTTGGCACGACCTGATCGTCGCCTGCGGAATCAGAACTGGTCGTGGTATCGGTCACGATCCGCTGGTCTCCTGGCGTCTTCATTGAGCTTCGGTCCAGATCAATCGCCTTCGCCGAACTTGTCTGCGACCAGTTCCTCGATCGCGGCGGCGAGCTGGCTGGCCTCGGCCCCCTTGGTTTGGACCTCAATAAAGGTTCCCTTGGAGGCTGCCAACATCAAAAGCCCCATGATGCTGTCGCCATTGGCGCTCAGCCCGTCCTTGGAAACGGTTGCCGTAGCGTCATGGCGCTCGACCACTTCGACCAGCTTGGCAGAGGCGCGCGCATGCAGGCCCTTGAGGTTGACGATCTGCAAACGCCGCGATTCGGCCATGTCTCAGTGGTCCCGCGCGATCTGGTGGCTGTCGATATACTTGCGGCCGGCGGTCAGGGCGCTTTCGACCGCCTCGGGCACGGTCTTGCCGCGCGACTTGGCCAGCTTGATCAGCAGCGGCAGATTGGCCCCGTAGAGGATGCGGCGGTTTGCCGGCGAACAGGCCCGCAACGACAGGTTCGAGGGTGAGCCGCCGAACATATCCGTCACGATAACAACGCCATCGCCCAGATCAACCGCATCGGCCGCGTCGCAGATCTCGTCCTGCTTGGTGGCGCGGTCATCGTTGGGGTGGATGGACACGGCGAGGATCCCGTCCTGTTTGCCCACGACGTGTTCGACCGCAGCAAGATACTCGGTCGCCAGTCCGCCATGCGCCACGATCACGATCCCGATCACGCGTCACTTCCCCAACACATCCGGAGCCGCCCGTGTCAGGCGCTCCATTTCCCGGTGCCGTATAGATACATGCCAGCCGCCTTCTGCAAGGGCCTTGCCGAGTCTTTCCGCAACGGCGACCGAACGGTGTTGCCCGCCGGTGCAACCAAAGCCGATGGAGAGGTGCGACTTGCCCTCGGCGGCATAGGCGGGCAGCAGCAGGCCGGCCAGATCCGACATCTTGGCGTAGAAGGGCGAAAACAGCGGATCGGCCTCGACGAAGGCCGCCACTGCCGGGTCGCGCCCGTCGCGGCGGCGCAGGTCCGGGTCCCAGTGCGGGTTGCGCAGGAAGCGGCAGTCAAAGACCAGGTCCAGCCCGCGCGGCAGGCCGCGCTTGTAGGAAAAGGATTGCACCGTCAGCCCCATCCGCCGCCCGTCGCGCGGGCCGAACCAGACCGCGATTTCGGCCTTCAACTCGTGCGGCGACATCTCGCTGGTATCGATGACGAAATCGGCGCGGGCGCGGATGGGCACCAGCAGCGCGATTTCCTGCTCCACGCCCAGCGACGGGGCGTCGTCCGGGGCCAGCGGATGCCGGCGGCGGGTCTCGGAAAAGCGGCGCACCAGCATGTCGGGCGAGCAGTCGAGATAGAGCAGTTGCAGCGTCAGGTCGGTCCGACGGGCAAAGCCGTCCAGCAGCGCCGAAAAGGTATCGATCGAGAAATCGCGGTTGCGGATATCGACCCCGAGCGCCACCGGCCGGGCCACGGGCGGGCCCTCGAACAGGCGCGGCATCAGCGACAGCGGCAGGTTGTCGATGACCTCGTAGCCCAGATCCTCGAGCGCGTTGATCGCCGTTGACCGGCCCGCCCCCGATGGCCCGGTGACCACCACGATCCGGCCGGTGCCCGGGGCCTGCCCGGAAAACGAGGCGGGGGGCGGCGAACGGTCAGGCAACGCGGCCTCGCTTGAGAAATTGCAGGATTGCCGGGGCAAAATGGCCATAAGGCGGGGTGCAAAGCAAGGGGAGTTGCACGCCCAGCACCGGGGTCTGGCGCTGTGGCGGCAGCCGGTCGGGCTCGGTCTGGCCCAGTTCGATCACCACCCGGACAGGGGCCTGTTCGACGGCATCGGCTGCCAGAATGCCGACCCCGCGCGCCTCGATCATGCCGGCGATTGCCGGCGGGCTGCGCACCCAGACCGCCGCGCCCTTGCGAAAGACCTCTGCCCGGTCGTCGGCCACCAACGCGCAGCCGAACGCCATCAGCTCGAGCGCCAGCGCCGACTTGCCCGCGCCCGAGGGGCCAAGGATCAGCGCGGCGCCGCCATGGCCGGCCACCGCGGTCGCATGCAGGATCTGCGGCGCCGGGGGGGTCCCGCTGCGCGGCGCGGCGGCCATCGCCGCCGGTCAGACCGGCAGGCCGACCACGAAGCGCGCGCCCAGCGCCTCCGAGGTCAGGTCGGCTTCGGTCGGGCGGATGTTCTCGGCCCAGATCACCCCGCCATGCGCCTCGACGATCTGCTTGGAAATGGCCAGTCCGAGGCCGGAATTGTTGCCGAACTGGCCCGCCGGCCGCTCGGAGTAGAAGCGCTTGAAGATCTTGGTCAGCGCCTGTTCGGGGATGCCCGGCCCGGTATCCTCGACCACCACCAGCACCCGGTTTTCCCGCCGCCGCGCCCAGACGCGGATGGCGTCGCCATCCTCGCAGAAGGAAATGGCGTTGCTGATGATGTTGACGAATACCTGCGCCAGCCGGCCTTCCAGCCCCTGGATCAGGATCGGGTCGGAGGGCATGTCGGTGATGTAATCGATGCCCTTTTCGGCGGCCTGGTTGCCGAGATATTCGTTTATGTTGCCCAGCATCTTCAGCAGGTCGAAGGTTTCTTCCTCTTCCTTGACCAGTTCGGCATCGAGCCGCGAGGCGTTGGAAATGTCGCTGACCAGACGGTCCAGCCGCCGCACATCGTGATCGATGACCTGCAACAGCCGTTCGCGCTGGTCATCGCGCTGGGTCAGGCGCAGCGTGCCGACGGCCGAGCGCAACGAGGCCAGCGGGTTCTTGATTTCATGGGCCACGTCGGCGGCGAACTGTTCATTGCCCTCGATCCGCTCATAGAGCGCCGAGACCATGCCGCGCAGCGCCCCCGAAAGCCGCCCGATCTCGTCCGGGCGGGCGGTCAGGTCGGGTATGCGGATGCGCCCCGGCGACATCTTGCGGGCGTTGCGGTCGCGGCCAAGTTCGGCGGCGTCGGCCAGGTCCGACAGCGGGTTGGCGATGGTCGAGGCGAGCAGCAGGCTCAGGCCGATCGACAGGAATGCCCCCATGACGAACATGGTCAGCAGTTGCTCGCGCTCGCTCTGGATCAGGGCCTCGAGGTCTTCGGACTCCGAGGTCAGCGCCACCGCGCCCACCGGTTCGCCGCCGCGCAGGATCGGCACGGTGGCGGTGATGATCTGCCGTCCGTCGCTGGTTCTTGTCGTCGTCATCACCGACTGGCCGGCCATGGCCTCGGGCACCGAGGGCGCGCCTTCGGGCGCCACGGTCGGCGCGGGTGCGGCGGTTTCGGGCGCCAGCCAGTCGACCAGCCCCGCCCAGGTCGATCCCACCAGATCGGCCAGCCAGGTGCCGCGCTGTTCGGCCTCGAGCCCGATGACCTCGCGGCTTTCGGCAAGACCCAGGGCAGAGCCCAGCAGCACGCCCGTCGGGTCAAACACCTCGACCCGGACGCCGGTGCGCAGGTCCAGCGCGGCCAGCGTGGAAGGCACATCGATGCCGTCGCCGCCGATCAGGCTCACCGGGCCGCCGACGGGCAGTTGCACCTCGAACACATTGGCGATCAGCGCGGCCTCGTTGGTCAGGCTGATGGCGCGCTGGTGGGCAAGGTTGTCGCGGGTGGGCGACAGGTACATCAGCCCGGCCACCAGGAAGAACAGCGCGACCAGGTTGAAGGTGATGATCCGCCGCGCCAGCGGCGAGCGGTTGAGGTGGATCCACCGGCGCCGCCGCCGGCTGTCGCGCATTTCCTTGTCGGCCGTGGCCTCGGGCGCGACCCAGTCGTCGCCAAGAATGACGGTGCCGGTGCCTTCGGTCGCCCGCCGGATGGACCGCAGGTCGCGGACGTCAATCTTGGGCGCGACGGTCATGCCTTATTCTTCGTTATAGCGATAGCCGATCCCGTACAGCGTCTCGATGGCCGAGAAGTCATCGTCGGCGGTGCGCATCTTCTTGCGCAGGCGCTTGATATGGCTGTCGATGGTGCGGTCGTCCACATAGACCTGGTCGTCATAGGCCACGTCCATCAGCTGGTCGCGGCTCTTGACGAAGCCGGGCCGCTGCGCGAGCGCCTGCAGCAGCAGGAATTCGGTCACGGTCAGCGCCACGTCGCGGCCCTTCCATTTGACCGCGTGACGCAGCGGATCCATGGTCAGGTTGCCCCGCACCAGGATCTTGGTTTCCTCGGTTTCTTCCGGAACATCGCCCGAAAGCGCGTCCTGCCGGCGCAGCAGCGCGCGGATGCGCTCGACCAGCAGCCGCTGGCTGAAGGGCTTCTTGACGTAGTCATCGGCCCCCATCCGCAGGCCCAGAACCTCGTCGATCTCGTCATCCTTGGAGGTCAGGAAGATCACCGGCATCGAGGTCTTCTGCCGCAGCCGCTGCAGCAGGTCCATGCCGTCCATGCGGGGCATCTTGATGTCCAGCACCGCCATATCCGGCAGTTTGCGGTTGAAGGCGTCCAGCGCCGCCTGCCCGTCATTGTAGGTCTCGACCTCGAAACCTTCGGCCTCAAGGGTTATCGACACCGATGTAAGGATGTTTCGGTCGTCATCGACCAGCGCAATTTTCTGCATGGGTTAGTGCCCTTTTTGCTCGATACTGTTTTTGGCCTGTATTTTTGCCATATTTGTTGCGTTTTTGCCGGTTCGAATCAATCCCCTACCGCGAATCGGGGGGCGCGCTTGCCCCATTTCGGTCCGAATTCCATAAGGAATGGCTAAAATGCCTCACCTTTGGGCGGCGACGAAACTTGATTGCGCTAACCTGCATTTGGTTGCGCTAACGCCGGGCCGGACACCTTTTCGTTGCGAAATATCTGGTGTTATCAGGGATCAAGGTCGGCGTTGGCCGCCTTGAACCGAGGAGCACAGCCATGGACCACGGCCGGGTCAACCCCCGCATGAGACTCGAGGATCAGGGCATCGGCGGGCTGGGGCAGGTTCACTACAATCTTGGCGAGGCCGATCTGGTCGCCGCGACGCTGCAGGCGGGCGAAGCGGTCGAGGGTCAGGGCGGCACGGTGCTGGTCACGACCGGCAAGCATACCGGCCGGTCGCCCAAGGACAAGTTCGTGGTGCGCACCGCCTCGGTCGAAGACAAGATCTGGTGGGAAAACAACGCGCCCATGGACCCCGACGCCTTCGACCGGCTCTATCTCGACATGCTGGCCCACATGAAGGGCGGCTCCTACCATGTGCAGGACCTGTTCGGCGGCGCCGATCCGGCCTTCCGGCTGGATGTGCGGGTGATCGCCGAGCTGGCCTGGCACGCGCTGTTCATCCGCCACCTGCTGCGCCGGCCGGAAGCCGGCGAGATCGACAGTTTCGTGCCGGATTTCACTATCATCAACTGCCCGACCTTCAAGGCCGACCCGGCCCGCCACGGCTGCCGCAGCGAAACCGTCATCGCGCTGAACTTCGACCGCAAGCTGATCCTGATCGGCGGCACCGAATATG
The DNA here is from genome assembly GCA_963205075.1 of Pseudomonadota bacterium. GTDB lineage: Bacteria > Pseudomonadota > Alphaproteobacteria > Rhodobacterales > Rhodobacteraceae > KLAP22. The sequence continues at coordinate 26,409 of CAUJIU010000133.1, read as the reverse complement.
CCGGCGAGAACAAGAAATCGGTGTTCACGCTGCTCAATTACCTGCTGCCCGAGCGCGGGGTGATGCCGATGCATTGCTCGGCCAACCATGCCACCGGCAATCCGGTCGATACGGCGGTGTTCTTCGGCCTTTCGGGCACCGGCAAGACCACGCTTTCGGCCGATCCGAGCCGGACGCTGATCGGGGACGACGAGCATGGCTGGTCGGATCGCGGCACCTTCAACTTCGAGGGCGGCTGCTACGCCAAGACCATCAGCCTTTCGGCCGAGGCCGAGCCCGAGATCTACGCCACCACCCGCAAGTTCGCCACCGTGATCGAGAACATGGTCTTCGATCCGGTCACCAGGGAGCTGGATTTCGAAGACAGCAGCCTGACCGCCAACATGCGTTGTGCCTATCCGCTGCACTACATCTCGAACGCGTCGGAGACCGGGCTGGGCGGCCATCCCAAGAACATCATCATGCTGACCTGCGATGCCTTCGGGGTGCTGCCGCCCATTGCCCGGCTGACCCCGGCGCAGGCGATGTATCACTTCCTGTCGGGTTTCACGTCCAAGGTGGCCGGCACCGAGCGCGGCGTGACCGAGCCGGAGCCGACCTTCTCGACCTGCTTCGGCGCCCCCTTCATGCCGCGCCGGCCCGAGGTCTATGGCCAGCTGCTGCGCGACAAGATCGCCCATCACGGGGCCACCTGCTGGCTGGTCAACACCGGATGGACCGGCGGCGCCTACGGCTCCGGCAAGCGGATGCCGATCCGGGCCACCCGCGCGCTACTGGCCGCCGCACTTGACGGGACGCTGATCGAGCAGCGCTTCCGCAAGGATCCGAACTTCGGCTTTGACGTGCCGGTCACCGCCGAGGGCGTGGACGTGGACCTGCTCGACCCGCGCGCCACCTGGGCCGACCCCGAGGCCTATGACGCGCAGGCCGCCAGGCTGGTGCACATGTTCGCCGAGAATTTCGGCAAGTATGTTCCCTTCATCGACGATGATGTGAAGGCCGTCGCCATCTTCTGAGCCATGTCCGAGATTGACTTGCCCGCGCCGCCGGGCAGTCTGTGCCCATGCTTCGCCTCGCCTTCGCCCTTGCCCTGACGCTCGCCTCCGGCGCGGTCGCCCAGACCCTGCCCGAGGGGGATTATCGCAGCCCGCAGGTGGCCGAGTTCAAGGCCGGGATCTTCTGTGCCCAGAAGGTGATCCGCACCAACCCGGCCCCCGGCACCATCGCCGGCGTGACCAACGTGATCGAGGGCGAGCCGGGCTTCATCTCGGTCTCGCGCCGGGTTCCGGCGGTGCTGGGCGTGGGGTTCGGGGTCAAGGTCCGGGTGGATGATCCCTTCGGCTATTCCGATGTCTGGATCACCGTCACCCATCCGCCCATGGGCCCCGATGGTGTGACCGAGGAGTTCTATGTCAGCTCGATCAGCGGCACCGAGACCTCGATGAACCTGTTCCAGTTCGATTTCGACTACGAGCTGGTGCCGGGCCCGTGGTCGATCGAGGCGATGTCGGCCGGCAGGCTGATCTACCGCGCCCGGTTCGATGTCGCCGTGCCCAGCGCGGTGCCGGAACTGGCCATTCCCTGCGGCTACGAAGACCAGCTGTCCTGAGCGGATCAGGCCAGCGCCCGGCGCACCAGGTTGAGCCCGACCAGCGCCAGCACGATCAGCGTCGCCTTGCGGAACGCCGCCTGATCGAGCCGTGACTGCAGGCGCAGCCCCAGGCCCATGCCCGCCAGCGCCGGCAGGATCATCAGGGCCGACAGGGCCCAGGTATCGGCCCGCAGCACGCCAGACCGCAGATGCGCGCCCAGCAGCGCCACCGCCCCGAGAAAGTAGATCACCCCCTGCACCCGGATCTGATCCTCCTTCGAGGTATCGGTGGCGATCAGGTAGGCCAGCGTCGGCGGCCCCCAGACGCCCGAAACGCCGCCCATCAGCCCGGCCAGCGCCCCCACCGCCGCCTCGATCCATGCCGAAGGGCGGGTCATCACCGGCCGCCATCCGGCGATCTGCAACAGCGCGAAGGCGGTTATCGGCACGCCGATCAGCGCGAACATGGCCTGCTGGCTCATCACCGCCACGAACTGGGCGCTGACGAGCAGGAACACCAGCCCGGTGGCCAGAAACACCCAGAACCGCCGGGTCGAGGCCCAGGCCGCCGCCCATCCCTGCCGCAGCGCCTGCTGGCCGTTGGTCACGACCGTCGGCAGGATCAGCGCCGCCAGCGCCAGGTCGGGCGGCAGGAAGGTCGACAGCCCGGTGATCAGGATCATCGGCATGGCAAACCCGACCACCCCCTTGACGAAGCCGGCGACGAGGCCGATTGCCAGAGCCAGGGCCAGGGTTGCCGCCGGAAGATCAGGGAAAAACTCGGTCATGGGCCTGCATAACCCGGCGATGGGCGCCGCGCATCTGCCAATTCATCGCGACATTAAAAACCATTCCATTGGTCTGGATTGAATTATTGTTGCGCTGCAACTGCAAAGTAATTATCTCTGCAAGCGCGAAATACGGAGTCGGACATGCCCCATGACGGACAGGACCACCAGATGACCAGATCGCCGATCCTGCCTGACCTCATGGCGCTGACCGCCGCCGCGCTGGAGCCTGCCCTGGCGCTGCGCGACGCGGCGCGCGACCACGTCCGCGGCCTGACCTGCACCCAAGGCAGGGTCGATGCCGGGCTGCTGGAGGCCAACCAGACCGCGGCGCACGGGCTGGCCTGGATTGCCACCTATGCCGAGGCCCTGCGCCAGTTGCAGGCCTGGGCCGAGCGCCTGGCCGCACAGGACAAGCTGCGCGACATCGAGCGGCTGATCCTGCAGATCGGCTTTGGCGAGTATCTGGCCCAGCTTGCGGGCGGCTTGCCCATGAGCCAGACCGAGATCCTGCGCGCCCAGGACGTGGGCATCGACGCCCGCGTGCTGGCGACGCCCGAGATCGATACGCTGATCCGGCTGGGCAACAGCCAGTCCGCGCGCTCGGCGCTGGTTGACCAGATGCTGGCCCATACGGCCGAAACCACGGTCGGCAATCCCGGGCTTGATGACGAGCTGGACATGATCCGCGACCAGTTCCGCCGCTACGCGGTCGAACGGGTCGAGCCGCAGGCGCATGGCTGGCATCTGCGCGATGAGCTGATCCCGCTCGATATCATCTCCGAACTGGCCGAAATGGGCGTGTTCGGCCTGACCATTCCCGAAGAATTCGGCGGCTTCGGCCTGTCGAAGGCGTCGATGGTGGTGGTCTCGGAAGAACTTTCGCGCGGCTATATCGGCGTTGGCAGCCTCGGCACCCGCTCCGAGATCGCGGCCGAGCTGATCCTGTGCGGCGGCACACCGGCGCAGAAGGACCACTGGCTGCCGCGCATCGCCTCGGGCGAGATCCTGCCCACGGCGGTGTTCACCGAGCCCAATACCGGCTCTGACCTCGGGTCGCTGCGCACAAGGGCCGAGCGCGATGGCGCCAACTGGCGCATCACCGGCAACAAGACCTGGATCACCCACGCGGCGCGCACCCATGTGATGACGCTGCTGGCCCGCACCGAGCCCGACAGCACCGATTATCGCGGCCTGTCGATGTTTCTGGCCGAAAAGACCCCCGGCACCGAGGACCGGCCCTTTCCGACGCCGGGCATGTCGGGGACGGAAATCGGCGTGCTCGGCTATCGCGGGATGAAGGAATACGAACTGGCCTTCGACGGCTTCGCGGTGGCGGGTGACAACCTCTTGGGTGGCGAGGCGGGGCGCGGCTTCAAGCAGTTGATGCAGACCTTCGAATCGGCCCGCATCCAGACCGCCGCGCGCGCCATCGGGGTTGGGCAGTCGGCGCTGGACGCCGCCTTGCGCTACGCGCAGGACCGCCGCCAGTTCGGCAAGCCGCTGATCGCCTTTCCGCGCGTGTCGGGCAAGCTGGCGCTGATGGCGGTCGAGATCATGATCGCCCGCCAGCTGACCTATTTCAGCGCCCGCGAAAAGGACGAGGGCCGCCGCTGCGACCTGGAAGCGGGAATGGCCAAGCTGCTTGGCGCCCGCGTCGCCTGGGCCGCCGCCGACAACGGCTTGCAGATCCATGGCGGCAACGGCTTTGCGCTGGAATACCCGATCAGCCGCATCCTGTGCGACGCGCGCATCCTGAGCATCTTCGAGGGCGCGGCCGAGATCCAGGCCCAGGTTATCGCCCGCCGGCTGCTGGACTGATCCGGCTCCGCGTCAGCGCTGCGGCTGCTTGCGGTCCCGCCCCAGGCGCGGATGCAGGCGCCCGGCAATGGCAAAGGCCACCAGCAATCCCGCGCCGCAGGCCGCGAACACCCCCGCCACCGGCGAGACCAGCAGCACCAGCCATGCCGCCGCCGGGGTCAGGATGCCCGATGCGTCACGATAGCTTGAAAACACCGCCGCCATCTCGGTCCGCTGCGACGGCTTGACCGCCATCAGGAATGGCAGGCTGGCGCTGACATCGAGCCAGACCAGCATCACCGAAGCGGCCATCAGCAGCCCGTAGGCAACCCAAGGCAGCGGTGCGAACAGCCAGCCGGCCACGAACAACCCCCCGCTGATGGCAAAGCCCAGCCGAACCGAGTTGCGCACCCCCAGCCGCTTGATGAACCGCAGGAACACCGGCGTGAGAAACAGCAAGCCGTTGGAGACCGACAGGGCGATGGCCCCCACCGAGTCGCCCAGACCGCTCTGGATGCAATAGATCGGCAGATAGACCACATAGACCCACCAGCCACAGGAGCGCAGCACCGCGAACAGCCAGCCCGCCACCAGCCGGGGCTGTGACAGGAATTCGCCGACGAATGCCAGCGGGTTGGGCGTCGGCCCGCGCGCCATGGTGATCTGCTTGCCGTTGCCCAGCCGGAAATACCAGAAGGTGGCGATCAGCGCCGCCGCAAAGCCGCCGGCCACCAGGAACGGCGCCGGGAACCACCAGTTCATCAGCCAGACGCCCAGCACCGGACCCGCGGCCCAGGGCAGGGCGGAGTAGACCATGCGCATGGTCTCGTTGCGGCCCAGATCGTTGCGGTGGATGTAGTCGAGCACATAGGCGCTCAGGCTGATCGAGATCGAGACGGTGCCGCAGGCATTGACGAACAGGCCCGCCGCCGCCAGCGCCGGCACGCCGGTCATCACCAGCGTCAGGCCGGTCAGGTAGCACAGGCCGCCAAAGGTCATGATCCAGCGGCGCGGCACGAAACGCGACAGGAAGGGCACCAGAAGCCCGAACAGCAGCGAGAGGATGCCGACAAACAGGTAGATGCGGCTGACCACCACCGCATCCCCGAAGGCGCGGTAGATGGTCAGCGGCATCACCGAGATCATCATCCCGCGCACCCCGGCTTCCAGCGCCGAGAGCACGGCAAAATGGGCGACCTTGGGAGTGGGGGAATGCGACAGATAGACTGGCGCGCGCGGGGAAATCATATGGCGGCTTCTTGCAATTGCCGCGTCAGAGTCATCCGGGCCATGCAGGGCGTCTTGCTCCGCAGCGACATTTCCGGTCGCGCCCGGAACGCGCTTGCAGCAATGGCCCCGCCAAGGCACTCTCACCGCATGCGCGCGCTGATGATCCTGCTCATGATGACGGCCACGGCCTGCCGGTCGGACGAAACGCTGTCAGGTTTTGCCGACGCGTCGGCGGTCTGGCAGCTGGCGGAACTGGATGGCCAGCCCTTCACCGCGCGGGCCACCCTGCGCCTGCCCGAGCCGGGGCAGGTCGCCGGCCATGGCCCCTGCAACAGCTTTGGCGCGGCGCTGAACGCACCATATCCAAGGTTCGCGCTCGGCCCGATCCGCGCCACCCGCATGGCCTGCGCCGATCTTGATCTGGAAGCCACCTATTTTGCCGGTCTCGCGGCAATGACACTGGCCGAGGTCGCGGGCGATAGGCTGATCCTGTCCGATACCGCGGGCCGCAGCATGGTGTTCCGGCGTCAGGACTGACGCTGGATCGCCTCGATCAGGCGCTGGCGCGCGGCGGGCATCGGCCGGTGGCCCAGCCCGTGCAACAGCCGGTTTTCAATGAAATATCCGGTGGTTGCCAATGCGCGCACGATCTCGAGGTTGTCGGCATCGCCCGCGCCGCGCAGCACGTCCGGCAGCGGCAGCATCCGGCCCGCCCACTCGCCCGCGCCGTCGCGGCTGACCGCCCTGCCCGACTTCGGCGAGACATAGATCAGCCCTTCCGTCGCGCCGGTAACGGCACAGGCGCCAAGGTCGAGGCCGAAGCCAAGTTCCTCCAGCAACGCCAGTTCCCAGCGCAGATAGGCCAGCGGCCACAGATCCGCCTGCCCCAGCAGATCGAGGAGCGCGATGCTGCGCCGATAGAGCGGCGGGTGTGATTCCCGTTCGGGCAGGACCTCGGACAGGATCGCGGTCACCGCGTTGAGCCCGGCAAGCGCCAGCCGGTCGCCCAGCACCTGCGCCGCGCGGCTGCGCAAGGGTTCAGCCGTGTAACTGCCCAGATGGTCGTCAAGCCGCGCCTTCCAGACCACCTGCACCTGCATTCCGGGCTGCAGGGTCGCCGCCATCTTGCGGCTGACCCCGCCGCGCACCACCCCGGCATGGCGGCCATGGCCGGCGGTCAGCACATCGACGATCACGGCGGTTTCGCCATGCCCGCGCGCGCTCAGCACCGCGCCTTCGTCCTGCCATTCGATCATCGCGGACCCCTTCGGCCCCACATTGGCACGATTGCGCGCCTAGTCCGCAAGCCCCGGCTCGTCGAGCAGGTGGCGGCCGGCCTTGTCCTCGACCTCGATCACCCACAGATCGGGGTCAAAGCCGCGCTGTCTGGCGACGGACGCATCGACGCCGGCCTCGTCGCCCTCGACCAGTGTCACCCAGCGCCGCGCGCCGGTCATCAGGTCAAAGCTGCGCTGGTAGCAGGCGGCCTGCCCGTCGAGCGTGTTCAGCTTGACCAGCACCGCGCCCGCCGTCGCGTCGCCGCGCCGCACCACGAAGGCGGGGATGCCCGCCAGCCGCAGCCGCGTCAGATAGGCCGATACCCAGATATCGGCCGTCAGCTTCACGTATTGCCGTCCTTGAAATCGAGCCCCATCTCGGAATAGCGCTCGGCCTCGTCCAGCCAGTTGGGCCGCACCTTGACCTGCAGGAACAGGTGCACCTTGCGGCCAAGGAATTCTTCCAGTTCCAGCCGCGAGGCATGGCTGACCGCCTTGATGGTCTCGCCCTTGTGGCCCAGCACGATGCCCTTGTGGCCGTCGCGGGCCACGTAGACCACCTGATCGATGCGGGCGGTGCCGTCATCGCGCTCCTGCCAGTGCTCGGTTTCCACCGTCAGTTCGTAGGGCAGTTCCTGATGCAGCCGCAGGGTCAGCTTTTCGCGGGTCATCTCGGCGGCGATCATCCGCATCGGCAGGTCGGCGATCTGGTCCTCGGGGTAGAACCAGTCTCCGGCCGGGATCTTTTCTGCCAGCCATGCCTTGAGATCGTCGCAGCCATGGCCGCGCTCGGCCGAGATCAGGAAGGTCCGCTCGAACGGATAGGCCTCGTTCATGGCCTGGGTGAGCGCCAGCAGGTCCTCGGCCTTGACCTTGTCGATCTTGTTGATGGCCAGCGCCACCGGCAGGCGGTTCACCCGGTCGGACATGCCGCTCAGGATGGCCTTGACGCCTTCGGTCATGCCGCGATGCGCCTCGATCAGCAGCACCACGATATCGGCATCCGCCGCCCCGCTCCAGGCGGCGGCGACCATGGCGCGGTCGAGCCTGCGCCTTGGCCGGAACAGGCCGGGCGTATCGACAAACACGATCTGGCTCTGGCCCGCCATCGCCACGCCCCTGATGCGGGCGCGCGTGGTCTGCACCTTGTGGGTCACGATCGAGACCTTGGCCCCGACCATGCGGTTGAGCAGCGTCGACTTGCCGGCATTGGGCTCGCCGATCAGCGCCACGAAGCCCGCGCGTTTGACAGGATCGGTCATTGTTCCACCTTTCGCAGCAGCGCCTGCGCTGCCAGTTGTTCTGCCTGCCGCTTGGTCCCGGCGCTGGCGCGTTCAACCGCGCCGCCGGCCAGACGGACCTCGATGGTAAAGACCGGCTGATGGTCCGGGCCCGCGCGCTTGATCTCTGAATAGGCCGGGGGCGGCTCGCCGCGCGCCTGCGCCCATTCCTGAAGCGCGGTCTTGGGGTCGCGCGCATCGCCTTCGACCGAGGTGATCCGGTCCGCCCAGAGCCGCAGCACCAGCGCGCGGGCGGCCTCGAAACCGGCGTCGAGATAGACTGCCGCGATCACCGCCTCAAGCGCGTCGGCCAAGAGCGCCTCCTTGCGGCGCCCGCCGGATTTCATCTCCGACCGGCCCAGCCGCAGCACCGCGCCGACATCGATCTCGCGGGCCACGTCGGCGCAGGTCTCCTTGCGGACCAGCGCGTTGAAGCGCGGCGCCAGCAGACCCTCGGAGGCGCCTGCATCGGCCTTGAGCAGCGCCTCGGCGATCACCAGCCCCAGTACCCGGTCGCCCAGAAACTCGAAGCGCTGGTTGTCGCCCCGGTTGGTCGTCGACATCGACGAATGGGTGACCGCGCGGATCAGGTGTTCGGCGCGGCTGAATTCGTGCCCGAGCCTTTCGGCAAAGGCCTGAAGATCCGCGCCGAGTTTCACTCGATCGCCTTGAAGAACCGGTCGGACCGCCAGGTCCAGAAGGCCAGCATGGACCGCCCCGCCGAGGAAAAGATGATCCGGTCCGCGCGGCCGATCAGGTTTTCGACCGGGACAAAACCGACCCCGCGCGCGCTTTGCGCCACGCGGCTGTCGGTCGAGTTGTCGCGGTTGTCACCCATGAAGAAATAGTTGCCCTCGGGCACGGTGAACACGCCGGTATGGTCCAGCTCCTGATCGCCGATGTTCAGGATCGAGTGCACGACGCCATTGGGCAGGGTTTCGAGCTGGCGCTCCTTCTGGCAGATCGCCCCGACCCCGACCGCGCCGTTGGAACAGCGGGGCGCCAGGCCTTGCGGCCCCTGCGGCTCGAACACTTCCTCGAAGATGCCGTCATCCTCGACGGTGACGGCGACGTCGTTGATATAGAGCAGCCCGTCCTTGACCTGGATGCGGTCGCCCGGCAGGCCGATCAGCCGCTTGATGAAATCGCGGCCCGTGACCGGATGGCGGAACACCACCACGTCGCCGCGCTCGGGCTCGGAGCCCAGGATGCGACCGTCGCGGCCCTTGAGGAAGCCGCAGAAATCCTCGGCGTCGATGTCGATGCCCAGCGCCGGGATGCGGATGGAGGGGCACGAGGCGTAGGAATAGCCATAGGCCATCTTGTTGACGAACAGGAAGTCACCGATCAGCAGAGTGTCCTTCATCGAGCCGGAGGGAATCCAGAACGGCTGGAACAGGATGGTCCTGAACGCCCCCGCGATCAGCAGTGCGTAAACCACTGTCTTGAGTGTTTCCTTGACCCCACCCCAAAGCCCAGACTCTTCGGCCATCATCAACTTCCTTGTTCGAGTTCCCGCGCTACATGAGCGCCGCATGTCGCCAAGTCAAGCGAAGGGGGCGCGCGATGCGCTCACTTGTCCGATAATTGAGCCGCGTAACGGGCCGCGATCAGGGCCACACAAATCATCAACATGCCGCCCGCCACAAATGCCGCGCCATAAGAAAGCCCTGCCGCGAGCGCGGCGCCGGCAAATGGCGCGACCAGCAGGGCCAGTGTGCTGGCAGCCTCGTTCAACGCCGCCACTCGACCCATGCTGCCGGGCGGCGTATACTCTTGGAGAATTGCGCGCGTGGGCACAACCGAACGCGCTGAAAGAAATCCAATCAGCAGAAATGCCGCAACCAGAAATGCCGCAGGCGGCCGAAGATCGGCAATTTGCAGCATCCCCACACACATGATCGTTGCACCAGACGGACCTGCGGCCAGTGCGATCATCTTGAAGCTATTTCCGGCACCAGTTGCCCGGCCAACAGTGACCCCACCGATCACCCCGCCCGCCCCGACCGCGGCCAGACAGAAGCCGAAAGTGGTCGAGCTGGCGCCGAGGCTGAACAGGGTCGGCGCAATCAGTGTGTCATAGAGAAAGACGGCAAAGAACCCCGCAGACATCATGCCGATTGCAGCGCCCAACGCCGGCGTTTTGCGCAAGAGTGCTACGCTCTCGGCAAGGTCATGCCGCAAGCTCGTGCCTTTCTGTGCAGTTGCTGGAACTGCCCTCAGCGGGATCAGCAGAAGCGCTGCAATCATCGAGACTACAGCATTCGTCGCGAAGACACCTTGCGGCGTCACAAGTGCAATCAGCACTCCACCCAGCGCTGGTGCCACGATCTTGCTACTCTGGTTGATCGAAAAACTCAGCCCATTGGCTGCCAAAAGATCGGGCCCCGCCACAAGCGACTGCATCGCGGCCTGTTTGGCCGGACTATAGAAACTGTCGGCACATCCGCGCAGCGCCACGAAGGCGACCAGAGTTGGCCAGTTCGGCGCGAAGATCAGCGCGGCGCTGCCGAGTCCACGCCCGAGGTTTCCAAGGATCATGACCTGTCGTGCGTCCAGTCGGTCGACCAATGCGCCTGCCAGCACGCCCACGGTCAAATACGGCAGACCCATCGCGACGGCCAGCCAGGCGAAGGCGAAAGGCGGCGCATGCCAGTAGTAGGCAAGCACCGTTCCGATTGCGACGAAATCCAGCCAGTCGGCGAAGTCGGCCGGAACCTGCGCAAACAGAAGTGTCCCGAGGCCGGGGTTGGATCGTGTCAGCGCGCGGCTCCCGTCAAACATGGCCGCCGCCAGCGTCCGGAACCGCCTCGATCACCACAAAGGCCTGTGCCCAGGGGTGATCATCGGTCAGCGTCACGTGGATCACCGCTGAGTAACCCGGTGGTGTCATCTGGTCGAGCCGCTCGCGCGCCCAGCCGGTGACGTGCATGACCGGCTGTCCGGTCCGCAGGTTGCTTACCGACATGTCCTTCCAGGCGATGCCCATGCGCAAGCCGGTGCCCAGCGCCTTCGAGCAGGCCTCCTTGGCGGCCCAGCGCTTGGCGTAGGTGGCGGCCACGGCGCGCGGGCGGCTGGCGGCCTTGCGCTGTTCGAGTTCGGTGAACACCCGGTTGCGGAAACGGTCGCCAAAGCGGGCCAGCGTCGCCTCGATCCGGTCGATGTTGCACAGGTCTGTCCCGATCCCGAGGATCATCGGCTCAGGCTCCTGACAGGTCGAGGTCGATCACCATGATCCCCTCGCCGCCGCCCTTGCAGAGCGCCACCAGCCGCGCGCCCAGCGCCATGTGTCCGGCATCCCCGGCATAGGCTTGCAGCGCCGCGGCGTCGCGAAAGGTGCATGCGAATCCGTAAGGATAAGCGCCGCTCTTGCCCTCGAAATCGCGGTTGGGGCCGTGGCGGAAGCCGGTGAACCCGTCCAGCCGGCCCACAAGCCCGGCCAGACCGGCCATGACGGCCGCCAGTTCGGCGCCGCCATGCCGGTCCTCCAGAGCCAACATCACCACATGCTCGATCACGGGCGGGCCTCGTCCATCAGGCGGCGCATTTCTTCGATGGCGGGGGTCAGCCCGCGAAAGATCGCCTCGCCGATGATGAAATGGCCGATGTTCAGCTCCCGCACCTGCGCTATCGCCGCGATGGGGCTGACGGTTTCATAGGTCAGCCCGTGCCCGGCATGGACCTCCAGCCCGAGGTCATGGGCATAGGCGGCCATCTCGGTCAGCCGTTGCGCCTCGCGGTCGCGCCCGGTGAAATCGCCCTCGGCATGCAGGTCGCAATAGGCGCCGGTATGCAGTTCGATCACCTGCGCCCCGATCCGGTTGGCGGCGTCGATCTGGGCCTGGTCGGCGGCGATGAAGATCGACACCCGGCAGCCGGCGTCGCGCAGGGGGGCGATGAAATGGGCCAGGCGGTTTTCGTCGCGCGCCACTTCCAGCCCGCCTTCGGTCGTCCGCTCCTCGCGCTTTTCGGGGACGATGCAGACGGCATGGGGACGATGGCGCAGGGCGATGGCCTGCATCTCGGCGGTGGCGGCCATCTCGAAGTTGAGCGGTATGCCCAGAGCCGCCATCAACCCGTCGATATCGGCGTCCGAGATATGCCGCCGGTCCTCGCGCAGATGTGCGGTGATGCCGTCGGCCCCGGCGGCCTCGGCCAGCTTTGCCGCGCGGATCGGGTCGGGATAGGCCGAGCCGCGCGCGTTGCGCACGGTCGCCACGTGGTCGATGTTGACGCCCAGACGCAACTTGTTGTTTGTCATGACAGGCCCTTTGCATGCTTCGGCCCGCAGACTACCCGGACCTGACGGATTCGCCAGTCCCTGCCGGTCAGCGCCGCTCCAACTGCGTCAGCTTGGCCTGAAGCCGCTTGCGGCGGCGTTTCTGGTAGGCGCGGATCAGCGGCAGGCAGAAGTAATAGCATACCGTCGCCGCCACGATGCCCGGAATGATGCCGCCGACCAGATAGGGCAGAAACACATCCTGGTAGAACACCTGCAGCCCGTGCCAGTCGGCCTTCTGGGCGGTGAACATCGCCATGAAATTGTGCCACAGATCGCCCGTGGCATCGCGGAACTTGTCAAAGAGCGATGACCGGAAGCCTGCCTGCGGCCGGCTGCCCAGCAGGAAATGCCCGGTCTGCATCGAAATCGCGGCAATGGGCACATAGGTCAGCGGGTTGCCGAAGAAGGTGCCAAGTAGGGCCGACAGGTAATTGCCGCGCATCAGGCGCGCGACCGCCAGGGCTACAACGAAATGCAGCCCGTAAAAGGGGGTAAAGCTGGTAAACACGCCGGCCCAGACCCCGCGCGAGATCCGCTCGGGCGTGTCGGGCAGCCGGCGCAGGCGGTGCTTGACGTATTCGAACGCCCGCCGCCAGCCGCCGCGCGGGTAGATCAGGGCGGCCATGAACTGCAGGACGCTGCGCCGGTCGCGTCGCTTAAAGACCACTTGTTGCTCCAGACGCTCTAATGGGCTGCCACCTGCTGCGTGGCGCGTTTCGGGTTGCGGTATCGCATCAGGGACGACACGTTGCTTTCGGCCTCGACCGCCTTCATCACCCGATGCAGATGTTCGGCATCGCGCAGATCCACGTCAACCAGCAGCCGGTAGAAATCGGGCTTGCGATCCAGGAAGTTCAGGTCCGAGATATTGGCGCTTTGCTCGCCGATCAACGTGCAAATTCGTCCCAGCACCCCGGCATCGTTGCTGATGGTCAGATCGAGCGTCACGGTGTTGACCGGACGGTGGGTGCCCTCCTGCCAGCGCAGGTCGACCCAGCGCTCGGGCTGGTCTTCGTAATCGGTCAGGTTCTCGCAATCGATGGCATGCACGATCACGCCCTGACCGCGAAAGGTGATGCCGACGATCCGCTCGCCCGGCACCGGCTGGCAACAGGCGGCGCGGGTGAAGGAGGCGCCGCCCTCAAGCCCGATGACCGCGTGGGTTTCATCGACTTCCTCGCCCGGCAGCTCGGCCAGATCGGGATAGATCGCGCGCACCACCTGGCGGCCCGTCAGCTCGGCGCTGCCCAGGCGGGCCAGCAATTCATCGGCGCTGTCGAGCGCCAGCGTCTTGGCGGCGGTGCGCATCGCCTTGTCGGTGGCCTTCTTGCCGACATTCTCGAACGCCACCCGCGCCAGTTCGGCGCCCAGCTTGATGAACCGCTCGCGGTCCTCCTCGCGCAGGGCGCGCCGGATGGCGGTCTTGGCGCGGCCGGTCACGGCAATGTCGATCCAGGTTGCCTGCGGCGTCTGGCCGTCGGCGGTGATGATATCGACCGACTGGCCGTTCTTCAGCCGGGTCCAGAGCGGCACCCGCATGCCGTCGATCCGCGCGCCGACGCAGGCGCTGCCGATGCGGGTATGGATGGCATAGGCAAAGTCGATCGGCGTGGCGCCGCGCGGCAGCTTGATGACATCGCCCTTGGGCGTGAAGCAGAAGACCTGATCCTGATACATCTCCAGCTTGACCGCCTCGAGAAACTCGTCGTGGTCGTGGCCGTCATCCAGACGCTCGGACAGCGAGGCGATCCAGTGCACCGGATCGACGGCAAAGCGGTTCTCGACCCGCTCGCCGTTGCGGTAGGACCAATGCGCGGCCACCCCGGTCTCGGCGACCTCGTGCATCTCGCGGGTGCGGATCTGCACCTCGACCCGCTTGCCGTCGCGCCCCGAAACCGTGGTGTGGATCGAGCGGTAGCCGTTGGACTTGGGCTGCGAGATATAGTCCTTGAACCGCCCCGGCACGGCGCGCCAGCGCTGGTGGATGGCCCCGAGCACCCGGTAGCAGTCAGCCTCGGTCGCGGTGATGATGCGAAAGCCGTAGATGTCGGACAGGCGCGAAAAGCCCTGGTCCTTTTCCTGCATCTTGCGCCAGATCGAATAGGGCTTCTTGGCGCGGCCCATCACCTCGGCGCTGATCTTGGCCTTTTCCAGCTCGATGCGCATGTCGGCGGTGATCTTCTGGATCACGTCGCCGCTTTCGCGCTGCAAGGTGATGAAGCGGCGGATGATCGAGTTGCGCGCCTCCGAGTTCAGGACCCGGAACGCCAGGTCTTCCAGTTCTTCGCGCATCCATTGCATACCCATGCGCCCGGCCAGCGGCGCGTAGATATCCATGGTTTCGCGCGCCTTCTGGATCTGCTTTTCCGGCGACATCGACTTGATGGTACGCATGTTGTGCAGGCGGTCGGCCAGCTTGACCAGCGTCACCCGCAGATCGCGCGAGGTCGCCATGAACAGCTTGCGGAAGTTTTCGGCCTGCTGGGTCTTGGTCGAGTCCAGCTGCAGGTTGGTCAGCTTGGTGACGCCATCGACCAGTTCGGCGATCTCGTGGCCAAAGCGGCGCTCGATCTCGCCATAGCTGGCCTTGGTATCCTCGATAGTGTCGTGCAGCAGCGCCGTGACCAGCGTGGCATCATCCATCTGCTGCTCGGCCAGCAGGACCGACACCGCAACCGGATGGGTGAAATAGGGCTCGCCCGACCGGCGCGCCTGGCCGTCATGCATCTGCTGCCCGAAGCCATAGGCCTCACGCAGCAGTTTCTCGTTCGTTCGCGGGTTGTAGCTGCGGACCAGAGTGACAAGTTCGTCGGCCGTGGTCATCTGGTCCTCCGGGGGCGGGGCCGGCCTGCGCCTCAGCGCTGCCCCTGAGCGTCCATCAGCGCCCGCAGCATGCGCTCTTCGTCCATGTCGTCCTGCGCGGGCTTGTCCACCTCGGCGCCCATCAGCAGCGCCATCGAGTCCTCTTCGGGCTCGTCGATCTCGATCTGGGTCTGGTGCGCCTCGATCACGCGTTCGCGCAGATCATCGGCAAGCTGGGCCTCGTCGGCGATCTCGCGCAGGGCCACGACCGGGTTCTTGTCATTGTCGCGCACCACCGTGGCCGGCGAGCCGGCGGCGATTTCGCGGGCGCGATGGGCGGCGAGCATGACAAGCTCGAACCGATTGGGAACCTTGTCGACGCAATCTTCTACCGTAACGCGGGCCATCGGCACACTCCACTTGTCTTGGGCGATCCTAGGAAGCCCCCCATGTAAGTCCTGCATCAGGGATTGACAAGCGGATTCAGGCCGGCGTTTCAGGCCGGCATTTCAGGCGTGTGGCGGGGCGTCCCAGTCGCCGCCGGTCCAGGGCCGGACGGCGGCCACATCGGCGGGCGGCAGGGCCGCCAGCATCTGCGCGACCGTGAGCCCGGTCAGGGGATGCGTCCAGCCGGCGTCGATCTCGGCCCAGGGGACCAGCACGAAGGCGCGGTCCTGCAACCGCGGATGCGGCAGGATCAGCCGCTCTGGCGCCAGGCGGGCCTGCTCATCCGCCTTCAGCTCCCGCCATCCGGTCTGGGTCGCCGGATCGGGCAGGACCAGGTCCCCGACGGCCAGCAGATCGATGTCGAGCGTGCGCTGCCCCCAGCGCTGTCTTCGCTCGCGCCCGAACCCGGCCTCGATCCGGTGCAGCCGCGCCAGCAACTCATCGGGGGTCAGGGACGACCTGATCCGAATCACCGCATTGGCGAAGTCCGGGCCGATTCCGGCCGGAAATCCGGGCGTGCGGTAGATCAAGCTGGTGTGATCAACGGCGCTGACGGAATGGTGTATGATTGACCTGCACTTAAGGACAGCCTCTGCCGGGCTTCCTGCCGTTGACGGCAAGTTGCTTCCCAGTGCAATCATGACGTCGAGGTCCATTCCGGGCTCCGCAGATGGTCAGCTTTGGCGCATCCGATACACACCAACTAATTCGGTCACAGTAAATACGTGTGTGTTCAGTAATCCCCGGCCGATCAAGAACTGAAGGGAACTGCGATGTTTTATCGGGACGAGCGCCTGGCGCTCTTCATCGATGGATCAAATCTTTATGCGGCCGCGAAGTCGCTGGGGTTCGACATTGACTACAAGCTCTTGCGGCAGGAGTTCATGCGCCGGGGCAAGCTGGTGCGCGCCTTCTACTACACCGCCCTGCTGGAGAACGACGACTACTCGCCGATCCGCCCGCTGGTCGACTGGCTGAACTACAACGGCTTCACCATGGTCACCAAGCCGGCCAAGGAATACACCGACAGCCAGGGCCGCCGCAAAGTCAAAGGCAACATGGATATCGAGCTGACCGTCGATGCCATGGAACTGGCCCCGCATGTCGACCATATCGTGCTGTTTTCGGGCGATGGCGATTTCCGCCCGCTGCTGGAAGCGGTCCAGCGCAAGGGCGTGCGGGTCTCGGTCGTCTCGACCATCCGCAGCCAGCCGCCGATGATCGCCGACGAATTGCGCCGCCAGGCCGACAACTTCATCGAGCTCGAGGAGCTGCGCGAGGTGATCGGCCGCCCACCGCGCGAGCCGAGAACCGACGCCAGCAGTGACGCCGACGAAGTCGCCCCGACCTAGCCCGGCGGCCTGCCCGCCACTGGACCTTGGGTGGCGGCCGGACTAACAACGGCGCATGACCAGACCGCCGCTCACCCTCTATCTTGCCGCGCCGCGCGGATTCTGCGCCGGTGTCGACCGCGCCATCAGGATCGTCGAGATGGCGATCGGGAAATGGGGCGCGCCGGTCTATGTCCGCCACGAGATCGTGCACAACAAGTTCGTCGTCGACGGCCTGCGCGCCAAGGGTGCGGTCTTTGTCGAGGAACTGGACGAATGTCCGCCTGACCGCCCGGTGATTTTCTCGGCCCATGGCGTCGCCCGGTCGGTCCCGGCCGAGGCGGCGCGGCGCAACCTGATCCATGTCGACGCCACCTGCCCGCTGGTCACCAAGGTCCATAACGAGGCGGCGCGCCACCACGAGAACGGCCTGCAGATGATCATGATCGGCCATGCCGGCCATCCCGAGACTGTGGGCACCATGGGGCAACTGCCCGAGGGCGAGGTGCTGCTGGTCGAAACCGTGCAGGACGTGGCGAGTGTTGCCGTCCGTGACCCAGCCCGCCTTGCCTTCGTGACCCAGACCACGCTCTCGGTCGATGACACGGCAGAAATCGTCGCCGCCCTCAGGCAGCGCTTTCCCGCCATCATCGGCCCGCACAAGGAAGACATCTGCTACGCCACCACCAACCGGCAGGAAGCGGTCAAGGCCATCGCGCCGCGCGTCGATGCGCTGCTGGTGGTGGGGGCGCCCAATTCCTCCAATTCGCGCCGTCTGGTCGAGGTGGCCGCCCGCGCCGGCTGCGCCTATGCGCAACTGATCCAGCGCGCCGCCGATATCGACTGGCGGGCGCTGGAGGGGATCACCGCCGTCGGCATCACCGCCGGCGCCAGCGCGCCCGAAGTGCTGATCGACGAAGTGGTGGACGCCTTCCGCGACCGTTACGATCTGACGGTGGAGCCGGTCGAGACCGTCACCGAAGATATCGAGTTCAAGGTCCCGCGCGTGCTCAGGGTGCCCGCGTGACCACCGACCCGCGCACCATCGCCGCCTACGAGGCCAGGGCGGCGGACTATGCCGCCCGGTTTGCCGGGGGCGATGCGCCGAGCGAAAGCCTGCAACGATTCGCGGATGCCCTGCCGCCCGGTGGCCGCATCCTCGATCTGGGCTGTGGACCGGGCACATCGTCCTTGCGATTTATCCAGATGGGCTTTGCCGTCGACGCGCTCGACGCCACGCCCGCCATGGTCGGGCTCGCCCGGTCGCGCGGCGTTCCGGCCCGGCTCGGCACCTTTGACGATCTGGACGCGGTGGCGGCCCATGACGGGGTCTGGGCCAATTTCAGCCTGCTGCACGCCCCCCGCGCCGCCCTGCCGCGCCACCTTGCCGCGATTGCCCGCGCGCTGCGGCCCGGTGGCCTCCTGCATCTGGGCATGAAGACCGGCAGCGGCGAGGCCCGCGACCGGCTCGACCGGTTCTATACCTTCGTGACCGTGCCCGAGATCACCGCGCTGCTGACCGGGGCCGGTTTCACGATACTGGCCACCGACGAGGGCGAGGAGATCGGGCTGGCCGGCACCAGCGACCCCTTCGTGATCCTGCGCGCCCGGACATGACGGCTTGACAGCGCCCCCCGGCCGCGCGAGCCATCCGGGGTAGCCACGTCAAGGATAGCCATGTCCGCCGAGTTTCTGCTCATCACCTTCGTCGTCTGCCTCGCGCCGGGCATCGGGGTTGTCTACACGCTGTCGGTCGCGCTGGCGCAGGGGATGCGCGGCGGGATCTGGGCGGCCACCGGCTGCACGCTGGCCACCGTCCTGCATCTGGGCGTGGCGATGGCGGGGCTGGCGGCGATCCTGCACAGCTCGGCCCTGCTGTTCCAGACCCTGAAATTTGCCGGCGTCGCCTATCTATTGTGGATGGCCTGGGGAACGCTGAACGGCACCGGCGGCCTGAAGGTCGAGGCCGCCGAAAGGCAATCCGCGCTGCGCATCATCCGGCGCGGCGTGGTGCTCAACATCCTCAACCCCAAGATCCCGATGTTCTTCCTGGCCTTCCTGCCGCAGTTCCTTGGCCCCGGCGACGGCACGGCGGCCCTGGTCGAACTCGGGCTGGCCTTCAGCCTGATGACCTTGCTGGTGTTTCTCGGCTATGCCGCGCTGGCCGCCTCGGGGCGCGAGGCGGTGCTGGGCCGCCCTGCCGTCATGGCCTGGCTCCGGCGCGCCTTTGCCGCCTCGTTCGCCGCCCTCGGCATCCGGCTGGCGCTAGAGCGCGCCTGAATCCCGGCCGCGCCGATGTTGACCCGCGCGGCGACCCGCCCTAGACCCGGCAAAACGCTGCAAGGACCGTCATGACCGAACTGTTCGCCTATACCGACGGGGCCTGTTCGGGCAATCCCGGCCCCGGCGGCTGGGGAGTGCTGCTGCGCGCCAGGAACGGCGACCGGATCGTCAAGGAGCGCGAATTGTCGGGCGGCGACGCGCTGACCACCAACAACCGCATGGAACTCATGGCCGCGATCTCGGCGCTCGAGGCGCTGGACCGGCCCTCGGCCCTGACCATCGTGACCGACAGCGCCTATGTGATGGATGGCATCACCAAATGGATCCACGGCTGGAAGCGCAATGGCTGGACCAAGAAGGGCGGGCTGAAGAATGTCGAGCTGTGGCAGCGGCTCGATCAGGCGGCGGCGCGACACAAGGTCAGGTGGGAATGGGTCAAGGGCCATGCCGGGCACCCCGAGAATGAACGTGCCGATGAACTCGCCCGGCAGGGAATGGCGCCGTTCAAGCCCGACCGGGCAGAATCGTCAGGAAAGTAACGCGGGCAGGCTCATGCCGCGCAACGCCTCGGCGGCGACAAGCGGCCTCTTGCCCTCACGCTGGACGCGGGTGATCTCGACCGCGCCCGTGCCGCAGGCGATGGTCCAGCCCTCCAGCACCTGACCGGGCGCGCCGCGCCCCTCGGCCAGCCGCGAGCCCAACAGCTTGACCCGCTCGCCCGCCACCTCGCACCAGGCGCCGGGAAACGGGCTGAGGCCCCGGATCTGGCGATCCACTTCCGCCGCCGGGCGGGACCAGTCGACGCGCGCCTCGGCCTTGTCGATCTTGGCGGCATAGGTCACGCCCGCCTCCGGTTGCGCCTCCGGCACCAGATCGGGAAGCCGCGCCAGGGTCGCCACGATCAGGCCCGCGCCCAGTGCCGCCAGCCGGTCATGCAACCCGGCTGCCGTGTCCTCGGGCCCGATCCCGGTCACCTCGCGCGCCAGCACCGGGCCGGTATCCAGCCCCGCCTGCATCTGCATGATGCAGACGCCGGTTTCGGCATCGCCCGCCATGATCGCGCGCTGGATCGGCGCCGCCCCGCGCCAGCGCGGCAAGAGCGAGGCGTGGATGTTGAGGCAGCCAAGCCCTGGCGCATCCAGAACCGCTTGCGGCAGGATCAGCCCATAGGCCACCACCACCGCAACATCGGCGTTCAGCGCCGCAAATTCCGCCACCGCCTCCGCTCGGCGCAGCGAGGCCGGGTGCCGCACTTCCAGCCCCCGCTCCTGCGCGCGGGCATGAACCGGCGTCAGCCGGTCCTGCTTGCCGCGCCCGGCGGGCCGGGGCGGCTGGGTATAGACACAGGCAATCTCGTGGCCCGCCGCGATCAGCGCATCAAGCGCGCGCACCGCAAAATCCGGCGTGCCCATGAAAACCACCCGCATCGCCTAGCCCCCCAGCTTTCTGGCCTTGCGGATCAGCATATCGCGCTTGAGCTTGCTCAGGCGGTCGAAATACATCCGGCCCGCCAGATGGTCGATCTGGTGCTGGACCGAGGTGGCCCACAACCCGACGAAGTCGCGGTCCTCCATCTCGCCCGCCGCGTTCAGGAACCGCACCGTCACCGCGCGCGGCCGCGTGATGCGGGCGCTGACGCCGGGCAGGTTGGGCGAGGCTTCCTCATGCTCCCGCGGCTCGACGCTGGCATGCAGCACCACCGGATTGGCCATCCGCACCGCCTGGCCGCGCGCCTGCGAGGCATCGACCACCGCCAGTTGCAACCCGATCCCCAGCTGCGGAGCCGCCAGCCCCACGCCCGGCATCGCCTCCATCGCCGCGATCATCTCGTCCCAGAGGGCGCGGACCTCGTCGGTGATGGCCCCGACCGGGGCGGCCGGGCTGCGCAGCACCGCATTGGGCCAGGGAATGAACGGGCGATGGGTCATGCCCTAGTCGGCGCCACGCGCCATCTCGCGCTTGAGCTTGACCATCTTGCGGGTGATCATCTGGCGGCGCAGCGGCTTGAGATAGTCGATGAACAGCTTGCCATCGAGGTGGTCGATCTCATGCTGCACGCAGGTCGCCCAGATCCCCTCGAACTGCTCTTCCATCGCGTCGCCGTCCAGCCCGGTCCAGCGCACCCGCACCTGCGCCGGGCGCTCGACCTCGCCGAACTGCTCGGGGATCGACAGGCAGCCCTCCTCATAGGTCGACCGCTCCTCCGAGGCCCAGACGACCTCGGGATTGACCAGCACCATCGGCCGCGGCTTGGCCGCTTCGTCCTTGACGCAATCCATCACCAGGAGCCGCGACAAGACGCCCACCTGCGGCGCCGCCAGGCCGATGCCGGGGGCGTTGTACATGGTCGCGAGCATGTCGTCGGCCAATGTCCGCAGATCGTCGGTGATCTGGGTCACGGGCTTCGCTGAGGTCTTGAGCCTCGGGTCAGGATGAATAAGTATCGGTCGAACTGTCATGGCCGGGATTTAGGGCATGGCTTGCGGCTAGGCAACACGCGGCCGCAGCATTTGTCACGGCCGCGAGCGGCACCATTCGGGAGAGACGCCTTGAATTTCGACGAACCGATCGACCGGTGCGGCACCCATTCCATGAAATGGGACGAGATGCAGGCCCGCTACGGCGTCTCGCCCCGGGACGGGATCCCGATGTGGGTGGCCGACATGGATTTCCGCCCGCCGCAATCGGTTCAGGACGCGGTGGGCAGGATCCATCGGTCCGGCATCTACGGCTATTTCGGCGACAGCCGCGCCTATACCGACGCCATCACCTGGTGGATGCAGGAGCGTCACGGCTGGAAAGTGGACCCCGAGGCGATCTTCAGCACCCATGGCCTGGTCAACGGCACCTCGATGTGCCTGGACGCCTTCACCCTGCCCGGCGACGGGGTGGTGCTGTTCACCCCGGTCTATCACGCCTTCGCCCGCGTCATCCGCGCCTCCGGGCGCGAGGTGGTCGAATGCCCGCTGGTCAACAAGTCCGGCCGCTATGAATTCGACTTTGCGGCCTATGACGCGATGATGACCGGGGCCGAGCGTATGGTCATCCTGTGTTCGCCGCACAACCCCGGCGGCCGGGTCTGGACCCGCGCCGAGTTGCAGGCCGTCGCGGCCTTTGCGCGGCGGCACGAGCTGATCCTGGTCTCGGACGAGATCCACGAGGATCTCACCTTTCCCGGCGCCCGCCACATCCCGATGACCGAGATCGACGGCATCGAGGACCGGCTGGTGATGCTGACCGCCGCCTCCAAGACCTTCAACATCGCCGGCGGCCATATCGGCAATGTCATCATCGCCGATACCGACCTGCGCGGCCAGTTCGCCGCGCGGATGCTGGCAATGGGGATTTCGCCCAACCTGTTCGGCATCCAGATGGTGACAGCCGCCTATTCGCCCGAAGGTGCCGCCTGGGTCGATGACCTGCGCGGCTATCTCGATGGCAACCGCCGGATCTTCGACGCGGGCATCAATGCCATTCCCGGTCTAAGGTCGATGCCGCTCGAGGCCACCTACCTGGCCTGGGTCGATTTCTCCGATACCGGCATGACCGAGGCGGAAGTCCTCGACCGCGTGCAGGGCCGCGCCCGCATCGCGGTCAACCATGGCAAGACCTTCGGCGCCGGCGGCGAGACCTTCCTGCGCTTCAACTTCGGCACCCAGCGCGCCCGGGTGATCGAGGCGGTCAGCCGCATGCAGGAGGCCTTCGCGGACCTGCAATGACCCTGCGGGTTCCGTTCCTGCTGGTGGCACTGGTTCTGGGCTTCGCGCTCTACGGCGCGTTGCGGCCCCGGCCGCTGCCACCCCTGAGCGGGCAGATCGACCATATCCTGATCGACAAGTCCGACCGCGAGCTGGTGGTGTTTCGCGACGGGCGCGCGCTGCGGCGCTACACGGTCTCGCTCGGCTTCGCGCCCGAGGGCGACAAGGAGCGGCAGGGCGACGGGCGCACGCCCGAGGGCCAGTTCAGGATCGACCGGCGCAACTCGGCCAGCCGCTTTCACCTGTCGCTCGGCATCGATTATCCGCAGCCCGACGATGTCGCCCGCGCCGCGGCCGGCGGCTACAGCCCGGGTGGCGACATCTTCATCCACGGCCAGCCGCGCGGGGTGAGCGGACGCATGCGCATCGCCCGCGACTGGACCGAAGGCTGCATCGCCGTCACCAACGCGACCATGGATGAGTTGTGGCGAGTGACGCCGGTTGGCACCACGGTGGAGATCCGCCCCTAGCGCGGCAACAGCGCCACCGGCTGATCACCGGGCAGCTCGAAATCCAGCGCCGGGCGATCCGCCACCGGGGCATGCCACTTGAATTCGTAGACGCGCTCGCCATCCTCATCGCGCGAGGTCATGACCAGGCATTGATAGAGATGCCTGGAGCCGTCGTAGATCTCGACGAAACCCCGCAGATTCGGCGCGTCGGCGGCATCGAGGGCAAAGCCGCCATCCCAGAGCCGCAGCACCCGGTGCACCTTGTCACCGTCATGGACACACAGCCGGCTCGAGCGGCGCTGCGCGGTCTTGCGCGCCTCCTCCAGCCCCTTGCGGACCGCTTCTGGCAGAAACGAAAACACCGATATGGCCTCCTTGCACCCCCAGAAATGACCACCAGGTTCTCATTTTCAAGTTAACTTTTTCGGTTTGTCCGGTTTAAGTGCCCAAAATGTCATAGTTATCGGACAGCGACCCGCGGACGCAGCACATGCGGCTTGGCCGCGTCATAGAGCGCCGAATCAGGAAAGCCGTGCTGATCGGCCAGGGCCGGACCCAGCAGGACAAGGGCGGTGCGGGTGATCTTGGCAGCCCGCACCTTGGGGTGAATATCGCCCAGCGTGCCGCGGATGATCTGCTGGTCGGGCCAGCCGACGCGGTAGACCACCGCAACCGGGCAATCGCCGCCATAAAAGGGCGCCAGCCGCCGCTCGATATCGCGCAACGCCCGAATCCCCAGATGGATGGCCAGCGTCGCCCCGGTGCGCCCGAAATTCTCCAGCGTCTCGCCCTCGGGCATCGAGGTCGATTTCATCGACATCCGCGTCAGCACGATGGACTGCGCCAGTTCCGGAATGGTCAGTTCCTGCCCCAGCGCCGCCGCCGCCGCCGCATAGGCGGGCACGCCGGGTATGATCTGGTAGCCGATCCCGTCCGCCTTCAGCCGCCGGATCTGCTCGGCGATGGCGCCATAGAGCGAGGGGTCGCCCGAATGCACCCGCGCCACGTCCTGCCCGCGCGCCGTCGCCGCCACGATCTCGGCATGGGTCTCGTCCAGGGTCATGGTCGCCGTGTCCAGCACCCTTGCCCCTTCGGGCGCAATCCCCACCACCTCCGCCGGCACCAGCGAGCCCGCGTAAAGACAGACCGGGCATGCCCCGATCCGCCGCGCCGCCTTGAGCGTCAGCAATTCCGGGTCGCCCGGCCCGGCGCCGATAAAGTAGACAGTCACGCCGCGCCCCCCTTCATTTTGGCATAAATACCTCCGCCGGAGGCACGGGCAGCGCCCGTTTTTCCGGCCTCAGCCAGATCGCCGTCGATGCGGCGCGCATAGCCGCGCGGCGTATACATGCGCGGCCCTTCGCCCAGCCGGGCCAGCCTGGTATTGGACGATCCCACCAGCACCACGGTCAGCATGTCGACCTCGTCCACCTGCAACTCGTCCAGCCTCCGATAGCGGACCAGTTCATCCTTGCGCCCCAGATTGGAGGCCAGCATGACCGGCGTATCGGCGGGGCGGTGCTGCAACAGCAGGTCGCGCGCCTCGGCCAGCAGGGTGCGGCGGGTGCGCGATACCGGGTTGTAGAAGGCGATCACGAAGTCGCCCTCCGCCGCCGCCTTCAGCCGCCGCAGGATATCGGCGCGCGGGGTCAGCAGGTCCGACAGCGAGATGGTGCAGAAATCGTGCCCCAGGGGCGCTCCCGCCCGCGCCGCAGCGCCCTGCAACGCCGACACGCCGGGCGAGCAGACCACCTCCACCCGCCGCGCCGCCGCGCTCACGCCATGCGCCTCAGGGCCGCGGTCGAGCAGTTCGAACACCAGCGCCCCCATCGCGTAGATGCCCGCATCGCCCGAACAGACCAGCGCCACGTTGCGCCCCTCGCCTGCCCGCTCCAGCGCGTAGCGGCAGCGATCCTCCTCGCCACCCAGCGGAAAGTCCGAGCGCTGCTTGCCGGCCGCCAGCGGCCCAAGCAGATCAATATACAATCCATATCCCACCAGCTCGTCGGCCTCGGCGACAAGTCTGGACACTTCGGGCGTCCGCCATGCCGACTGTCCCGGGCCGATCCCGACCACCGAAAGCCGCCCGCGCGCGCGTCCCAGCAAATTCGCAGCTGGCGCCGGCAGCCGCGCCAGGGCGCAGGTGGCATTCGCGGTCTTGCGCTTGGTCACGCTCAGGACGCCGCTTTCCCCCGCCTGCGCCAGCGCCGCGCCCTCGGACACGCCGTGGCAGCCTACCTCGGCAAAGACCACCTCCGAGGGCGTGGCCAGCCGCAGGGTCTCGGCCTCCAGCGCCGCCGCATCGAACAAGCGCAGCGGCAGGCCAAACTCTGCGGCAAGCGCGTTGACCGCCGGTTCATCGCCCTTGAGGTCGATGGTGTTGACCGAGCCGATGGCAGCCGCCGCAACGCCCGCCTCGGCCAGGGTCTGGCGCACCAGCGCCGACAATTCGCCGGGCGGGCAGTCACGCGAACATCCCACCCCCAGCGCAAAGACCTGCGGCGCGAAATGCAAGTGCGCGGGCCCGGTGTCGGCCGGCGCCGCAGAACACGTAATCCTCACCCCGTCTCCCTGCGGCAGGCCCGCCAGCCAACCGGCCTCACCCGCGCATTCGCCACCGATCCGCGCGCCCTTGCCCGCCAACAGCGCCGCCATGGCCGCCTTGGCGTCCTGCGGATTGGCCAGCCGCCAGCCTTGGGGAGGCTCATCCAGCGACACCCCGAGCGAAACCTCGCCCGCCGTGGTCACCGCCGCCGTGCCGCCCAGCGCCCCGGCCACCTCGCGCGCCAGCCGGTTCGCGCCCCGGTGCCCGCCCAGCAGCGGCACCACCACCTGCCCGTCATCGCTGACCGAAACCACCGGCGGCTCGGCGGTCTTGTCCTGCAACAAGGGCGCCACGGCGCGGATCAGGATGCCGCTGGCGCAGACCCCGACAACCGGGATGCCCGCCGCGAACAGGTCGCGCGCATGGGTCAGCGCGTCTTCAAACCAGATATCCGCCTGCTCGACCCGCCCCGCGCGACCGTGGAGCGGCGCGCCCAGCGCCGCCGCGACCTGCCGCGCGACCGCTTCGCCGGATTTCGACAGG
>CAUJIU010000132.1 GCA_963205075.1 Pseudomonadota bacterium | reverse complement strand
AGCGCGGTCGACCCGATGCGCGCCGCCAACCGCCGCGCCCGGCGCGAGCTGTTTCACTGGCGCTTTCTGACGCCGGGCACCGGGCCGGTCGGCGTCACCGCCGGTCTGGCGATAGCGGGCGCGCCGATTGCGGCGGCGGCGGGGCTGGATTTCCTGATCCTGGTGGCAGGGTTCGGGATCGAGGAACAGACCACCGCGCCGCTGCTCAGGCAGTTGCGCCGCCTGTCGCGGCAAGGCTGCGTGATCGCCGGGGTCGATGGCGGCGGCTGGGTGCTGGCCGCCAGCGGCCTGCTGGACGGACAGGCGGCGACCACCCATTGGGAAGACCTTGACCGCTTTGCCGCCAAGTTTCCCAAGGTGCAGACGGTGCGCGACCGCTACCGCATCGGCCAGGGTGTGATGACCACCGGCGGCGCCAGCCCCTGCATCGACATGATGCTGCACCTGATCGGCCGGCTTCACGGGCAGACGCTGGCGACGCGGGTGGCCTCGGCCTTCATCTACGACCCGGTGCATGAGGGCGCGGCCCCGCAGCGCCTGGTGCCCACGGCCTCGCTGATGCGGCGCGCGCCCGCCGTGGCCCGCGCCATCGCGCTGATGGAGGCGCGGCTCGATGCCCCGCCATCGGTGGCCGAACTGGCCGCGGCGCTGGGCCTGTCGCGCCGGTCGCTGGAGTTGCGGTTTCAGACCGCGCTCGGGCAGTCGCCCCATGCCTTTGGCCGCGCATTGCGGCTGTCAGAGGCGCGGCGGCTGGTGCTCGATACCGACCAACCGGTGCAGGAGATCGCACTCGCCACCGGATTTGGCAGCCCGGCGGCATTCTCGAGGGCCTTCCGCGACGAGTTCGGCACCTCGGCCCGGCAGCACCGCATGGGGCGGCGGCGCAGCCCGGACTGACCCTTAGGGCGGGCCGCGGCGACTCGCCGCGATGCGACCATTGGTCACGGCCGCTGATGGGACAGAAGCGCCCAGCCCGGCTGCGACAAACCGGCAGGACTGGTCGGGAAATGGCAACAGTGACTGCATATGGACCGGAACTGTCGCCCGAGAAGCCCATAACTACAATCGGTTACGCCGCATTTCGCCTTATTTGCGCCATATGAAGGGCCTATTACTGGTTCACTGCGTGGGAGCGGATTTTGAGTGGCGTGCCAATTCCGGCGCCGCAGGTGAGGATTATGATGTTGGTCTCTGGTTTCAGAAAACTGACCGGGTCTGTCGAACGTCTGCGCCGCACGATCACGCGCTTCCACAAGGACGAATCCGGCAGCGTCATCATCTTCGGCCTGTTCATGTTCCTGATCATGATGATGGTTGGCGGCATGGCGGTCGATTTCATGCGCTTCGAGAACGAGCGCACCAGACTTCAGGGCACGCTCGACCGCGCCATCCTCGCCGCCGCCGATCTGGACCAGACCCAGGGGCCGGCCGACGTGGTTGTCGACTATTTCGACAAGGCCGGCATGTCCGATTACCTGGACGGCGAGCCGACAGTCGTGCAGACGCTGGGCTACCGCGAGGTCAGCGCCGAGGCCAGTATCGACGTCAACACCTTCTTCCTCGACCTGGTCGGCATCCATTCCCTGACCGCGCCGGCCCACGGCACCGCCGCCGAAGGCGCCGCCGAGATCGAGATCTCGCTGGTGCTCGACCTGTCGGGCTCGATGGGCTCCAACAACAAGATCGCCAACCTGCGCACGGCCGCCAGGGATTTCGTCGACCTGATCTATGACCGCGAAAACCCCGAGGACGTGTCGATCAGCCTCGTGCCCTACTCCATGCATGTGAATGCTGGCCTGACCCTGCTGAACCAGTACAACGTCCAGCGGACCCAGAACTATTCCAACTGCGTGTCCTTCGACGCCGCCGATTTCAACACGACCGCCTTGCCGACGACCCAGGCGCTGACCCAGGTCGGGCATTTCCAGTACTGGGGCACGGTCGGACCGCAATATCCCGGCACGTTGCAGCCCGAATGCCGCACCGATAACGGCTCGCAGGTCGTGCCCCTGGGCGGCAACGCGACCGCGCTCAAGAACCAGATCAACACCTTCACCGCTGACGGCAACACCTCGATCGAGATCGGCATGAAATGGGGTGTCGCCCTGCTTGACCCCGGCACGCGCGGCGTGGTGACCAACCTCATCGCCAACAACACCATTTCGGCTGACTTCGCCGGCCGCCCCTACGATTACGATGAAGACAACGTGCTCAAGGCCATCGTGGTCATGACCGACGGGATCAACACCACCCAGTATGACCTGCTGCCGGCCTACAAGTCCGGCCTCAGCCCGGTCTGGCGCGACACCTCGACGGGCCGCGACAGCGTCGACGAGCAGGAATGGGGCAGCAAGGACTCTGACAGCCGCTACAACGAGCTGTATTATATCCCGTATTATCAAACCAGTAACTCGAACACCAACCGCTTCCAGAATACCCGCTACGGCTCGAACCCGCGGCAACTGACCTACCCCGAGCTCTGGGCGACCAGTTCGATGTATTACAATGCCTACTACAACTTCTACAGAGCCAATGGCAGCAGCAGCCGCTACTACGACTGGTATGACGACACCCTGACCACGGTCAGCCCGTCGACCAAGGACCAGCGCCTGGCCGCGATCTGCACTGCCGCCAAGGCGCAAGGCATCGTCGTCTATGCCATCGGCTTCGAGGTGACAAACGCCTCGGCCGCGATCATGGCCAACTGCGCTTCATCGCCCAACCACTTCTTCCGGGTGAACGGCCTGCAGATTTCGGAAGCCTTTGCGGCCATCGCGCGCCACGTCAACGAGTTGAGGCTGACCCGATGATCGCCCTGCTTGCACGCATGCTCAGCCGCTTTCGCCGTTTCAGCTGGTCCGAGACCGGCTCGGCAACGGTCGAGTTCGTCATCATCTTTCCGGTGTTCATGACGCTGTTCATCTCGTCCTTCGAATCCGGGATGCTGATGACCCGCCACGTGATCCTCGAACGCGCGCTGGATCTGGCGGTGCGCGACGTGCGCCTGAGCACCGGCGAGGAATATTCGCATGCCGAGCTCAAGCAGATGATCTGCGCCCGCGCCGACCTGATCCCCGACTGCACCAACCAGCTCAAGCTGGAGATGGTGGCGCGTGACCCGGCCAACTGGACCAACCTGCCGCAGGACGCCGATTGCGTCGACCGTGCCGATCCCGGCCAGCCGTCGCGCAACTTCCAGAACGGCGTGTCGCACCAGCTGATGATCCTGCGGGCCTGCATCCTGCTCGACCCGTTCTTTCCATCGAGCGGCCTGGGCCTCTACCTGCCGCGCGAAAGCGGCGACGCCTATGCGCTGGTCTCGACCTCGGTCTTCGTCATGGAGCCACTGCACTGATGCGCAACTTCATCCAGAGACTTCTCAAGGACGAAAACGGCTCCATCGCGGTGGAATCGGTGGTGATCTTTCCGCTGCTGATCTGGGCCTACATGGCGTTCTTCGTCTATTTCGACGCCTATCGCAGCCAGTCGATGGCGATGAAGGCCAGCTACGCCATCGCCGACGTGTTCAGCCGCCGGACCGATTACGTGACGGCCAACTACATGGACGGGATCGAACAGCTGCACGAGCTGATGACCCGCTCGCCCGAGCCGACGCGGCTGTTGCTGACGGTGTTCACCTTCAATGCCGAAGAAGAACAGTACAACGTGGTCTGGTCCGAGGGCGAGGGCGGCGTGATCCCCATGACCACCGAGGTGCTCAACACCCTGTCCACCCAGCTGCCCGCGATCCCGTCCGGTGAACGCATGATCCTGTTGCAGACATGGTCGGAATACGAGCCGGTCTTTCAGGTGGGCCTTGCCGATACCACGCTCAATTCCTTCGTGGTGATCCGTCCCCGCTACGCCCCGCAACTATGCTGGAACACGGTCGAGGGCGGCGACGCGGGCACCGCCATCTGCTAGGCCTCGCGGCGCGCGATCATTGCCGCGATCTGTTCGGCCATCAGTTTCGCCGGCGCCGCGGCGGTCACCCCGCCAACCCCGATCCGGTTGCCAAGGCTCCACCACAGGCCCGGCGCCCAACCTCGCGCCACCCGGCGTTTCATCACCAGCGTGAAGCCGTTTGAGGGTTTCATGGCGAAGGTGCCGCGGCTCACCGACCCGATCTGATCCAGCGGCGCAATCAGCCGGCCGGCGCTGTCGGCCAGCCCCGCTTCGGTCAGGACCAGCGCCAGTTCGGTCGCCCGCCGCAGCCTTTCGGCCAGGTAGATTGCCCCCGCCCCCATCCCGACAAGCACCACCAGCCAGCCCGCTGCGGGCGGCTGCCAGAGCGCCAGCCCGATCAGGAAAGCGCCAAACCCGGCCAGCACCGCATAGGCAAAGCCCCGGCGGGCCGGAGAGGCGGCAAGGCGGAGCAAGGCTGCGGTTTCGTCGGCTGGCGTCATGAGCGGCATCTCCTGGTTGATGCCCTCCCTAACCCGCATCCGGCCTCGCGGCCAGCCTCAGCGCTTGACGATCACCTCGGCGCCGCGCTCTTCGGGCTCGTCATCGACCATTTCGGCCGGGAAGCCCGGCGCGGTGATGTCGAGCCCGGTTGCCTCCTCCAGCCGCTCGATGATCCGGTCCGACTGGGCGCGCGGCCCATAGCGGCGGATGCCGTCATTGAAGATCTCGACCATCAGCGGGCTGATTTCCAGCGGCACCCCGTTGCGCGCGGCGATCTCCTGAAACAGCCCGATATCCTTCTTGACCAGATCCATGGTGAAGTTGATGTCGCGGCAGCCGTTCAGGATCATCTGGCTTTCGGTCTCGTGCACGAAAGACGTCCCCGACGAGATGCGGATCGCCTCAAAGGTGGTCGCCAGATCGAGGCCCGCGGCCTTCATGGTCACCAGCGCCTCGCAGACCGTCAGCAGGTTGGCAGTGGCAAGGTAGTTGGTCATCACCTTCAGCGTCGAGGCGCTGCCCAGCGGGCCGGTATGCAGGATCCTGCGGCCCAGAATGGTCAGGAGCGGCATCACCTTGTCAAAGGTCGCGCGCTCCCCGCCCATGTAGATCGAGATGTTGCCGGTGGCGGCGCGATGGCACCCGCCCGAAACCGGGCATTCCGCCGCCTCGCCGCCGCGCGCGATCACTTCGGCGCCCAGGCGCTGCATCTCGGCGGCGTCGGTGGTCGACATCTCCATCCAGATCTTGCCCGGCCCGACCTCGGGCATCATCTCACTCACCACTTTGGCGCAAGCGGCGGGCGACGGCAGGCAGGTAATCACCACGTCGCAGTCGCGCATCATGCCCGCCGCGCTGCCGCCCGCCTTCGCCCCGCGGCCAATGAAATCGGCCACCAGCGCCGGATCGAGATCATGGACCGCCAGATCCACGCCATTGCGCAACAACGACCCCGCCAGCTTGCCGCCGACGCTGCCCAGACCGATGAAACCGACCTTCATGCCATTCCTCCCCGCATGCATTTTGCGCCAGTTCGTCCGACAATTCCGCCGCCGTCTGTCGCAGACGCGACATATCCTTGACCGGCCCCACCGCACAGAATGCGTGCAGCGGCGCAGATTGCCGCCGGGGGCCCGCGCTACTAGGTTGACGGCAGGAGGTAGCCCCCATGTCCATCCGCCCCACACTCGAACTGCGCCGCGCCCTGCCCGCCATCGAAGGCGCCGGCGTCAGGCTGCACCGCGCCTTCGGCTTTCAGGATCCGACCGAGCTGGACCCGTTCCTGCTCTTCGACGATTTCCGCAACGACCGCCCCGAAGACTTCCGCCCCGGTTTCCCCTGGCATCCGCACCGGGGCATCGAGACCATCACCTATGTGCTGCAAGGCACGGTCGAACACGGGGATTCGCTGGGCAATCACGGCACGCTGGGTGCCGGCGACGTGCAGTGGATGACCGCCGGTTCCGGCATCGTGCATCAGGAAATGCCCAAGGGAAACACCACCGGCCAGATGCATGGCTTCCAGCTCTGGGCCAACCTGCCCGCCAGCCTCAAGATGACCGCGCCGCGCTACCAGGACGTCAAGGGCAAGGACATTCCCGAGATCACCGACGATGACGGCACCAGCGTCAAGGTCATTATCGGCAGCTTCTGGGGCAAGACCGGCCCGGTGGACGGCATCGCCGCCGACCCGCAATATCTCGACATCACGGTCCCCGCCGGCCTGCGCAAGCGCTTCCGCATCGATACCTACCGCCGCGCCTTCGCCTATGTCTTCCAGGGCTCGGGGCATTTTTCCGATGCCGATGTGCCGCGCGGCGTGCTGCTGGAAAAGGAGATCGCCGGCCAGGAGACCAATATCCGCGACCTGTCGGGCAACCGCACCCTCGTGCGTTTCGGCACCGGCGACGACATCACCGTGCAGGCGGGCCCGCAGGGCATCCGCTTCCTGCTGATCTCGGGCGCGCCGATCCAGGAGCCGGTCGCCTGGCACGGACCGATCGTCATGAACACCCAGGCCGAATTGCAGCAGGCGATGAAGGACCTGCGCAACGGCACCTTCATCCGGCCCGCTCACTGACCGGCCCCCTTCATTTTGGCACAAATACCTCCGCCGGAGGCAGCCGGGCGCGCCAGCGGACGGCTCAGGCCGCCACGGCGCGGCGCACCAGATCCCAGTAGATCTCCTCGATCTCGGCGCGCGGCAGACGCCCGCCTTCCCGATACCAGTTGGTGACCCCGGTCATCAGCGCGATCAGCGCCATCGCCGTCACCCGCGCATCGACCCGCCGCAGCATCCCGGCCTCGGCGCCGCGCTCCAGTATCGCCTCCAGCACCGCCTCATATTGCCGGCGCAGCGCCTCGACGCGCGCGAAATTTTCGGGCGTCAGGTTGCGCAGCTCCATGTAGGAGACAAACACCGCATCGGCGCGCGGCAGGTGAAAGCGGATATGGTTGCGCACGAAGCCTTCCAGCGCCGCAAGCGGCCCGGCATCGCCCGGCGCCTCGGCAAGCGTCGCCATCAGCTCGCGCATATGCTCCAGCATCAGGTCCGACAGCAGGCTCTGCTTGTCCGGCGTATAGGTGTAGAGCGCCCCCGCCTGCACCCCCACTACGGCGGCAATCTGCCGCATCGAGACGGCCGCATAGCCATGGCGCGCAAACAGCCGCAGCGCGGCCTCGCGCACCTTCGGGCCGGTGATGCCGGCATGAGAGCCCTGCTTGCGTGCCATGCCCTCGCTATAACTGAACAGGCGTTCAATAGGAAAGCCCCCGCGCTCCCTTGCTCCCGCCGCGGCGGCATGTCTAAGCTTTGGCCCATGCGCATCGCCCTGATCCTGGCCCTCACCCTGTTTGCCGCCTGCACCCCGATGCCGGCGCTCGAGGGGCGCATCGGCGCCGAGGCGCGCGCGGCGCCGTTTCCGGCGCTGGTGCCGATCGAGACCCTGCTGGCGCAGGCTGCAAGCAGAGGCGGCGCCCTGGGGACGCCCGATTTCAGCGGCGGGATTCCCGCCCGCCTCGCCGCGCTGGCCGGTCGCGCCCGTGCGCTGCGCCAGCCGGTCATGAACGCCGCCGAACGCGCCCGCCTGGCCCGCGGCATCGACATCGGCGCGTTGCAGTAAGGGCTCGGACAGGCTAACACCTCGCAACGCTGTAAATATCGGATCTCCGTGATGTCAAAACCTCTACGTCTGGGAATTGCCGGCCTCGGCACCGTGGGATGCGGCCTGATCCGGCAGTTGCAGACCCATCCCGACCTGATCGCCGCCCGCGCCGGGCGCGCAATCGAGATCGCCGCCATATCGGCCCGCAGCCGCGACAAGGATCGCGGACTGGACCTGTCAGCCTATGAATGGGAAGACGATCCGGTGGCGCTGGCCGCGCGCGCCGATATCGACGTGTTCGTCGAACTGATGGGCGGGTCCGAGGGCTCGGCCAAGGCGGCGACCGAGGCGGCAATCGCCGCCGGCAAGGACGTGGTGACCGCCAACAAGGCGTTGCTGGCAATCCACGGCCAGCCGCTTGCGCTCGCCGCCGAGGCGGCGGGCAAGGTGATCCGGTTCGAGGCCGCCGTCGCCGGCGGCATCCCGGTCATCAAGTCGCTGACCGAGGGCCTTGCCGGCAACCAGATCACCCGCGTCATGGGGGTGATGAACGGCACCTGCAACTACATCCTGACCCGGATGGAAAGTGCGGGCCTGCCCTATGCCGAGGTCTTCGAGGAGGCCCGCCAGCTTGGCTATCTGGAAGCCGATCCCAACCTCGATGTGGGCGGGATCGATGCCGGGCACAAGCTGGCGCTGCTGGCCGCCATCGCCTTCGGTGCCCAGGTCGATTTCGATGCGGTCGAGCTGGAAGGCATCGGCTCGATCACCATCGAGGATATCCGCCAGGCCGATGACATGGGCTACAAGATCAAGCTTCTGGGCGTGGCGCAGATGACCGGACGCGGGCTGGAACAGCGCATGTCGCCCTGCCTGGTGCCCGCGACCTCGCCTTTGGGCCAGCTTCAGGGCGGCACCAACATGGTGGTGCTGGAAGGTGACGCGGTGGGCCAGATCGTGCTGCGCGGCGCCGGGGCCGGTGCCGGCCCGACCGCCAGCGCGGTGGCCGGCGACATCATCGACATCGCCCGCGGTTTCCGCGCCCCGACCTTCGGCCAGCCCGCCACCAGCCTGCGCAAGATGCGCGCGGCCCGCGCGGCGGTGCCCGCGCCCTACTATCTGCGCCTGACCTTGCAGGACAAGCCCGGCGCGCTGGCCAAGGTTGCCCGCGCCTTGGGCGAAAGCGGCATCTCGATCAACCGGATGCGCCAGTATGACCATGCCGATGTCGCGGCCCCGGTGCTGATCGTCACCCATAAGACCACCCGCGCCGCCCTTGACGAGGCCATTGCCGCCTTCGCCGAAACCGGCGTGGTGATGTCCGACCCGGTGGCGATCCGGATCGAGGCGGTCTGAGGCGGCGCGGCGATCAGCCTTGTCACGCCTGGCATGACCGACCTTGACCGCGCGATTGCCACTGGCTGCGTCAGCGAGGGCGCGCCCGGTTTGCGCCCCGCCTGCAACTCGACCTGCAACTCGACCTGCCACTCGACCTGACACGGCGCCTGTTTTCGTGACCCCGAGGGCAACGAGTCATGCCTGGTTTGCCATCAGCCCGCGACGCCGTGACGATTGTTAGCGCCCAAACCCGCTGTTGCGCCTTGTCACCACCGGACCGCTCGGGCTAGGTCGCTGGTATTCCCAGCGCCAAGGATCCTGTCCCATGTCTGACAAAACCGAATTTTCCGACCGCATGCTCTCACTCGGCCTCGCACGGGTCTCGGAGGCGGCGGCCATCGCCTGCGCCAAGCTGATCGGGCGTGGCGACGAGAAGGCGGCGGATCAGGCCGCGGTCGATGCCATGCGGCGCGAGCTGAACAAGCTCGACATCAAGGGCGTGGTGGTGATCGGCGAAGGCGAGCGCGACGAAGCCCCGATGCTCTATATCGGCGAAGAGGTCGGGACCGGCACCGGCCCGGCGGTCGATATCGCGCTCGACCCGCTGGAAGGCACCACCCTGACCGCCAAGGACATGCCCAACGCGCTGGCGGTGATTGCCATGGGCCCGCGCGGCTCGATGCTGCATGCGCCCGATGTCTACATGGACAAGCTGGCCATCGGCCCCGGCCACCGCCGCGGCGTGGTCACGCTCGACATGAGCCCCTCGGCCCGCGTCTCGGCCCTGGCCTCGGCCAAGGGCTGCTCGACCACCGATATCACCGTCTGCGTGCTCGACCGGCCGCGCCATGAGGAAATGATCCGCGAACTGCGCCAGACCGGCGCCGCCATCCGCCTGATCACCGATGGCGACGTGGCCGGCGTCATGCATTGCGCCGAGCCCGCCAAGACCGGCATCGACATGTACATGGGATCGGGCGGCGCGCCCGAGGGTGTGCTGGCCGCCGCCGCGCTCAAATGCATGGGCGGCCAGATCTTCGGCAAGTTGCTGTTCCGCAACGAGGACGAAAAGGCCCGCGCCCGCAAGGCCGGCATCACCAATTTCGACCGGGTCTATACCCGCGACGATCTGGTGACCGGCGACGTGATCTTTGCCGCCACCGGCGTCACCGATGGCTCGCTCCTGCCCGGCATCCGCCGCGAGGTCGGCTTCGTGACCGCCGAGACGGTGCTGATGCGCTCCAAGACCGGCTCGGTGCGGCACATGAGCTATCGCCATCCGGTCGGCTGACGCGGCGGGCGCGGCCAGAACGCCCTTGGCCCCGCCCCGCCAGACCCCCTAGGGTGAGGCCATGACCGACACCCCCGCCCGCGCATTCCTCGATGTCGACTCCTCGGCCCTTGGCCGGCGCTGGGTCGGCCCCAGTGCCGCCGACGAGCGCGCCGCCGAAGCCCTGGCGCAAGGCGCCGGCCTGCCGATGCCGGT
>CAUJIU010000131.1 GCA_963205075.1 Pseudomonadota bacterium | reverse complement strand
GAACAGTGCCAGTTCATCGACCAGATTGGCCGCCAGCAGCGATGCGGCCAGCCGCCCGCCCCCCTCGCACAGGACCCGCGTGATGCCGCGTCTGCCCAGAGCGGCGAGGGCCGAGGCGGGGTCGATCCCATGCTTGACGCTATCGCAGGCCAGGCACTCCGCGCCCAGCCGTTGCCAGGGCGCGGTATCGGCCCCCTCCACATGGCAGAGCCAGAGCGGCACATCGCGCGACGAGCGGCCAAGGTTGCCGCCCTGCGGCAGGTCGAGCCCCGCCGACAGCACCACGCCCACTGGTAGCCGCGCCGGCCCAAGGCCGCGACCGGTCAGCGTCGGGTCGGCGGCGCGCGCCGTGCCGCCGCCCACCATCACCGCATCGTGGCGGGCGCGCATGGAGTGGACCAAGCGCCGCGCCGCCTCGCCGGTGATCCACTGGCTTTCGCCCGCGGCGGTGGCGATCCGCCCGTCAAGGCTCTGGGCCAGTTTCAACGTCACCAGCGGACGCCCCTCGGTCACCCGCCGCAGGAAGCCTGCATGGTCGCGCCGCGCCTCGGCCTCGCAGACCCCGGCCGCCACCTCGATCCCGGCGGCGCGCAGCATGGCAAGACCGCGGCCAGACACGCGCGGATCGGGATCGGATGTGGCGACCACCACCCGCGCCACCCCGGCGCCGATCAGCGCGGTGGCGCAGGGCGGTGTCTGGCCGTGATGGGCGCATGGCTCGAGCGTCACATAGGCCGTCGCCCCGCGCGCCAGTTCGCCCGCCTGCCTGAGCGCGATAGTCTCGGCATGGGGGCGGCCCCCGTCGGCGGTATGGCCGCGCCCGACGATACGCCCGCCGCGAACGACCACGCAGCCCACGGCCGGGTTGGGCCAGACCCGGCCCATGCCCCGGCGGCCCAGCGCCAGCGCCAGCGCCATGAACCGCTGGTCGGCGGCGGCGGTCACTGGTCGGATTTGGTGTTGGGCCTGAGTTCGTTGACGAACCTGTCGAAATCGCCAGCCGCCTGGAAGTTCTTGTAAACGCTGGCAAACCTGACATAGGCGACGGTATCGATCCGGGCCAGCGTCTCCATGACGATCTCGCCGATGGTGCTGGAGGGAATATCGGTTTCGCCCAGGCTTTCCAGCCGGCGCACGATGCCCGAAATCATCTGGTCCATGCGCTCGGGCTCGACGGGGCGCTTTTGCAGGGCGATGCGGATCGAGCGTTCAAGCTTGTCGCGGTCGAAATCCTCGCGCCGGCCGCTGGACTTGATGACCACCAGATCGCGCAGCTGCACCCGCTCATAGGTGGTGAAGCGGCCCCCGCAGGCCGGGCAGAACCGCCGCCGCCGGATCGCCACATGATCCTCGGCAGGCCGGCTGTCCTTGACTTGGGTATCGACGTTTCCACAAAACGGACAACGCATGGTTCTGTCCTCGTCCTAGATGGATTGGGTGTTGTTCCCCAGTTATCCACAGCAACTATAGGAAACCAACAAGGCTTTGGGTAGTGGTCAAAAAACGCGCCAGATGTTGTGACGGGGCCGCAGTCCGCCGCGCTCAGGAGGCGCGGGCGATCCGCCGGTAGCCCGCCTCGCCCAGCCAGAACCCGTTGGAGAGCGGAACCCCGAAGCCCAGCGCGTCCAGCTGCGCCGTGCCCTCGTCGGCCGAGACGCGGCCATCGGCCACGGCACGGAACACGCCCGCCACCGCGACCATGTCCTGCATCTGCGGCATCAGCCGCAAGGCGGTCACGCCCATGGCCGCGGTCTGCGGCACGAATTCCAGCAGGCTGACATAGGTGCGCGACATGGTCTGGATGCCGTTGACCACCAGAAACTCGGTGCCGTCGAGCGTGGTCAGCGGCATGCCGTCGGGATCCTCCTCGCAGACAAAGAGGCAGCTGTCCTTGGTGCGGCCATGGGCGCGGGCATGGTAGCAGCGCGCCGAGACCGCCAGCGAGGCGCGGCCGAACACCTGGATCTCCAGCCCGACGCCCAGCGCCCTGGCGGCAGTGCCCATCACCTCGACCGAGGTTGCCGGCATCTCGACCGGCAGGGTGAAGTGGTTGGCGCCCTTGGCGGCGAGGAAGCGCATGGTTTCCTCGTTGTAGACGTTCATGAACGGGCCGACGCGATGCGGCTGGCCGGCCAGATGGCGCAGGGCGGCGGCGTTGTTGGCCTCGACCCCGCGCCCGTCCTCGCCGGCGCACAGGCCCTCGGTCGCCTTGCGCTCGCGCTTGAGCAGGATCTCGGCCAGGGACGACCAGACCACCCGCTTGCCACCCGCCTCCAGCCGCTCGGCGATCTCGGGCAGATCGGCCTCGAAGAAGGGCGCGCGCTTGGAGCAGATCACCTCGCCCAGATAGACGGTATCGACCTCGGCCTCATCGGCGATGCGGGCGTAGAAGTCGCGCCGCATGTCGGCGGACCAGTGAAACGGGATCGGCCCGAGGGTCAGTTGCTGAGTCATGATCTTACCGCCAGGTCTTGGTTTTGAATGCGCCCTGGGTCTCTTTCTGGCCCTCGGTCAGGGCGACCAGATCGGCCAGCAGCGGCTCCTGCCCGGCCCGGATCGCGTCGACCGCGGCCCGGAACGCCGACACCACCTGCCGCACATAGGCGCGCGAGCGCTGGCGGCCCTCGATCTTGAAGGCATGGACCCCGGCATTCATCAGGTCGGGCAACATGCGGGCGAGGTTGAGGCTGATCGGCTCCTCGAAGGCATAATAGCCCTCGTCGCGGCAGGGCGTGCGGTAGCGGCCCTTGCAGATGGTCGGATAGCCGGCGGTTTCCTCGGCGCCGAACTTGTCGATGGTGAAGGCCCCCAGCCGGGTCGACATGCTGCCATCGGCCTCGCGCCGGTATTCGACATCGCCGGCGGGCGAACAGACGCCATCCATGTTCGTGGACAGCCCGGTGGCATAGTTGGTCAGGCTGCACCGCCCCTCGACCATCAGACCGTGGTTGCCGAAGATGAAGGTCTCGATCTCGCAAGGAATTTCGGCCGCCAGTGCCTTGATCTCGGGCACGGTCAGGATGCGCGGCAGCACCACCCGGCGGATGTCGAACTCCTCGACATAGTAGCAGATCGCCTCGGGGCTG
This sequence comes from Pseudomonadota bacterium, assembly GCA_963205075.1. Lineage (GTDB taxonomy): Bacteria > Pseudomonadota > Alphaproteobacteria > Rhodobacterales > Rhodobacteraceae > KLAP22. The sequence continues at coordinate 957 of CAUJIU010000131.1, read as the reverse complement.
GAGGCGGCGGCCTGCACCGACAGGTGCAGCCGCTGGTCGGGATGGGCGTTGCGGATCACGTCCGCCACGCCCATGTCGGCCACGATCATCGCATCGACGCCAAAGCGGACGCCAAGATCGGCCGCCTCGCGCCAGAGCCCGAACTTGCCCGCCGGCGGAAAGGTGTTGAGCGCCAGCAGCACCTTGGCGCCGCGGGCATGGGCATAGGCCACGCCCTCCTGCATCTCGTCGGGGGTGAAGTTCAGCCCCGGGAAGTTGCGGGCGTTGGTGGCGTTCTGAAAGCCGCAATAGACCGCGTCCGCCCCCGCATCCACCGCGGTGCGCAGGGCCGCCGGGGTGCCGGCGGGGCAGATCAGTTCGCCGTATTTCATGGGCTACCTCTTGTGGCTTTTCTTGTGGGCGGCACGGCGCAGCGCCGACAGCGCCGCCCGGCCCGGCGCGCCGAACATCGCCGCGACCTCTTCGGCGACCGAGCCGTCGATATCGTCAAGCGCGTTGCGCAGGCAGACCACGGCCTCGGTGTTGCCGGTCACTTCCAGCCCGCGCGAGAAGAACAGCGCGTCGCCGTCAAGGTCGGCGTCCATCAGCTCGAGCAGGTCAAGGAACCTGCCGGCGATGCGGGCCACATGCGCCGGCAGGCGCGAGCGCGGCACCGTGCGCAGGATCGGGCCGGCCGGATCGGGGCGCAGATGCATCGCGAAGGGCATGTCGATGGGGTCGATGACGAAATCGGCGGTGGTGAACCGCCCGAGCCGGTTGAACATGCCCGGATGATTGGCCGCGATCCGCCGGACCACGCGCGACAGGATCGGTCGCATCAGCGCATGCGGAAAGGGCAGCCGCGCCGATAGCGGAGCGGGGCCCGCAGCCGCGCTGCCGGAGGGGAGAGACTGGGTCTTCATGCAGATGCCCTAGCACCCCTGCCCGCCGACTCATTTGATTTATGTCAACTGGGAC
>CAUJIU010000130.1 GCA_963205075.1 Pseudomonadota bacterium | reverse complement strand
TGCGCCGCGTCGTGGCGCCTGGGGGCGCGTCTCGTTGTGCAGCCCTTGACGGCGTGCGCTGCAGTGGCACTCATCGCCAGCGCCTTTGCCGCGGGCTCTATCTAGGCTGGGGCCGCGGCCTCGCGCCGGGCCGAGATCCGGGACCGGCTGATTGCGAGGGTCGAGGCCTGGATCAACGGCGCTGGCCCAGCATGGCCAGCCGGATCAGCGCCCGCTCTACCAGAGCCTGCTGCGGGGCGCGATCGGCCGAGCGCAGTTGCAGGTCGGTATCGGTAAGCTCGGTCAGCGCCCGCTCCAGCCGGGCGGTGCCCCAATTGCTGGCCTGCCTCAGCACGAGGTCACGGCGCGGGCCAAAGACCGGCGGCCGCACGCGCCCGATCCCGGCGGAGGGCCCGCCGGCATCCGAGGCCACGGCATGCAGCAGGCGGAAGTGCCGGGTGGCGCCAATGCAGATCGCCACCGGCCCGGTTCCTTGGGCGTAGAGCCTTGCCAGCAGCGGCCCGATCCGCTCCGGCTGGCCGTCGGCCACCACCCCGATCACGTCGTCAAGCTCGGCCTCCAGCGAGGCCGGTGCACTCAGCGCCACCTCGTCCGCAGTCAGCGGGCTGTCATCGCCCAGCTTGTAAAGCGCAATCTTTTCAAGCGTCTGGCGGAAATCACCGCCATCGAGCACTCGCGCCAGCCCGGTCAACGCGGCAAGCGCATCGGCCTCGATCCGGGTCAGGCCGGCGGCCTTGAGCGCGGCGTCGATCTCGTCACGGTCGGGCGGGTCGTTGTAGACGGCAGCACAATGCGCCAGCCGGTGGCTTTCGAACAATTTGCGCAGCGGCGATCTGGCGGCCAGCTGGCCGGCAGTCACCACGATCTGCGCATCGCCCGGCCGCCAGTCATCCAGCGCCGCCGCCAGCGTCGGGGCGATGCCATCGGTGGCATCCTCGACAAAGGCGGCGCGCGGGCCGGGAAAGAAGCCCTGCGCCTTGATGGCATCGAGCAGCAGGGCGGGATCCTTGCGCAGGTCAGCCCCGCCGATCCGGGTCAGCCGCATCTCTGCCTCGGCCTCTGGCCCCAGAAGCGCGGCCAGCGTTTCTTGCCGCCGGTCGGCCACCCGCATGGCATCGCCGCCGTAGATCAGTATCCCGGCGGCATCAGGGTCCGGCTTGCGGAAATAGGCCTTGGCCTCGCGCCCGCCCAGTTTCATCTAGAAATCCTGGGCGGCGACAAGCAACCGGGTCACGATCAGGTCCGCCAGGGTGACGGTCAGCCGCTCGGTCGCGTCGCGTTCGGCGGCGCGGGTGGCAACGGTGCTGCTGGTGGTCGAATACCCGGAGAACGCGCTGACCTCGCCCTGGGCCAGCGGCGCACCGGTCGCGGCATCGCTGAGCGCCCAGGTGGCGCTTCCTGGCAGGTTGAACCTTGTGGTGACGCCCGAGGCGGAAATCGCCACCGGGTCGCGGCCGATCTCGATGGACACCGTCAGCAGATAGCGCGCGTTGCCGGGTGCCCCCAGCCGGTCGACAAGCTGTTGCCGCAGGTGAAACCCCTCGACCGTCGCCGGCGCCTCGACCGCGACCGCATTGCGCAAGACGCCCCCGGATGCGCCCGGCCCGTAGACCGGCGCAAACCCGCAGCCCACCAGCGCCAGCGTCCCCAGAAGGACCAGGCGGCGGGTCGGTCGCGGGAGCGGGTCAGATGACGACATTGACGATCCGGCCGGGGACAACGATGACTTTCTTCGGCACGGCCCCGTCGAGTGCCTTGACCACAGCCTCATCCGAGAGGGCGATCTTTTCAACCTCGTTGTTGGGCAGGTCGCGCGCGACCACGATCTCGGCCTTGCGCTTGCCGTTGATCTGGATCGGCAGCGTCACCGTGTCGTCGATCAGCATCGCCGGGTCCGCCTTGGGCCAGGGCGCGTTGGCGACAAAGCCCTCGCCGCCGAGCGCGGCCCAGATCTCTTCGGCCAGATGCGGGGTCATCGGCGCCATCAGCTGCGCCAGAATGCGGGCAGCAAAGCGCTTGGCGCTGCCGCCGGCATCGGATTTCTGCACCGTGTTGGTGAAGGCATAGAGCTTGGCGATGGCGGCGTTGAAGCCAAAGCTTTCAATGCCTTGGGTGACGTCATGGATGGTCTTGTGGGTGGCGCGGATCAATTCGGCATCCTCCGCCGCCGTGCCTTCGGGCAGGCGCAGGATGTCGGTGATCAGGCGCCAGACCCGCGCCAGATGCTTGGACGTGGCATCGGCACCCGAGGCGGTCCACTCGACATCGCGCTCGGGCGGGCTGTCGGACAGCACGAACCAGCGCGCGGTATCGGCGCCGTAGTCGCGCACGATGTTGGCGGGATCGACCACGTTGCGCTTGGACTTGGACATCTTGGCCGAGGGGATGATCTCGACCTTTTCGCCGGTGGCCTTCAGCGCGCCGTTCTCGACCTCCTCGGGCAGGTGATAGACCGGGCGGCCCGCCGCATCGCGGGTCAGGTAGATCTCATGCGTGACCATGCCTTGGGTGAACAGCGCATCGAAAGGCTCGATGGCCTTGGCCGGCAGGTGGCCGGTCAGGTTCATGGCGCGGGCAAAGAAGCGCGAATAGAGCAGGTGCAGGATCGCGTGCTCGATGCCGCCGATATACTGGTCGACATTCATCCAGTATTCGGCCTCGGCCAGCACGGTCGGGGTGCTGGCGCGCGGGGCGGTGAAGCGCGCGAAATACCACGAGGAATCAACGAAGGTGTCCATCGTGTCGGTCTCGCGCCGGGCGGGCGCGCCGCATTTCGGGCAGGCGCAGTCGCGCCAGGTCGGATGGCGGTCCAGCGGGTTGCCGGGCTGGTCGAGCGTCACGTCATCGGGCAGGCGGACGGGCAGGTTTTCCTTGCGCTCGGGCACCACGCCGCAGGCCTCGCAATGCACGACCGGGATCGGGCAGCCCCAATAACGCTGGCGGCTCAGGCCCCAGTCGCGCAGGCGGAACTTGGTGACGCCCTGCCCGACGCCATTGGCCTCGCAAAAGGCAATCGCGGTCTCGACACCGTCATATCCGGACTGGACCGGGGCACCGGCGAAGCCTTTGACATAGGCCACCGGCTCGGTCTTGAGCGGCACATAGGCGTCGCCACCGTCTTCGGGGCGCTGAAACGCGTCCTCGCCCGCGGCGGGCACATAGGTCGAGATCACGTCCAGCCCGTATTTGCGCGCGAAGTCGAGGTCGCGCTGGTCATGGGCGGGGCAGCCGAAGATGGCGCCGGTGCCGTAATCCATCAGGATGAAATTGGCGATGTAGACCGGCAATTCCCAATCGGTATCAAAGGGATGGCGCACGCGCAGCCCGGTGTCGTAGCCCTTCTTCTCGGCCTTTTCCAGCGCCTCCTCGGTGGTTCCGCCCTTGCGGGCATCGGCGCAGAAGGCGGCCACATCGGTCCGGTGCGCCTCGAGCCGCCTGGCCAGCGGATGATCGGGCGAAATGCCGATGAAGGACGCGCCCAGCAGCGTGTCGGGCCGGGTGGTGTAGACCTCGACCCGGTCATGACCTTCGGGCCCGTCGATCAGCGAGAACGAGAATTGCAGCCCGCGTGACTTGCCGATCCAGTTGGCCTGCATCAGCTTGACCTTGGCCGGCCAGTTGTCGAGGCTGTCGATGGCGTCGAGCAGCTCTTCGGAATAGTCCGAGATGCGGAAGAACCACTGCGTCAGTTCGCGCCGCTCGACCTCGGCGCCGGAGCGCCAGCCCTTGCCGTCGATCACCTGTTCGTTGGCCAGCACGGTCATGTCGACCGGGTCCCAGTTGACCACGGCGTTCTTGCGATAGACCAGCCCGGCCTCGAGCATGTCGATGAACATCGATTGCTGCTGGCCGTAATATTCGGGGTCGCAGGTCGCCAGCTCGCGGCTCCAGTCCAGCGACCAGCCCATCGGCTTCATCTGGGCGCGCATGTCGGCGATGTTCTGGTAGGTCCAGTCCTTGGGATGCCCGCCCGAGGCCATGGCGGCATTCTCGGCCGGCATGCCGAAGGCATCCCAGCCCATCGGGTGCAACACGTTGAAACCGTTGGCCAGCTTGTAGCGCGCGATCACGTCGCCCATGGTGTAGTTGCGCACATGGCCCATATGGATGCGGCCCGACGGGTAGGGAAACATCTCGAGCACGTAGTATTTGGGCTTGTCGCCGCTATGGGTCGCAACAAAGGTGCCGGCCTGTTCCCAGGCGGCCTGCCATTTCGGTTCGATTTCTGCTGCGTTGTAGCCAGACATGACGGGTATCGGTCCTTGAGATAAGAAACGCCGGGCAGATTGGGGCCCGGCGCGGAATTAGAACACAACTGACGCTGGTTCTACAGCCGGCCGTCGCCAACCCGTAGCTGGCGGGCGCGGGCCAGGATCGCGTCTTCGATGGCGCGCTGGGTCTCGGCGCTGACCGGGCCGCTGCTGGTTGCCAGCGCGACGTTCAGCGACCGTGCATCCAGCGCCGGATCGGTGATGTAGACGGTGCCGCGATAGGCGCGGCCGCCGCCGGGCGGGGTGCCGTAGCCAAAGACGATCACCCCGGTGAAGGGATCGACGCTTTCGATCGGCAGGAAGGACAGCACGTCGATGGCGGCGGCCCAGATGTAGCGGTTGACGGCGACATTCTCGGTGCCACGGGTGCGGGCGGCCTGACGGGTGGCCGCTTCGGCGCGCGCGCCGCCGCCGGACAGGCCCAGGCTGCCGAAGGGGCTGGAGCCGAAGGAGCCCTGGCCGCCGCTGCAGGCCGCCAGGCTGACCGTCAGGAACAGTGCCAGCGCCGCCGGTCTGTTGAGCTTGAATGCTGACAAATCCTGTCTCCCGTCACATCGCGCCGCGCGCCGTGCCTGCACCGCGCCTCTTGCCGAAATGTGTAACGAAGGGGCGGCGCGGTCACAAGCCCGTTGGCGTCAGCAGAGGGGCCAAGGTGCAAGGGACCGGCCCAAAAAGAAAGAGCGGCCCCGAAGGACCGCTCTGACTTTTCCGCTCGCGTTCGATCAGAACGTGAAGGACACACCAACTTCGGTGCCTTCGTTGTACTCGGGGCCACCGACTTCGTCGGAGGTGTTGTACGAGATGAAGGCCGAGGCGCCGCCGCCCAGGTCCATTTCGGCACCGGCGTAGTAGTCGTCACCGGCGGTCGCGATACCGGCGTTGAACACCAGGCCATTGCCCATGTCGTACGAACCGTCGAGCCACCAATCGTCGGTGGAGTCGAAGCCGACACCAACGGTGATCGGGCCCGAAGCGTAGTCAGCGGTCAGTTCCCAAGCATCGTCAGCGATGTCGTTCATCGCATAGGCGGCACCGATGGTGACTGGGCCGACCGGGTAGCTGACGCCGAAGCCAACCGAAGTGTCGACATCGCCTTCAGCGTAGGCAACGTGCAGGTCAGCACCACCGAAGGACATCTTGGCGGCGATACCCATGGCTTCGCCGTCGTAGTTGTCAGCATCCTGGTAGGCGAAGATGATGGTGGCAGCGCCGACTTCGGCGGTTGCACCCAACTGCAGCGCTTCCATGGGAGTGACAGTGGTTCCGCCGGTGAGCTCGTAGGACAGAGCGGCCGAAACCGACCCGAAGGTCACTTCGCCGCGCAGGATGGCTTCCGCGCCGTTGTCGTCGGCATCGTCCACATCGTTGAAGCCCTGCTCCATGCCCGAGACACCGTCCCAATGCATGTCAGCAGCGGTATCGGTGTTGCCGAAGTACAGGCCGGCGGTGTCGGACTTCAGGAACACTTCGTAGCTGTTCCACGAGATGTAGGTCGAGTCGAAGATGTTGTAGGACGAGGACCACAGGAAGGATGCGTCCATCGAGAAGCCAACGGAAAGGCCGTTGTCGAGATCCATGGCGCCGGAGACGGTCAGGCCGCCTTCCCAGTAGAAGCCGTCCAGCGAGTTGTAGCCCAGGTCGAACGAGCCGCCCCAGGAAACTTCGGCCGCAGCGGCGCCAGCGAGGGCTACCAGGGCGGTCGAGGCAAGAAGAGTGTTTTTCATGTTATTCCCTCGTGTTTGCATTCAAGCGAATGCCAGTTGAACCAGCATTGCCATGGTTTCTGCGCGTAACGTCCCCGACACTCAAGCAATTTGGTCAGCCGGAGGGGCGAGTGCGGAGGAATTGATGCATCGGTGCCACACACCGGCAGCGGCCGCTTTGGGCATGACAGGCGCGCGGCCATGACATATTGGGGGATCAGGACCGGGCGAAATGACGGAAATGCATGATGTCACTCACTGAAATCAGGTCGCGGATCGATCGGGCGGCGCAAGGGGCGGGGCGCGATGCCGGCAAAATCTCGCTTATCGCCGTCTCGAAAATGCAGCCCGATGACGCGGTCGAGTCGGTGCTGGCGCAGGGCCACCGGGTCTTTGGAGAGAATCGCGTGCAGGAGGCGGCGGGCAAATGGCCGGACTTCCGCAAGCGCTTTGACGGCATCGAACTGCACCTGATCGGCCCCTTGCAGACCAACAAGGCGCGGCAGGCGATGGAACTGGCGCAGGCCATCCACTCGCTTGACCGGCCCAAGCTGGCGCAGACTCTGGCGCGCCTCTCGGACGAGATCGGCGCCTGCCCGGAGCTGTTCGTGCAGGTCAATACCGGGCTGGAGCCGCAGAAGGCCGGGATACTGCCCGCCGATCTTGACCCCTTCGTCGCCGAGTGCCGGGCCCTGTCGCTGCCCGTGGTGGGGCTGATGTGCATCCCGCCGGTCGAGGAAGAAGCGGCGCTGCATTTCGCGCTGCTGGCCAGGATGGCGGCGCGCAACGGGCTGGCCGGGCTTTCGATGGGCATGAGCGCCGATTTCGAGACGGCGATTGCGCTTGGGGCAACGCATGTCCGCGTCGGCTCCGCGATCTTTGGCGCCCGTCACGCCTGAAGTCAGGCGGTCACTATCAGGCGGGTGCCCGGCCGGATGCGCCGCGCGATCCAGTGCAGGTCTGGCCGCGCCAGCGCCACGCAACCGGCTGTCGGGTATCCGGGCCGCCGCCACTGATGCACGAATATGGCGGAGCCCAGGCCCGGAATGGCGGGCGCGAGGTTCCAGTCGGTCAGCAGGACCAGGTCATAGAGCGGGTCGGCGCGGCGCAGGGCCTCGTGGCGGTGCGGATGCGGGGCGCGGACCAGACTATTATAGTAGGGGTCGCCGGGGTCATCGGACCACAACTCGCCCCGATGGACGGGCCGCGCCCATGCGGAAGGCAGGGGCAGGCGGTCAGGGCGGTAGAGCATGCCGATGATCCGGTGGGTGCCGGCAGGCGTGGCGCCATCGCCCTCGCGCTTGGTTGCCGTCACGCCGGCGCGGCCAAGGGTGCAGGCAAACCGCCGCCCGGCAAAGCGCAGGCCCGCCGGTGTCACCACCATGTCGGCGGGGCTCACAGCAGATGCCCCGACTTTCGCGACTTGGTGGCAAGGTAGCCGTCATTATGCGGATTGCGCCCGGCGCGCAGAGGCACCCTTTCGGTCACGTTCAGCCCGCAAAGCTGCATGCGGGTGACCTTGGCGGGGTTGTTGGTCATCAGCCGGATCTGCGAGAACCCCATCTGCCGCAGGATCGCCGCCCCGAGGCGAAAGTCGCGCTCGTCATCCTCGAAGCCCAGCCGGTGATTGGCCTCGACCGTGTCAAAGCCTTCGTCCTGCAGCGAATAGGCGCGCATCTTGTTGGCCAGCCCGATGCCCCGGCCCTCCTGGTTGAGATAGAGCAGCACCCCGCTGCCCTCCTTGCCCATCTGGGCCAGCGCCGCATGCAGCTGCGGGCCGCAATCGCATTTCAGGCTGCCAAGGATGTCGCCGGTAAAGCAGGCCGAATGCAGGCGCGTCAGCACCGGCAGCGCCCGGTCGGGGCGGCCGATCTCGACCGCGTAATGCTCCTCGCCGCCGTCGTCGGGGCGAAAGACATGCAACCGGCCCTTGCCCGCCAGCGCGAGCGGCAAGGGGGCGCTGACCACCTTGTTGAGCACGGCCAGCGCCTCGGCCAGCGCGGCCTGCACCGTCACCACCGTCAGGTCGTTGGCGGCGGCGAAGGCGCGCGGATCGTCAAGCGGCAGGACAAGGGCGGCAGGCAGGAGCCGCGCCGACTTGGTCAGCGCGATGGCCGCGCGGTGCAGGTCGCTCGGGCCTTCGCGCAGGGTGCGGTGCGGGCCCTTGAGCGGCGCACGCAGGTCATCGGCGGGGTCGGCCATGGCGCGCACCCAGTCCAGCCCGGCCTCAGGCGGCAGGGCGATGCGCGCCAGGTCACCGTCATAGGCGATGGCCTTGAGCGTCTCGGCGCGGCGGGCGGTGATGGCCAGCACCGGCAGGCCTGCCGTGGCGCGCAGATCGGCCAGCCGGGCGCGGTCCAGCGTCTCGGCGGCCAGCATCACCGCGCCGCCTTCGCCTTCCAGCACCACCGGCACGCCCATGCGCAGGTCGGCGCGGGCGCGGGCCAGCCGTTCGGTGATGTCGGGGGCGAAGGCCATGGATGCTTGTCCTCGTGTTCGATGCTGGCATAGCCAGTTTTGCAGCGAAGTGAAACAATTCAGCCGGATATGACACGAGCCCGTGAGGCCCCTGACAGGTTCCTTGCCGAAGCGGCCCGAAAGGCACAACTGATTGTTACAAGCAAAGGAGGCGGTCATGGGCCAACTCAAGAAGATCCTTCTGGTCGACGACGATGACGATCTGCGCGAGGCGCTGGGCGAGCAACTGCTGATGACCGAGGATTTCGACGTGTTCGAAGCCGGGACCGGCGCCGACGCGATGGTCAAGGTCAAGGCCGGGCTGTTCGATCTGGTGATCCTCGATGTCGGCCTGCCTGACACCGACGGGCGCGAATTGTGCAAGCTGATGCGGCGGCAGGGGGTGAAATGCCCGATCCTGATGCTGACGGGGCATGACACCGACAGCGACACCATCCTCGGGCTCGATGCCGGCGCCAACGATTACGTCACCAAGCCGTTCAAGTTTCCGGTGCTGCTGGCCCGGATCCGCTCGCAGCTGCGCACCCACGAACAGTCGGAAGACGCGGTGTTCCAGCTTGGGCCCTACACCTTCCGCCCCTCGCAGAAGATGCTGATCACCGAGGCCCAGAAGAAGGTCCGGCTGACCGAGAAGGAAACCAACATCCTCAAGTATCTTTACCGTGCCGAGGGCGTGGTGCCGCGTGACACGCTGCTGCACGAGGTCTGGGGCTACAATGCCGGGGTAACCACGCACACGCTTGAAACCCACATCTACCGCCTGCGGCAGAAGATCGAGATCGAGCCGTCCAATGCCCGGCTGCTGGTGACCGAGTCCGGCGGCTACCGGCTTTCGGCCTGACGGGCGCAAGAGATCCCCTGGTGGCGGGGCAATGCCACCTCCTCCCTGTTGGACTTGCCCGGCCACTCCTGGCCGGGCATTTTTTCTGTCCGCGCCGGGCGCAGGCGGGCCGGAAATGCGGTTTGTTATCGGATACCAACCGGCTGTGAGCTACAACCGATGCCAAGTGATTCGAATGTAATGGAGAACACCATGTTTTCACTTCGCACCTTTGCGGCGGCCACGGTCATCGCCCTGGCCGGAACCGGAGCCTGGGCGCAGGATCTGGCCTTCCAGCTGATCAACAACTCCGGCATGACCCTGTGGGAGTTCTATGCCTCGCCCAACACGGCATCGAGCTGGGAAGAAGATATCCTTGGCACCAGCACGCTGCCCTCGGGCAGTTCGGTGACGGTGACCATCGCCGATGGCCGCACCAACTGCATCTACGACATGCGCATGGTTTTCGAGAACGGCTCGGTTCTCGAGGATCAGGTCAACATGTGCAACATGGGCAGCTATACGATCAATTGATCGCTGTGGCCGCGCGGCGCTGGCAACGGCCCGCCTGACAGGTTAGGCATCGGTCCGACCCGACAAGGATTGGACCGATGCCGTTTACCATTGCCACCTGGAACATCAATTCGGTGCGCCTGCGCGAACCCCTGGTGGCGCGGCTTCTGGCCGACGAGGCGCCCGACATCCTGTGCCTGCAGGAATGCAAGAGCCCGGTCGACAAGATCCCGACCGAACAGTTCCGCGCGCTGGGCTATACCCACATGATCGCCAACGGCCAGAAGGGCTATAACGGCGTCGCCATCCTGTCGCGCCTGCCGATCACCGAGGTGGCGCGCCACGATTTCGCCGATCTCGGTCATGCCCGCCACATTGCCGGCCAGCTGGACAACGGCGTTGTCATCCACAACTTCTATGTCCCCGCTGGCGGCGATGTGCCTGACCGGGCCGAGAACGACAAGTTCGGGCAGAAGCTCGATTACCTCACGCAGATGCGCGACCATTTCCGCGCCGAGACCCCGCGCCGGGCGATTCTGGTGGGCGACCTGAACATCGCACCGCGCGAGGACGATGTCTGGTCGCACAAGCAGTTGCTCAGGATCGTCAGCCATACGCCGGTCGAGGTGGAGCATCTGGCAGCGGTGCAGGAGGCGGGCGACTGGGTCGATGTGACCCGGCAGGATATCCCCGACGGGCTGCTCTACAGCTGGTGGTCCTACCGCTCCTCCGACTGGGAAGGCGCCGACAAGGGGCGCAGGCTGGATCATGTCTGGGCCACAGCCGACATTGCCGCGGCCGGCCATGGCAGCCGGGTGCACAAGGCGGCGCGCGGCTGGGAGCAGCCCAGCGATCACGCGCCGGTCTTTGCCAGCTTCGATCTCTGATCCGGGGCGGGTCCGCGCCGCCGGCCTGTGCATTTGCCCCTTGGCCTTCGGCCCTGCTGCTCACATATAGGGGGAAACCGAATGAGAGGAGCGTGTCATGCTCGAACTGAATGCTGCCCCCGCAGACCTGATCAAGGACGCCACCGATGCCAGCTTCATTGCTGACGTGGTCGAGGCGTCCAAGACCGTCCCGGTCATCGTCGATTTCTGGGCCACCTGGTGCGGCCCCTGCAAGACGCTTGGCCCCGCCATCGAAGCCGCGGTGACCAAGGCCAAGGGCCGGGTCAGGCTGGTCAAGATCGACGTGGACCAGAACCCCGGCTATGCCGGCCAGATGCGGGTGCAGTCGATCCCGACGGTCTATGCCTTCTGGCAGGGCAAGCCGGTGGATGGCTTCCAGGGCGCGCTGCCCCCGTCCGAGATCGAGAAGTTCGTCACCAAGATCGGTGATCTGGCCGGCCCTGCCGAAGACGATGGCCTGGACGAGGCGCTCGACATGGCCGAGCAGATGCTTGACGAGGGCGCGGCAGCCGATGCCGCCGAGACCTTCGCTGCGATCCTGCAGGAAGACCCGCTCCAGCCGCGCGCCTATGCCGGGCTGGTCCGCGCCACCTTGGCGATGGGTGATGTCGATCAGGCCGAAGCCATTCTCAACGGCGCACCTGCCGAAATTTCCAAGACCGCCGAACTGGAAGCGGTCAGCGCCCAGATCGGGCTGCTGCGTCAGGCGGCCAATGTGGGCCCGGTGGCCGAGTTGCAGGCGCGGCTCGAGCAGGACCAGAACGACCATCAGGCGCGATTCGATCTGGCGGTGGCGCTCAATGCCGCCGGCAAGACCGAACAGGCGGTGGCCGAACTGCTGGACCTGTTCCGCCGCGACCGGACCTGGAACGAGGGCGCGGCCAAGGCGCAACTGCTGCAGATCTTCGATTCGCTCAAACCCACCGACCCGGTGGTGCTGGCGGGACGGCGCAAGCTCTCGTCGATGATTTTCGCCTGATGTCGTGCTAGGCTCGGCCTATGCGCAGGATTGCAGCCGCCGATCTGCCCGACATCATTCCGGTCTTTCCGTTGCCCGGGGCGCTGTTGTTGCCCCGGACGCGGCTGCCGCTGCATCTGTTCGAGCCGCGCTATCTCGCCATGCTCGAAGACGTGCTCAAGACCTCCACGCGCCTTGTCGGCATGGTCCAGCCGATGCGCGAGGGCGATCCGCGGCTGCATTCGATCGGCTGCGCGGGGCGGCTGACATCGTTCACCGAGCTGCCTGACGGCCGCTGCATGATCTCGCTGACCGGGGCGTCGCGGTTCCGGATCACCGAGGAGGTCGAGGGCTTTACCCCCTATACCCGCTGTCTGGTGCGCTGGCAGGGATTCGAGGCCGATCTCGGCCCCGCCGAGACCGATGCCGGCCTCAACCGCGCCACGCTGATCCCGCTGCTGCGGCGCTTTTTCGACGAGCGCGGCCTGAGCACCGACTGGGACGGATTGCAGGAGGCCGAGGACGAGCCGCTCATCAACTCGCTGTCGATGATGTGCCCGTTCTCGGTCGAGGACAAACAGGCGCTGCTCGAGGCCCCGTCGCTGCTTACCCGGCGCGAAACGCTGGTGACGCTGATCGAGTTTGCGCTAAGGGCAGGCAACGATGAGGAGATGCGCCATTGACCACCCCCGGCACCACCTTTGATCCCAAGATGCTCGAGGCCCTGATCTGCCCGCTGACCCACGGCCCGCTGAGCTATGACGCCGAGCGGCAGGAACTGGTGTCCAGATCCGCCAAGCTGGCCTTCCCGATCCGCAACGGCATCCCGGTGATGCTGGTGGACGAGGCGCGCGCGCTCGACTAGCGCATCAGTTCCGGCAGGTCGCCGGTCAGGCCGGCCGCCTCGCGCATCAGGCCGCGTCGCAGCGCGGGCACCCGGTTGACCAGCCCGAGGCCCAGATCGCGCAGGGTGCGGACGGTCTTGTTATCGTTGGAAAACAGCCGGTTGACGCTGTCCGTGGCGGCGGCGAGCGTTGCGGTGTCAAAGCGCCGCCATTGCTGATAGCGCCGCAGGACCTGCGTCGAGCCGATATCCTCGCCGCGCCCGCGCGCCTCGGCCAGCACCTGCGCCAGGGCCGCCACATCGCGCAAGCCGGCGTTCAGGCCCTGACCGGCAATCGGGTGCATTCCGTGCGCCGCGTCGCCCACCAAGGCCAGCCGCTCCGCGATAAAGCTGTCCGCCAGCGTCAGACCCAGCGGATAGCCGAATCGCGCCCCGGCCAGCCCGATCTCGCCCAGAAAGCTGCCAAAGGCCGGGCGGAGTGCAGTCAGGAAATCCGCGTCCGGCATCGCCAGCAGTTCGGCGGCGCGGGCGTCGGTCTCGCTCCAGACGATGGACGAGCGGTTGCCCTTCAGCGGCAGGATCGCCAGCGGCCCGGCCGGCATGAAGAACTGATGCGCGATGCCGCCATGCGGCTTTTCGTGCTCGACCGCGCAGACCACCCCGGTCTGGCCATAGCCCCAGCCGGTGCGGCGGATGCCGGCCCGCTCGGCCGTGCCGCTGCGCCGTCCGTCGCAGCCCACCAGGAGCCATGCGCTCAGCGCCCGGCCCGATGCCAGCCCGATCCGCGCGCCGAGCGCATCGGCCTGCTGGCTGGTCACGGTTTCAGCCGCATATTGGGTGATGCGCGGCGCATCGGCCATCATGGCCAGGAAGGCGCCGCGCAGGTGCCGGTCCTCGACCATGTAGCCCATCGGGCCTTCCTCGATCTCGGCATGGTCGAAATGCAGCATCCATGGGCTCGCGCCCTCGCCGGCGCGCCCGTCGGTAACCTTGATCTCGCGCATCGGCTGCGCCTCGGCGGCAATCCGGGGCCAGAGGCCGATGGCCCCGAGCAGGCGCTGCGAGGCGAGCGCCAGCGCATAGGCGCGCCCGTCAAAGCCCGGATCGCTGCGGGTGTCGATCGGCAGGCTGTCAATGACCCCGACGGAAAGGCCGCCGCGCGCCAGCGCCAGCGCCAGGGCCGGGCCGTTCAGCCCGCCGCCGACAATCAGGATATCGTGGTCCGGTTTCATGGCCCGCACTATGCCGCCCGACGCGGGATTGTCCATGCACCGCGCTGCGGCTACCGTCCTGCGCAACCAACGGGGAGCGGCAGCATGCAGGACTGGCTTTGGGCGACGGCGGCGGATCTGGGCCGTGGCATCAGGCGGGGCGAGATCGACCCGGTGGCGCTGACCGAGACCTATCTGCAGGCCATTGCCAGCCACCCGATGACGCCCCGCATCTATGCCCGCGTCACCGCCGACCGTGCCCGCGCCGAGGCCGCCGCCGCAGCCGTGCGCGCGCGGGCCGGGCTGCGGCTCGGGCCGCTCGACGGGGTGCCGGTGTCGTGGAAGGACCTGTTCGACAGCGCCGGCATCGCGACCGAGGCCGGCACGCTCCTGATGCAGGGCCGGGTGCCCGACCGCGACGCGGCCGTGCTGGAAACCGGTAGTCAGGCCGGGCTGGTCTGCCTGGGCAAGACCCACATGACCGAGATCGCGTTGTCCGGGCTGGGCTACACCCCGGTCACCGCCACCCCGCCCAACATCAACGACCCCGAAGCGGTGCCCGGCGGCTCGTCCTCGGGGGCCGCCGCCTCGGTCGCCCACGGCCTCGCCGCGGCGGCGGTCGGCAGCGATACCGGCGGCTCGGTGCGC
>CAUJIU010000129.1 GCA_963205075.1 Pseudomonadota bacterium | reverse complement strand
CAAGCTCGTTGGCGCGCGCGCAGAGCTGTTCTTCCTCGATCACGTCGAGCACGGCATTGGCGGCGGCACACCCGCTCGGGTTGCCGCCATAGGTGCCGCCGAGGCCGCCCGGATTGGCCGCATCCATGATCTCGGCCCGGCCGGTGACGGCGGCCAGCGGCAGCCCGCCGGCCAGCCCCTTGGCCATGGTGGTGATGTCGGCGGCCACGTCATAGTGCTCCATGGCGAACATCTTGCCGGTGCGGGCAAAGCCGGTCTGCACTTCGTCGGCGATCATGACGATGCCGTGCTCGTCACACAGCTTGCGAATCGCGCGCACCAGTTCGGCGGGCGCGGGGTAGAAGCCGCCCTCGCCCTGCACCGGCTCGAAGATGATCGCGGCGACGCGCGAGGGGTCGAGATCGGACTTGAACAGGTTCTGGATGCCCTTGAGCGAGCCTTCGACCGTGCCGCCATGCAGCTCGACCGGGAAGGGCACGTGGTAGATGTCAGGCATCATGTTGCCAAAGCCCGCCTTGTAGGGCTGGACCTTGCCGGTCAGGCTCATGCCCATGAAGGTGCGGCCATGAAAGGCGCCGCCAAAGGCGATGACCGCCTGCCGCCCGGTCGAGAAGCGCGCGATCTTGACCGCGTTTTCAACGGCTTCGGCGCCGGTGGTGACGAAGATGGTGCGCTTTTCGAAGTCGCCCGGCACCAGCGCGTTCAGCCGCTCGCCCAGGCGGATGTAATTCTCGTAGGGCAGGACCTGGTGGCAGGTATGGGTGAATGCGCCCAGCTGCTTTTCCACCGCCGCCATGACCTTGGGGTGGCGGTGGCCGGTATTGACCACGGCGATACCGGCGGCAAAGTCGATATAGCGGTTGCCCTCGACATCCCAGACCTCGGCATTCTCGGCCTTTTCCACGTAGATCTGGGTCATCATGCCAACGCCACGGGCGATGGCGGTCTTGCGGCGTTCGGCGATTTCGGCGTTGCGCATCTGGGTTCTCGCTTGCTGTCTGAAAATGAGGGTCCGGGCTGATCCGGATCGCCCGGAAGTAAATCCTTTCGCCCGGCCAAGCGCAACAGGCGGCGGCGCGTTGCACAAGCCGATTGCAATCTAAGGTTGTATCTGCTGTATTTGAATTAATCTGAACGTGTATCGGACACCGCCCGTGGCCTGTACTGACCTGACTTCAGCGCCCGCCGGGCGCCCTGCCTTGCGCGCAAGTCCGCGCCCGTCGCTGGGCCGGGTCGCCATCTGGTCGATGGTGCAGGGGCTGGTGGCGACGCTGGCCTACTTCCTGATCATCCGGCAGGTGATCGTCTGGCACGGAGCTGCCGCAGCGGGCGGCTGGTCGATGGTTGTCGGCCTGTGCGCACTGCTGCGGGTGGGCGATGTCTTTGGCGGCGCCGGGCTGGCCCGCCTGCTGGCGCGCGCCCCGACCACCGCCGGGCGGCGGGGCCATCTGCTCGATACCGTGCTGGCGGCCAGCCTGGGCTATTACGCCCTTGTCGGCATTCTGGCGCTGCCGGCCCTGCAATTCCACGCCGCCATGTCCGACCGGGCGCTGGTGCCGCTGGCGCTGCTGCTGCTGCTGGCCAATGCCGCCAGCACCGCCCTGCTGGCATCGCTCGACGGTATCGGCCGGGCCGACCTGCGCGCGCGCATCGCCACCGCCGGGGCCGCGGGGTCCTGCCTGGCCGCGCTGTTGCTGATCCCCGGTTCCGGCCTGCACGGGCTGGCGGCGGCGCTGATCGTGCAGGCCGTCGCTCAGGCTCTGGCGGCGCGCTGGGCGCTGCGGCAGGCGCTGCCGGGGCTGGGCTGGCTGCCGCGCCGGTTGTCGATGGCGGCGCTGCGCGAGGCGAGCCGCTTTGGCCTCGGGCTGCAGGCGAGCTTTCTGCCGCTCCTGATCTACGAGCCGCTTTCGCGGGTGCTGGTCGGGCGGCTGGTCGGGCTGGAGGCGCTGGCGGTGTTCGACCTGGCCTACAAGCTCGCCTCCTACATGCGGATGCTGCTGCAATCGGCCACCACGCCGCTCTTGCCCGAATTTGCCCGGCTGGGCGCCGCCGCGCGCGGGCTTTACCGGCGCGCCGGCCGGCTGACGCTGTGGCTCAGCCTTGGCCAATGGCTGCTGACACTCGCCGCCGCGCCGCTGGTCAGCCTGCTGACGCTGGGCGCGGTGCTGCCGGGATTCGTGATCTCGGCGGCGGTCTTCGCCACCGCCTTTGCCGTGGCCTCGGCCGGGCTGGTGCCCTCGCAATTCGCCCAGTCGCAGGGCCGGCTCGGCTGGAACATCGCCGGGCAATGGACCATCGCGGCGGCAATCCCGGTGATGGGGCTGACGCTGTGGTGGGGGCTGGCGCCGGTTTCGGCACTGGTGCCGGCGATGGCGGTGGCGGTGGCATCGGGCTACGGGCTGGCGCTGGCGGGCAACCGCCGCATGGCGCGCGCGGTGCTGGCATGACCGCCGCGCTGGCCCGACCGGTCGCCGCAGCGATACCGGCGGTGACGCGCCCCGATCTGCTGACCGGGCTGGCGCTGTTCGGCTTTCCGCTGGCGGCGGTGGCCTCGGCGGCGCTGGGCCTGCCCTCGACCCCGATCTCGGTCATGGGCCGGGCGCTGGTGCTGGGGCTGAGCCTGATGATCCTGCTCCGGCCGATGCGCAACGGCCTCTGGGTGACGCGCAGCCTGCAATTCTGGCTCCTGGGGCTGTTCTGGGCGGTCTATCTGGGCCGGATCGCGGTGGCGCTGGCCTCCGAGGGCGGGCTGTCGCGCTCGGGCACCGATTACTGGAGCTTTGCGCTCGGCGCCTGCCTGATCCCGATGGCGGCGCTGGCGCTGGCCGGCCCCCTGCCCGCGCCCGACCGGCTCTGCACCGCGCTGGTGCGCATCGGCCTGGCGGGCTGCGCGCTGGCGCTCTGGCTGGCCGAGCCCATGGCGCTCTCGGCGCATGGGGCGGTAAGCTATGCGGGCCGCTATGCCCTGCCGGCGCTCAACCCGATCTTCTTCGGCCATTTCGCGGCCAGCCTGACGCTGTTGGGCTACTGGGCGGCGCGCAACGGGCTGGCTGGGCCGATGCTGGCGCTGGCCGCGCTCGGGGTCGGGCTGGCCGGCGTGATGCTGTCGGGCTCGCGCGGCCCGGTGGTGGCGCTGGGCGGGGCGCTGGTCCGGGCGGACCTGGCGCGCGGCGGGCGGGCGCTGGTGCTGGCCGCCCTGGCGATGCTGCCCATCGGGCTGCTGATGCTGGCCGATCCGCTGGCGCTGGACCGCTGGTTCGGAGTGGCGACCATCGCGCGTTTCGGCAGCGGGCTGCGGCTGGAAGATGCCGCCGCCGTGGCCCGCACCGTCAGCTTTGCCGGGGCCTGGCAGCAATTCGCGGCCCATCCCTGGCTGGGCGACGCGCTGGAGGAAAGCCGGTCCGGGCTCTATCCGCACAACCTGTTTCTGGAGGCGCTGATGACCACCGGGCTGGTGGGCGCCACCGCGCTGGTCACGGCGCTGGTCGCGCTGACCGGCAGCCTCGCGCGGCTGCTGCGCCAGCCCGCCGCGGGCTGGATCGCGGTGCTGGCGCTGCAATACGGGCTGGCGGCGCAGTTTTCGGGCTCGATCTACAGCGCCACCGCGCTCTGGCCGCTTCTGGGCCTCGTGCTCAGTCAGGGCGGGCGCGCCGGCATCGGAGGCCACCATGCCCGATAGGCCCCGCATCGCGGTGATCTACACCCATTTCCCGCATTACCGCGCCCCGGTCTTCGCGGCGCTGCGCCACTCGCAGCGCTATGACTTCGATATCTGCTACGATGCGCGCAGCCAGCCCGAGGGGGTCAGGGCGGGGCAAGCGGCAGACCGTCACCTGCGCAGCCGCCGCCTCGGGCCGCTGTGGTTCCAGTTCGGCGTGCTCTGGGCGCTGATCCGCTCCCGGCCAGACGGCGTGATCCTGCTCGGCAATCCCTACATCGTGACCAACTGGCTGGTGGCGCTGCTGCTGCGGGCGCTGAGCCGCCCGGTGCTGATGTGGACCCATGGCTGGCTGCGTGCGGCAAGCGGCCCGCGCGAATGGCTGCGCAACGGCTTTTACCGGCTGGCTGACGGGCTCTTGCTCTATGGCGAAAGGGCGCGGGCGATCGGGGTTGCGCGAGGCTTTGCCCCAGACCGGCTGCATGTCATTCACAACTCGCTCGACTACGCGCTGCAGGCCCGCATTCGCCGCAGCCTGCCCGACCACACCCAAACCGCGCGCACCGAAACCGCGCCCTACCTGCTCTGCGTCGGCCGGCTGGTCGAGGAGCTGCGGCTCGACCTCGCCATTGCCGCGCTGCGACTGCTTGTGCGGCCGGGTGCGCCGCCCTGCCGGTTGATCGTCGTCGGCGATGGCCCGCTGCGGGCGCAGCTTGAGGCCATGGCCGCCGGCCTGCCGGTCGAGTTTCGGGGCGCGATCTATGACGAGGCCACGCTTGGCGCGCTGATCTCCGGCGCGCTGGCCGTGGTCTCGCCGGGCAAGGTCGGGCTTCTGGCCATGCATGCGCTGGCCTATGGCGCCCCGGTCGTGACCCATGACGACCCGGCCCGCCAGATGCCCGAGGCCGAGGCGATCGAGCCCGGCCGCACCGGGCTGCTGTTTCGCCATGGCGAGGCGCGCGATCTGGCGCGGGTCATGGAAACCTACGCCCAGGGCCACGGCCCCCGCGACCCCGCCCGCGCCATCGCGGTGATCGAGCAGAACTACACCGCCGCCCGCCAGCTCGACCTGATCGAGGCGGCGCTCGACCGGCATTTTCCACCCCAAGCACAGGAGCAGCCCGCATGACGCTTCGTTCCAGACTGCGCCAGTTGCGCAACCGCCTCAGCCGCTGGCGCTACCGCACGCCGGACGTGCATCCGAGCAGCTATCTGGTCGGCGGATCCTCGATCAGCCGCGACCTCAAGCTGGGCGCACAGGGCATCATCTCGCGCGGGTCGATGATCCCGCCCCGGGTCGAGATCGGGCGTTACGCGATGATGGGCCCCGAACTGCTGATCGTCGGCGGCGACCACCGGATCGACCTTGCCGGCGTGCCGATGATCTTTTCCGACCGCGCCGCCGCCGGCACCACCCGGATCGGGGACGATGTCTGGATCGGCGCACGGGTGATCGTCATGCGCGGCATCACCATCGGCCAGGGCGCGGTGATCGGCGCGGGCGCGGTGGTCACAAGGGACGTCGAGCCCTACGCGATCATGGCCGGGGTGCCGGCGCGCAAGATCGGCAGCCGCTTTGGCGCGCAGGCGGCCAGCCGGCACGACATGGTGCTGCGCGGGCCGGACCTGGCCGGCAGCTTCTGCGCGGCACTGACATGAACGCGCCGCTCATGCCCCTGCCGCCGCCGGGCCCCGCCGACCGGCTGCGCCGCCGGTTGTGGCGGCTGGTCTGGGCGCTGACCTGCCGCTTCACCCCGGTGCCCTTGCTGGGGTGGCGCCGGGCAGTGCTGCGGCTCTTTGGCGCCCGCATCGGCGCGGGGGCCTGGATCTATCCCAGCGCCCGCATCTGGGCGCCCTGGAACCTGACGCTGGAGCGCGACGCGCGGATCGGGCCGGGGGCCGAGGTCTACAACGTGGCGCCGGTGGTGATCGGCGCCGGCGCCGTGGTCAGCCAG
This sequence comes from Pseudomonadota bacterium, assembly GCA_963205075.1. Lineage (GTDB taxonomy): Bacteria > Pseudomonadota > Alphaproteobacteria > Rhodobacterales > Rhodobacteraceae > KLAP22. The sequence goes on along the minus strand of CAUJIU010000129.1, from coordinate 22,525 downwards.
GACGCCTGCCTGTGCACGGCAAGCCATGATTTCGACCGGCCGGGCTTTGCCCTGACCACCGCCGCCATCACCCTTGGCGAGGGCTGCTGGGTGGCCGCAGGCGCCTTCGTGGGGCCGGGAGTTTCCATCGGGGCCCGCGCCGTGGCGCTGGCCCGCGCGGTGGTGGTGCGCGACCTGCCGCCCGGGGTGGTGGCGGGCGGAAACCCGGCCCGCATCCTGCGGATGCGGGGCCGGGCCAGACTTGTCAGAGGGATTGCGGCGGAATGAAGATCTCCATCATTACCGCGGTCTACAACCGCGTCTCGACCATCGGCACCGCATTAGCGAGCCTGACCGGCCAGACCTATCTCGACACCGAGCATGTGGTGATCGACGGCGGATCGAGCGACGGCACCCTGGCCGAACTGGCCCGCCACGGCGCGCGCGACATGCGGCTGGTCAGCGAGCCGGACAACGGCATCTACGATGCGCTGAACAAGGGGCTGGCCATGGCCTCGGGCGAGGTGGTGGGGGTGCTGCATTCTGACGATGCCTTTGCCAGCGCCACGGTGCTCGAACGGGTGGCGCGCCGGTTCGCGGACAGTGCGGTTGATGCCGTCTATGGCGATCTCGACTATATCGCCGCCGACGGAACCGGCCGCATCCGGCGGCACTGGCGGGCCGGGGTCTTTGACCGGGCAAGCCTCGCCCTTGGCTGGATGCCGCCGCATCCGACGCTGTTCCTGCGCCGCCGGGTGATCGAGCGGCATGGCGGCTTTGACCCCAGCTATGCCATCGCCGGTGACTATGACGCGATCCTGCGCTACTTCAACGCCCCCGGCTTTCGCGCCGAATACATCCCCGACGTGCTGGTGCGCATGCGTGCGGGCGGGGCCTCCAACGGCTCGCTTTCCCGCCTGATGACCAAGAGCCGCGAGGATTACCGGGCGCTGCGGCACAACCGGATCGGCGGGCCGACAACGCTGGCGCTCAAGACCCTGCGCAAGCTGCCTCAGCTGATGGCAAGGACCTGATCGAGCGGGCCGACAAAGCGCATCGCATCATCAAGGCAGATCAGGTCGGCGCTCTGCCGCCCTGCAAAACGGCCCAGCTCGGGCAGGCCCATCAGCTCCGCCGGGACGGTCACGGCCATGCGCAGCGCGGTTTCGGCGCTGACCCCGACCACGCCCACCAGCCGCGCCACGCTTTCGGCCATGGTCACATGCGCACCGGCAAGCGAGCCCTCGTCATTGACCAGCCGCCCCTCGACCAGCTGCACGTCCTGCCCGTAGAGCCGGAAGTGATCCGCCCCGCCCACCGTCGGCATGGCGTCCGAGACCAGGAACATCCGGTCGGGCACCGGGCGGGCGCGGATGGCCAGGCCCACCATCTCGTCGGCCACATGAATGCCGTCGCAGATGATCCCGGCATAGGCCGTCGAATTGATCGTGGCGCCGACGACGCCGGGCTGGCGGTTCAGCATCGGCGACATGGCATTATAAAGATGGGTGACCGTCTGCGCCCCTTCGGCGAAGGCGGCGCGGGTCTCGTCCGCGGTGGCATCGGTATGGCCAAGCGAGACCACCACCCCCATCGCCACCAGTTCGGCGATCTGGCCCCGGGCCAGTATCTCGGGCGCCAGCGTCAGCATCACCGGCACGCCTGCGGCGCGCAGGCGCCGGAGATGGGCGATGGTGCCGGCGTCCAGCGGGCGGATCAGCTCGGCGGCATGGGTGCCCCGGCGCGCGACATTCAGATGCGGCCCCTCGATATGCAGGCCCAGGATGCCGGGCCGGCCTTGCGCGGACAGCGCCGCCTCAACCACGCGCGCCAGCACTTCGGGGCGGTCGGTGATGACGGTGGGCAGGATGCCGGTGGTGCCCAGACGCCGGTGCGCGGCGGCGATGGCGGCCATGCCGTCGGGCGTCGGGGTGGTGTTGACCAGCACATTGCCGCCGCCATTGACCTGCAGGTCAAGATAGCCCGGTGTGACGGTGCCGGCGATGGCGCGGCACTCGGCGCGCGGTGGCAGGTCGGCGCGGGCGCGCAGTTCGGCCACCCGGCCCGCCTCCAGCCGGAAGGCCAGACCCTCGCGCAGGCGGCCGTCGAACAGCCGGTCGGGGCAGAACCAGTGCGCGGTCATGCCGCCACCTCCGTCTTGCAGGGATTGGGGCCAAAGAAATAGGGATCGAGCGCCAGCTGCACCGACGCCATCGCCAGCGCCTGCGGCAGCGGCCCCGGCAGGCTGCGGGCCCGCTCGATCACCTGTGGCGCAAAAACCTGCCACAGCAGCGGCTCGGGCAGGTCGGCGCGCGACAGCCGGTCAAGGAGCCGCGCCACCGCGCGGACCGCTTGCGGCTGCGGCCAGTAGTAGCGGATCCGGTCGGCCAGCCCGAAATGCCGTTGCAGCCGCGCCGCCGCGGCATCGCCCCGGTAATGGCCCTGCCAGTGGCGCGGATCGGCCAGCATCAGCTGCTCCATGGTGGCGCGCAGCCCGTCATCGTCAGGCGCGCCCATCAGCACCGAGAGATGCTCCAGCGCATAGAGCGCCTGCCGCCAGGCGAAAGTAAGCGCCGGGCCCACCTTGTGAAAGCCGAATCCCAGCCCCGCCAGCGCCGGATAGGCGTCGGGGTGCTGGTAGTCGGTCGAATGCGCCTCGAGCGTCACGCCCGGCCAGTCGGCCAGCGCCGCCAGCAGCCCCGGATCGCGGTCGCGCGGCAGGTGATGCACCGTCATGGGGGTGAACTCGACCCCGGGCTGCACCACCAGCCCGCCGATCTGCGGCAGCGCCGCGCCAAGGCCCGCGGCCGCGAAGGCGCCGGCATGGGCGGCCAGGGTGGCGCGCGCCGCCTGCGGACGGGTCGCGGCGATGGCGCCATGCGCATCGGTGCGCGCGCCGCCGGGCGGGGGCACTTCGGTGCCGATGACAAAGATCAGCGCGCCGGGATCGGGCGCGGCATCGAGCGCCACCCGCGCCAGATCGGCGCTGCGCCGGGCGGTGATGTCATCGGGCAGCTGCGCCGGCTCGCTTGCGCAGCCCTCGGAGCAATCGAGATGGATCTTGGTGAAGCCGGCGGCGGCATAGTCGGCCACCATGCGCCGCGCCTCGGCCATGGCCGCCTCGGCCGTGCCCGCGCGCCAGACCTGCGGGCCCAGATGATCGCCGCCCAGGGTGATGCGAGCGCGACTGGTGCCAGTCAGATCGGCGATACGGTTGATTTCGCTCACGAAATCGGCGGGCGTCATGCCGGTATAGCCGCCCTGGTGGTTGACCTGGTTGCTGGTCGCCTCGACGACAATGGGCCGGTCCAGCGCCTCGGCCCGCATCAGGCAGGCCGCCAGCACCTCGGGATGGGCGGTGCAGACCGAGGGGATGGCGACCCCGGCGCCGCCCCGGTTGGCGGCGATGATCCGGCGCAGGATGTCAGACATGGTGCGCCTCCTGCCAGGCCGCATAGGCCGCCCCGCGCGCGCCGCTGGTGTCGCCGCCCTCGGCCAGCAGCAGTTCGGGCACGGCAAAGCCCGCCAGTTGCGCCCGGCGCAGCGCGGCGGTCAGGTCGGGCACCAGCCCCTCGGCCTTGGACAGGCCCCCGCCCAGCACGATGCAATCGGGATCGACCGTCAGGGTCAGCGTCATCAGCAGATCGGCCACCAGGTCACACCAGACGCCCCAGACCCGCGCCGCGCGCGGATCGGTCCGGCGGCTCGTGGCGATCTGCGGCGCGGTGCTGGCGGTGCCGGTCAGGGTCTGGGCGATGCGGGCAAGGCCGGGCCCGGCGATCAGCGTTTCGGTGCAGCCCATGCGCCCGCAGCCGCAGGCGACCACCGGCAGGCCATGCGCGGCCACCAGATGCGCGGGCGCCGACATATGGCCGAATTCACCCCCCACCATCGCCGGGCCGGGCACCAGCGCGCCGTCAATGGCGATGCCGCCGCCGATGCCGGTGCCGATGATCAGCCCCACGACCACCCGCTTGCCGCGCCCGGCGCCAAACACCGCCTCGGACAGCGCCAGCGTCCGGCAATCGTTGAAATAGGCGACGGGCCGCCCGGCGGCGGCGGCGATATCGGCGGGAAACGGATGGCCGGTTGCGCAGAGATTGGCAGTCAGCGCCAGCCCGGTCGCCGGGTTGACGAGGCCGGCGGCACCGATGCCCATGGGCAGGCCTTGCGCGCCACTGGCCTCGGCCCATGCGATCAGGTCGGCCACGGCCCGCACCAGTGCCTTGTATTCACGCGGAGTTTCCACCCGCTTGCGGTCTTTGATCGTCCAGGCGGCGTCAAACAGCTGCGCCTCGATCTTGGTGCCGCCGATGTCGATGCCGACCGCGCCGATCATGATGCCACCGGATAAAGCGTCACGCCCGAGACCACCCGCGACAGGGTGCCCTGCCCCGCGAACGGATCGTCGACGTTGAGGCCAAGTGCCGCCGACCAGACCACGCCCAGCACCTGCGCCAGCACCACGGCCAGCGCCGCGCCCCAGACCGGGGGCAGATCGGACCGGGGGTCGATATCGCCGCCCGGTCCCATCGCGGTGATCGTGGCGGCGGGAAACTGGCGGCGCAGTTCGACGATCAGGTCGGCGTCATAGCGCGCGGCCTCGCTGTCAGACGAGGTAAAGACATAGATCGCGGTATTGCCGCGCACGAAGCTCTTGGGGCCGTGGCGGAAACCCAGGCTGCTGTCCCAGAGCGCCGGGATCCGGCCTGCGGACAGCTCCATCACCTTGAGCGCCGCCTCGCGCGCGGCGAAGGCCAGCGGGCCGGAGCCGACAAAGACCACCCGCTCGGGCGGGCTGGCGGCCAGCGCGTGAGTTTCCAGCACCGGCAACAACGCGGTCAGCGCATCGGCGGCGGGCCTCATTTGCGCAGGGCCGGCGCCGAACACCGCCAGCGCGGTCAGCAGCATGGTGGTGAAACTCGACGTCATGGCAAAGCCCGCGTCATGGGTCTCGGGCGGCAACAACACCACTTTCTGCGGGCCTGCGGAGCCGCGCCGGGCCAGCGCGCTGTCGCGGTTGCAGGTGATGTTGAGCCGCGGCGCGTCGGGCAGAAGCGCGTCAAGCGCGTCAAGCGTTCCGACGGTCTCGGCGCTGTTGCCCGACCGCCCGAAGCTGACGACCAGCGGCCGTCCGCGCAAGCTGGCGCGCGGCCGGGCCACGATGTCGGTCGTGGGCACCGAGCGCACCGGCAGGCCGCGCCAGGTGACCAGCCCCGATGCAAGGATATCGCCCAGATAGGCCGAACTGCCCGCCCCGCAGAACCACACGGCGTCCACGTCAAGGCCATCGAGCCAGCCCCGGATGGCGGTAGCGTCGCAGGCCTCGGCCCAGTGCCGCCAGATGCCCGGCTGGGCGGCGATTTCGCGCCAGGTGGCCCAGTCGTGATGATGCGCCGGAAGGGTCATGTGGTTTGCGTTACCTTGGACAATTGCGCCGGCCGGTCGGGGTTGAGTCCCAGGGCCACCGTCGCGGCGTGAATGACAGGATAGAGCATCATCAGCAACACCGCCGCGGCGGCTGCGGGCACCAGATCGCCCGCCCCCAGATCGGCGGGCGAGACCCGCAGCACCGTGCCCTGCCCGGCGCCGCGCAGCCGCGCCTCGGCGGTGTCGAGGCTGCCCTGGATCTCGGGCGCGCCGGTATCGAGGATCAGCACCGTCAGCCCCTTGGTGGCCAGTTGCAACGGCCCGTGCAGCACTTCGGAGGCCGAATAGGCCTCGGCATGCAGCGCGCAGGTCTCCTTGATCTTCAGCGCCAGTTCGTGGGCGGCGCCAAAGCCGGTGTCGCGCCCGATCACATAGACATGCTGGGCCCGCAACAGCGCGCCGCGCAACTCGTCCGCGCGGGGATGCGTCAGGGTCGGCAAACCGGCGATCTGCGTCACCGATCGCGCGAGCCGCGCCCCGTAACCCTCTGACAACCCGGCCAGAAGCGCCGCCCCCGCCGCGACAGACCCCACGACGGTCTTGGTTGCCGGCACTGCCAGCTCCGGGCCGGCGTCAATTGCCAGCGTCAGGTCGGACTCGGCCTCGACCGGCGAGCCGGGCTGGTTGGTGATCGCCACCACCGCGCCGCCGCTTGCGCGGATGCCGCGGGCCGAGCGCACCAGATCATCGCTGGCGCCCGATTGCGAGATCACAAGGGCGGCAGCCCCGTTCATGTCGACGCCGGCGCCGATGGAAAACACCGAAGGCGGCAGGCTGGTGACCGGCATCCCCAGCTCGCGCATCATCTCATAGGACAGGATGTTGGCCGCCGCATCGGACGAGCCGCGCGCCACGGTATAGAGGGCGCGCTTGCCCGCCAGCCCCAGAGGTGCCAGCGCCGCCCGGTGATCGGCCATGGCCGCGCGCAGGAACACCTCGCGCGACTGGGCGATCTCGGCGGCCATATGCGGCCCGGCGGGGATGGGGGCGGCGATCATCGGCGCAATCCGTATCCGTCCAGTTCGGCCCAGGTCTCGGTCAGGTCCACCACCTGCCCCGACACCCGCGCCTCGTCGAGCGCCAATGCGGCCAGACCGGCCTCCATCGCGTCGAGAATGCCCACCGGCAGGCCGGCGGTCTCGCCGCGCAGAAAGGCCGCGATATCGGCCACCATCATGTGATCGGCCCCGTAATGGGCGCTCCTCATTTTCGGGTCGCCCCTGGTATAGTCATGGTCGGCAAAGCGGCTGCCGTCGCGGCGGGTGACACGCAGGTAGCCGCGCACGAAATCGCCCTCGGCCATGCCCGCCGCACCGATGACGCAGAAGCGGCGATGTTCGTCCGGCACGTTGAGATTGGTGTGAAAGCTCATCGAGGCGCCGCTTTCGTAAGACAGGATCGCGGTCTGGAAATCGATGATGTCGCCGGTCGAGCGGAAGGGATCGTCCGTGCTTTCCCAGACCGATTTCTTGACGTGGAAGATGTCGTTCTCGGAGTTCCTGGCGGGGGCGTGTTCGGGGAGGAACGACCGCCGCCCGCCAAAGCTCGCCACCCGGACCGGGCGCGAGGCCGTGACCATGTTGTAGATATCCAGATCGTGGCAGCACTTTTCCAGCATGAAGCCGCCCGAAAGATCGGTCCGCCGCCGCCAGTCGCGCATGAAGAAGGCGCCGTGATAGGGGGCGATATGCTCGTTGGCCTCGATCGAGGCGATGGGTCCGAGCGCACCGGCGGCGAGCGCGGCACGCAGATCCACCATGTGCTGCGAATAGCGCAGCACCAGCCCGACCATCACCCGGTCCGGCCCGTGTCTGGCCAGCAGTTCCGCCAGTTCCATCGTCTCTTGCCGCGTCACCACCACCGGCTTTTCGGTGAACACCCGCACCCCGGCTTCCAGCCCGGCGCGGATCTGCTCGAGATGAAAGCGGTTGGGCGATCCGACGAAGAACAGGTCGGGGCGGGTATCGCTCAGCATCGCCTCGACGCTGTCAAAGCGCGGCGTATCGGTGCCGATCATCTCCAGATGCGTCGGCTGCGGATCGTAGAAACCCACGATCTGCATCTCGGGCATGGCCTCTTTCATCAGGCTCAGGACATGACCTGCCCTCAGCCCGATCCCGGCGGTAACGACGCGCATGTAGTTTCTCCTCAGCCCGCGATTTGCGGTGCGTTGCGGCGGCGCAGCACGGCGCCGCTCTGGTCAAAGGCATGGGCGGCATCGACCGGCACGCCGAGATCGATGGTATCGCCCTCGCGCACCGGGGTGTCTCCGGGCAGGGCGGCGCAGATGCGGGTGCCGCCGGGCAGGACGCCATAGGTGATCGAGACGCCGCCAAGGCGTTCCATGACCTGCACGGTGGCCCTCAGCCCCTTGGCCGCCACCAGATCCTCGGGCCGGATGCCGACCTCGATCTGGTCGCCCTGCCTGACCGTGCCCGGCTCGACCGGCAGCGTCACCACCGCGTCGCCCGGCAGCACCGCCGTGATGCCCGACGAGGTCACCGACTTCACGGTGGCGGGCAGAAGGTTCATGTTGGGCTGGCCGATGAAGCCGGCCACGAACTTGGTGGCCGGGTGATGATACAGCTCCATCGGGGTGCCGAACTGCTCGATCCGGCCCTTGTTCAGCACCACGATCCGGTCGGCCATGGTCATGGCTTCGACCTGGTCATGGGTGACATAGACCATGGTGGCGTCAAGGCTGCGATGCAGCTGGCTGAGTTCGACCCGCATGTCGCCGCGCAGGGCGGCGTCGAGGTTGGATAGCGGCTCGTCGAACAGGAAGACCTTGGGGTTGCGCACGATCGAGCGGCCGATGGCCACCCGCTGGCGCTGGCCGCCCGAAAGCTGGCCGGGCTTGAGGTCCAGCTTGTCGGTCAGTTGCAGGATCTCGGCGGCGCGGCCGACGCGGGTGCGCAGGTCGGCATCGGCCAGCTTCTGGACCCGGAGCGGGAAGGCGATGTTCTCGAACACCGTCAGGTGCGGATAAAGCGCGTAGGACTGGAACACCATCGAGATGCCGCGATCGACCGGATGGGCGTTCGACACGTCGGTGCCGCCGATCACGATCTTGCCGGCGCTGGCCTCCTCAAGGCCGGCGATGATGCGCAGCAGGGTGGATTTGCCGCAGCCCGAGGGGCCGACAAACACCACGAATTCCTTGTCCCGGATCGCCAGGTCGATGTCATGCAGGACCCTGGTATTGCCAAAGGACTTGCTGATGTTGTTGAGGTCTAGCGTAGCCATCGGGGCGTCTCCTGGGGGTTGTGGCGGGCGGCCCGACAGGGGCCGCCCGCGCGGGTCTTAGCGGACCGCTGCCAGCTCTTCGCCAGCGGTGGTCACCAGGTCGTCGACGGTGCCGTCGGCGAGCATGATGCCCTGCACCATGTTGGTGAACACGGCCTGCAGTGCCTTGAAGTCCTCGACCAGCGGCTCGGGGCCACCCGTCGAGATCCCGGCCACGAAGACCGGCCAGTCGTCATGCGTGTAGTAGGGGTCGGCCACGCCGAGGTTCTCGTATTGCAGGATCGGGGTCAGGCCCCAGCTGGAGTCCAGATCGTACTGGGCCGCGCCCGAGGTCAGGGCCTTGGCCAGTTCGATCGCCAGATCCTCGTGCCCGGTGCCCTTGAAGACGGCGATCGAGTCGGTGATCAGGATGGTGCCCGACGGACCCGAGGGGCCATGCGGGATCGGGGCGATCAGCTGGTGGATCTCGGCATTGTGCTGACCCTTGCCCCAGGGACCGGTGACATACATGGCGATCTGTCCGTCGTTGAACAGGTCCTTCATGGCGTCACGCTCCCACTCGGTCGGGCCGGCTTCCATGTAGGGCAGCAGGTCCGCGTAGAGCTGGAGTGTTTCACGGGTCGCCTGGCTGTCGAGCGCCGGATTGCCGTCAGCGTCGAACACTTCCCCGCCGTTGGAATAGAGGAAGTCCAGGAACATGTGCATCGTGTTGTCGAAGTCCTTGCCGGCGATGCCGATGCCTGCGGCGTCGGTATTGTCGGTCACGGTCTTGGCCAGCGCGATCAGGTCTTCCCAGGTCTCGGGGGCCTTGCACTCGGCGCCTGCGGCCTCGACCACGTCGCAGTTGATGTAGAGCGCCTTGGTCGAGAAGGCATGCGGAATGCCCCAGTACTGGCCGCCGACGGTGACGGTGGACAGAACGCCCGGCTGATAGGCCGCTTCCTGCTCGGGGGTGAAGGTCACCGGCACGATCAGGTCGTTGTTGGCCAGCTGGCGCAGGGTGCGCGAGCCCATGTAGGCAATCGAGGGCGGGTCGCCGGCGGCGGCCAGCTGCATCGACTTGTCCTGGCAGGTGCCCCACGGCACCGCTTCCATGTTGACGGTCACGCCCTCATGGCTGGCGGTGAATTCGTCGATCACCGCCTGGTCGGCCGCGCGCACTTCGCCGCCGCACATGATGAAGTGCAGCTCCTCGGCCTGGGCGCTGAGCGCGCTGCCCGAAAGCAGGATCGCTCCCAGCGTGAGTGTCTTGAAGTTGGTCATTTGGTCTCTCTCCCTTGGTTGGACGTCAGTAAACTGGATGTAGCGTGGTTGGGTCGGTCACTCTTTCACTGCGCCTGCGGTAAGTCCGGCAATCAGGTACTTCTGCAGGAACAGGAAGATCAGCATGACGGGAAGGATGCCGGTCAGCGAGGCGGCCATCATCTCGTTCCAGGTTACCTGCTGGTAGCCCACGAACTCGAAGATGCCGGCCGGCAGCGGCTGGTATTCCCGTTGATTGTTGAACGCGATGGCAAAGAGGAACTGCTGGGCATAGGCGCCGATGAACACCGAGGTGGCCACCACGATCAGCCCCGGCACCGCCAGCGGGATCACCACGCGGCGCAGGGTATACATGCGGCTGGCGCCATCGACATAGGCCGCCTCCTCCAGCTCGCGCGGGATCTTTTCCAGATAGGAGCGCAGCAGCCAGATGCCGGTCGGGATCAGGAAGGCCACGCCGGGAATGATCATCGCCCAGTAGGTGTTCAGCAGCCCCAGCGTGCGCAGCACCCGGTAGAGCGGGATCAGCAGCACCGCGCCGGTGAACATGTTGACGCCCAGGAACACCGCCAGCGAGATCGCCTTGAACGGAAACTGCAGGCGGGCATAGGCGTAGGCGGCCGGGATCACCACGATCATGGTCAGCGTCGTCACCGACGTGGCGATGAAGATCGAGTTGAGGATGTAGCGCCCCAGCAGCGGCACGGAGATCCACATCTGCTTGTAGGCGGCAAAGCTGAAGTCATCGGACCAGAAGCGGAACGGGGTCGACATCAGGTGATCGAGCGGCCTGAGCGAAACCCGGAACATCTCGAAGAAGGGCAGCAGCACGAAGGTCAGGAACGCCGCGATGGCGATGTAGATGCCGACCTTCTGCAGGAATGTGTAGCGGTCCATCATCTCATTTCGCCCCGTAATGCTTGTTCACCTTGTTGAGGAAGTAGAGGTAGAGCAGCGAGAAGGCGGTCAGCAGACCGACGATCACCACCGCGCGCGCCGCGCCCTCGCCAAACCGCTGCGACGAGATCGCCACCTTGTAGGTATCGATGATCAGCGTCGTGGTGGCGCCGCGCGGGCCGCCCTCGGTCAGGATCCAGATGATTTCGAAGCTGTTGAAGGTCCAGATCGCCGACAGAAGCGCCATCGACACGATCACCGGCATGATCTGCGGAATGGTGATGCGGCGGAACCGGTACCAGCGCCCTGCCCCGTCGACCCAGGCGGCCTCGTAGAGGTCGCGGCTGACGCCCTGCATGGCGGCCAGCAGGAACAGCGTGACCATGGGCGTGCCGACCCAGACATCGGTGACGATGGCGGCATAGAAGGCCGACGTCTTTTGCGCCAGCAGCGCGATGGGGTCAGCAATGATGCCCAGGCGCTGCAGGATGCCCGAGAGAAAGCCGAAATAGCCGTTGTAGAGCCATTTCCAGCCAATGACGCCGAAGTCGATCGGGATCACCCAGGGCGGCATGACCAGCACCCGGAACAGCGCCTTGCCGGGCACCGCCGCATTCAGCAGCGAAGCGCCGATCAGGCCCATCACCAGCTTGAGGCTGACCGACAGGAACATCCAGTAGAAGGTGCGGTAGACGATGTCGTAGAACTTGCCGCTGTGAAACAGCTCGGCATAGTTGCTCCAGCCGACATAGGTTTCGCCGCCCAGTCCGGCATCGGTGAAGGACAGCCGGAAGGTCTCGACCAGCGGCCAGGCGACGATGATGCCGATGAACAGCATGGCCGGCGCGACCAGTGACCAGGCAAAGACCCCTTCGGGCAGAACCTTGCGACGCGCCTGGCGCGGCGGAACAGCTACAGTATCGGCCATCAGGCCCCCCAGTTGGTCTGCGGATCCGCCTGCGGCACCGGCCCGGCGAATCCCCCTCGGCAAGAACGATACCAAATTTCCGCAACGTTACTACCAATTAAATACCAGATTTTTTCAGGCATCGCGATTGTTGCGCTAACTTATTGATATTACTCTATTCATTTTTCAACCCAGCACGCGCCAGCAAACTACCTATTGCTTACCTGCACTGTTTTGGTATTGCTTTCACAGACCACGATTCGCCGCGAGGGATCTGACATGCACTCCACTTATGATCCTGCGAACTGGTATCGTGACGGCCGCGGACCGCGCTATTCGCAGCTCTATCGCCACATTGCCGCGGCAATCGCCTCGGGGCGGCTGGAGCCGGACAGCCAGCTGCCGCCCGAGCGCGACCTGGCCGAGATCGCCGAAGTCAGCCGGGTCACGGTGCGCAAGGCGGTGGCGCAGCTGGTGGCCGACGGGCTGGTCGAGCAGCGGCGCGGCGCGGGCTCGTTCGTGCGCACGCCGGGGCCCAAGCTGGAGCAGTCGCTGTCGACGCTCACCTCCTTCACCGAATACATGCAGCAGCGCGGCAAATCCTCGACCAGCCAGGTGCTGCAACGCGGCCTGTTCGCGCCCTCGCCCGATGAACAGATCGCGCTTGGACTGGCCTCGTCGGACCGGGTGGCCCGGATCGAGCGGCTGCGCAGCGCCGATGGCATCCCGATGGCGATCGAGCGCTCCTCGCTGCCCGAGGATATCCTGCCGCGCCCCGATCAGGTGGTCACCTCGCTCTATACCGTGCTGCGCGCCACGGGCGGGGCGCCGACGCGCGCGGTGCAGCGGATCACGGCGGTCAATCTCGGCCCGGCCGAATCGCAGCTGCTCAAACTGGCCGAAGGCGCCGCCGCCCTGCGGATCGACCGGACCGGATACCTGCCGACGGGGCGGCCCATCGAGTTTACCCGTGGCGTCTATCGCTCTGACATCTATGACTTTATCGCCGAATTGCGGCTGGAAGGATAATCATGCGGCCCGCCTTTTCGGCCATTGTTGACGGCGCCCTGATCCGTTGTTCCATCACCGCTGACCGCGATCTGGCGTCGCCGGTCTTCTGCCTGTCGCTGTTCGCGCCGGCGCTGGTGGCCGAGGGCGGCACGCTGTTGCGGCAGGACGGCGGCTATACCGAGGTCCGGCTTCCCGACCTGACTGCCGGCCTGCCCCACAGCGTCGTGCTGCGCTACGAGGCGGCGGGGTTCCGCCCCGCCAACCGTGCCTGGCTGCCGCTTGGCCCCTATCTGCGCCATGCGGGCGGCACGCTGGCGCTGCCGCCCTTGCCGGCGGGCGTGCGCGATGCGGCCGAGGCTGGGCGGACAAGTTTTGACGGGTTGCGGCTGGTGCCGCCGCCGACCGGCTGGCAGCCCGATGGCGGCACCGTCCGGATCACCACGCTGGCCGGCGATGCCGAGCCGCTGCGCGCCGCCGATGCCCTGGCGCGGCGCACCGGGCTGAGCGCGCTGCTGGCCCCCGATGGGCTGCCGCTCGAGACCCGCACCGATGCCAGCCTGCCCGCCGATGGCTACATTCTGGAGATCGGCACGGATCGCATCGTGCTGACCGCCCCGGATCGCGGCGGGCTGTTTTACGGCGCCATCACGCTGCTGACCCTGCGCCAGACCCATGACGGGCAGCTGCCGACCGGCGGGGTCACCGATGCGCCGCGCTTTGGCTGGCGCGGACAACACCTTGATTGCGCACGCCATTTCTACCAGATCGCCACCATAGAGCGGCTGCTGGACCTGATGGCGCTCTTCAAGCTCAACCGCTTTCACTGGCATTTTGCCGATGACGAGGCCTTCCGGCTGGAAGTTGACTGTGCCCCCGACCTCTGGCGCCAGACCGCCTTTCGCGGCGAGGGCGAACTGGTGCCCGGCGTCTTTGGCGGCGGCATCCGCTCGGGCGGCAGCTATTCCAAGGCCGAGGCCCGCGCCCTGATCGAGCGGGCGCGCGGCCTCAACATCGAGATCCTGCCCGAGATCGAGGTGCCGGCCCATGCGCTGGCGCTCAACCGCGCCATTGCCGGCCTGCGCGACCCCGCTGACAGCGGTGACGAACGCTCGGTGCAGGGCTATGGGCAAAACGTGGTCAACCCGGCCCTGCCCGCCACCTGGAACCTGCTCGATGCGCTGGCGCTGGAAGTGGCAGACCTGTTTCCCTTCCGCCATCTGCATCTGGGCGGCGACGAACTGCCCCCCGACACCTGGGCGGGCTCGCCGGAGGTCGATGCGCTCAAGGCGCGCGAGGGGCTGGCCACGCGCGACGATGTGCAGGGCTGGACCATGGCCCGGCTGGCGGCAAGGCTGGCGGCACACGGCATCCGCCCCGCCGCCTGGGAAGAAGCGGCGCGCGGCTCCCAGGGCGGCATCGGCCACGATGCGCTGGTGTTTTCCTGGACCGGCCAGGGGCCGGGGATCGCGGCGGCGCGGGCCGGGCATGAGGTGGTCATGTGCCCGGCGCAGCACATCTATTTCGACATGGCCCACAGCGCCGACCCCGATGACTGGGGCGCCAACTGGGCTGCCATCGTGCCGCTGGAGGAAACCGTGAACTGGCGGGTGGTGCCCGACTCCGCGCCCGATATCGCGGCGCGGGTCGCGGGCGTCGAGGGCGCGTTCTGGGGCGAGTTCACCACGCGGGATGCCGAAATGGAGCCGATGCTGGCCCCGCGCATCCTCGGGCTGGCCTGCAAGGCCTGGGAAAAGGCGGAATCGGTTGACGGCAAGACCCTGCGCGGGCTTGCCGGCCATTATGCGGCGCTGTTCGACCGGATCGGCTGGGCGCGCAACCGCGCCGCCTGAGGCGCTACTCGGCGGCTTCGCCCTTGCCCTCGACGCGCGGCCCGCCTTCGGGGCGCGGCTTGCGGGTGCGGGGGCGGCGCGGCTTGGGCTGGCTTTCGGGCGTGTCGACCAGCCCGCTGCCGCCGTCATCCTCGGCCGCCATCGTATCGTCTGACGTGGCCGGCACGAACTGCACCCGCTGGGCGGCCAGCGCGGCCTCGCCATCGCTCATCTCGCCGCCTGCGGCTTCTTCCTGGGCGCGCAGGCGCTCGACGCGCTCGCGGTCCCGCTCGGCCTGACGCTCGCGGTTCTGCACTTCCTGCTCGTCGCGCTGGCGATCGACCTCGCGCTGGGCCTCGGCCAGCATGCGCAGATAGTGCTCGGCGTGCTGGGCAAAGTTCTCGGCATTGACGCGGTCGCCCGAAAGCTGCGCATCGCGGTGCAGCTGGGTGTATTTCTCGATGATCTGCTGGGGAGTGCCGCGCACCTTGCCATCAGGACCGGAGCTGTCGAACACCCGGTTGATGATGTTGCCGCCGGTAGGACGGTTGTTGCTGCGGTTCTTGTTGCCCCGCGACCGTGACTTCGATGATCTCATGAATGTGCCTTCGTGAGCCTTACTGCTGTGCCTGATGCCTGTTCGCGCCCGGTGGGAACTGAAAGCGGCCTTTGATGTTCTGGCGAATGATCGGGGCGAGGATGTAGAACCTCGGACCAGCCGATGCCCTTGGAAAGCACGCGGCCGGGGCGAGAGCAAGTGGAAATTGCGATTCTGAGGCGCTTTGGCACGGATTGTGGCCGCTTGCGGCGGGTATTTCAGCCATTTCCGGGCCAGCGGCCCGAGACCACCCGGTCACGCCCGTCCAGATCGGGGATCACCGTGACCGCCACGAATCCGGCCCCGATCATCATGGCGCTGACCGCATCGGCCTGGCTGGGGCCGATTTCCACCATCAGCCTGCCGCCCGGTTGCAGGTGCCCCGGCGCGGCCCGGGTAATGGCGCGGTAGGCCGACAGACCGTCACCGCCATCGGTCAGCGCCAGATGCGGCTCGTAGCGGACGACCTCGGGTTCGAGCGCCGCCATCTCACCGGCCGCGACATAGGGCGGGTTGGAGACGATCAGGTCGAAGATGCCGTCGATGGAATCGGTCCAGTCGCTGAGCCGAAACCCGGCCCGATCGCCCAGCCCCAGATCGAGCGCGTTCTGATGCGCCACCGCCAGCGCGGGCGCCGAGATGTCGGCGCCGATGCCCGTGGCGCCGGGCATTTCCGCCAGCAGCGTCAGCAGGATGCAGCCCGACCCGGTGCCCAGATCGAGCACCCGGCGAAACGGCGCCGCCAGCGCCGCCTCGATCAGCATCTCGGTTTCGGGGCGCGGGTCGAGCACGTCGGAGGTCACGCGGAACTCGCGCCCGTAGAAGCTGCGCCGCCCGACAAGGTGCGAGACCGGCTCGCGCGCGGCCCGCCGCGCAACCAGCGCCAGAAACGCCGCCCCCGCCTCATCGCTGACCGGATCGTTCAGCACCACGCTCAGCCGCCCCGGCGCGATGCCCAGCGCATGGGCCAGAAGCCGCCGCGCATCGCGGCCGGCATCGGCCACGCCCACCGCCGTCAGCCGCCGCGCGGCATCGGCCAGAAGCGCGCGGCCATCGGCGTGGCTCATGCCTCCATCTCGGCCAGCAGCTCGGCCTGGGCATGGGCGGTCAGCGCGTCGATCATCTCGTCCAGATCGCCCTGCATGATCTGGCCCAGCGAATAGAGCGTCAGGTTGATCCGGTGATCGGTCATGCGGCCCTGGGGGAAGTTGTAGGTGCGGATGCGCTCGGAGCGGTCGCCGCTGCCGACCTGCGACTTGCGGTCAGCCGAACGCGCCAGATCAACGCGGCTGCGCTCGAGGTCATAAAGCCGGGTGCGCAGCACCTGCATGGCGATCTCGCGGTTGCGGTGCTGGGATTTCTCGGAACTGGTCACCACGATGCCCGAGGGGATGTGGGTGATCCGCACCGCCGAATCGGTGGTGTTGACGTGCTGGCCACCGGCCCCCGATGACCGCATGGTATCGATGCGCAGGTCGCCCGCGTCGATCCTGACATCCACCTCCTCGGCTTCGGGCAGCACCGCCACGGTAGCCGCAGAGGTATGGATGCGGCCGCCGCTTTCGGTCTCGGGCACCCGCTGCACCCGGTGCACGCCGGATTCGTACTTGAGCCGGGCAAAGGCGCCCTCGCCCGCGACGCGCGCCACCACTTCCTTGATGCCGCCCAGCTCGGTCGCCTGTTCCTCGATGGTCTCGAAGCTCCAGCCCCGGCCCTCGGCATAGCGATGATACATGCGCAACAGGTCGCCCGCGAACAGCGCCGCCTCCTCGCCGCCGGTGCCGGGGCGGATCTCGATGATGGCGGGGCGGGCATCGGCGGCGTCGCGCGGCAACAGCGCCAGCCGCACGGCGGCCTCGGCCACTTCCAGCCGGGCGCGCAGTTGCGGGATCTCCTCCTCGGCCAGCGCGCGCATCTCGCGGTCTGACAGCATCGCCTCGGCCCCGTCCAGATCGGTCAGGATCTGGCGGTATTCGGCCACGGTCTCGACCACCGGCTTGAGTTCGGAATATTCGCGCGACAGGTCGGCGATCTCGGCGGGGGCGACCCCGGAGGCGAGCTTGGCTTCGAGAAACTCGAAGCGGGCAGCGATCTGGTCAAGCTTTTCGGCGGGAAACATGCGGGGCCCTTGGCGGTGATCCCCTTCATGTCGTGCAAAGGGGCGCGGGCGTCAAGCGCCGCCGGGCCGCGAGCGGTAAGGCACGCCGGGCAGCACGCAGAGCATCTCGTAGAGCAGGTTGGCCCCGGTCAGCGCGGTATTGCCCGACGGGTCATAGGCGGGCGAGACCTCGACCAGATCGGCCCCGACAATGTCGAGCCCGCGCAGGCCGCGGATCAGTTCGACCGCCTGCGGCGTGGTCAGCCCGGCAATTTCGGGGGTGCCGGTGCCGGGCGCATAGGCCGGATCGAGGCTGTCGATGTCATAGCTCACATAGACCGGGCTGCGGCCGATCCCGGCCCGGATGCGGGCGGCCAGCGGCGTCAGCGAACGGTGCCAGCATTCCTCGGCGGGCACCACGGTAAAGCCCCAGCCGCGCGCCTCGTCGAAATCGCCTGCCGAGTAGCCGGTGCCGCGCAGGCCGATCTGCCAGACCCGGTCGGGCGCGATCAGGCCCTCGTCATGGGCGCGGCGGAACGGGGTGCCGTGTGCGATGGCCTCGCCGAACATGGTGTCATTGATATCGGCATGGGCGTCGACATGGATCAGTCCGACGGGGCCGTGTTTGGCCGCCATGGCGCGCAGGATCGGCAGGGTCAGCGTATGGTCGCCGCCCATGGTCATCGGCACCGCGCCATGCGCGAGGATCGCCTCGTAAGCCCTTGTAATCCTGACAACACTATCCTTGAGATCAAAGGTATTGACCGCCACGTCACCGATATCGGCGCAGGTGAGCCCGTCGAAAGGCGCCGCACCGGTGCCCATGTTGTAGGGGCGCAGCATGGCGCTTTCGGCGCGGATCGCCTTGGGGCCGAAGCGGGTGCCGGGCCGCCAGGAGGTGCCGATATCCATCGGCACCCCGACAAAGGCCACGTCCAGCCCCTCGGCCGTGTCCTGCGCCGGCAGCCGCATGAAGGTGTTCGGCCCGGCAAAGCGCGGCATGTCATTGCCGCCAAGCGGTTGGTTCGGCATCACTTTGCCCTTTTGTTCCAACAATATAGCGACAGAAGTTCCATCGCTACATGAGCCCCCGCGATGGCGGTGGCCCCGGTGGTGTCATAAGGAGGCGAGACCTCGACGATATCACCGCCGACGATGTTGATGCCGGCCAGATCGCGCAGCAGCGCCGCCGCCTGCCATGAGGCCAGACCGCCCCAGACCGGCGTGCCGGTGCCGGGCGCGAAGGCCGGGTCGAGCGCGTCGATATCGAAGGTGACATAGGTCGGGTCCGCGCCGACCTTGGCCCTGGCCTGCGCCACCACCCAGGCGGTGCCCTTTTCATGCACCGTGCGCGCGTCGATATAGTCGATGCCGCAATAATCGTCGCATTCGGTGCGGATGCCAATCTGGATCGACCGCCTGGGGTCCACCACCCCCAGCTTGACCGCCTTGTAGAGGAAGGTTCCGTGATCGATGCGGTCCATGTCGTCATCGGCCCAGAGATCGGAATGGGCATCGATATGGATCACCGCCATCGGCCCGAATTTCTCGGCATAGGCGCGCAGGATCGGCAGGGTGATGAAATGATCGCCGCCCAAGGTGACCGTCCCCGGCCCTTGCGCGAGGATGCCCCGGATATGCGCGGTCAGCAGGCCGGGAAAGCTGGGCGTATGGGCGTAGTCAAAGGCCAGATCGCCGTAATCGACGATATCGAACTCGCTCAGCGGGTCGAAGCCCCAGCCATAGGGCGGATCATAGGGTTGCAGCGCGCTGGCCTCGCGGATGGCGCGCGGGCCAAAGCGGGTGCCGGTGCGATGGGTCACCGCCTGATCGAAGGGCACGCCGGTGATCGCCAGATCGACGCCGGTCAGGTCCTTGGTGTAGCGCCGCCGCAAGAAGGAGGTGGCGCCGCCAAAGGCGTTTTCGGCCGCCAGCCCCCGGCGCTCGCTGCGGGTGAAGGCCAGATCAACCTGGCGCTTTGCATCTTCCATTGCCATCGGGCGCTCTCCTTTCCAGTGTGCTCGCGCTCAGAGCGGCTGCGCCCGCTCGACCAGGCGGGCAAAGAACGACGCCCCGTAAGGCGCTGTTTCATCGCAGAAATCATAGGCCGGGTGGTGCAGGCCGGCGGTGTCGCCATTGCCGACGAACAGATAGGACCCCGGGCGCTGCTCCAGCATGTAGGCAAAATCCTCGGCCCCCATCTCGACCCCGGCATCGGCGCGCACGCCCGCCTCGCCGGCGATCTCGCTGGCCACGCCGACCGCGAACTCGGTCTTGCCGGGGTCGTTGATGGTCGGCGGATAGCCCAACTCGTAATCGAGCTCGGCCGCGACCCCGTAGCTGGTGGCCTGCCCGGCCACGATCTCGGCCATGCGGGTGCGGACCATGCTCTGCACCGCCTTGTCGAAGGTGCGCACCGTGCCGTTGATCCAGGCGGTGTTGGGGATGATGTTGTCGGCGCTTCCGGTATGGATCTGGGTCACTGACAACACCAGATCGTCAATCGGGTTGTGGCTGCGGCTGACGATGGTCTGCAAGGCCTGCACGATGCCGCAGGCGGCCATTACCGGGTCGCGGGTTTCGTGCGGATAGGCGCCGTGGCCGCCGCGCCCGGTGATCTGGACGCTGAACGTGTCGGCGGCGGCCATGATCGGGCCGGGGCAGGTATGGAACTGCCCCACCGGCACGCCCGGCACGTTGTGCAGCGCATAGACCTGCCCGATATCGAAGCGCTCCATCACCCCTTCGCGCACCATCACCTCGGCGCCGCCGCCATGTTCTTCGCCGGGCTGAAAGATCAGCGCCACCCGGCCCCGGAAATTGCGGGTCTCGGCCAGGTATCTGGCGGCACCGAGCAGCATGGTGGTATGGCCGTCATGGCCGCAGGCATGCATGCGCCCCGGGATGGTCGAGGCATGGTCGGCCCCGGTGATCTCCTGCAACGGCAGCGCGTCCATGTCGGCGCGCAGGCCGATGGTCGGGCCCGGCCCCTGCCCGTTGATGATGGCGACCAGCCCGGTCTGGGCCAGCCCCTCGTGGATCTCGTCCACGCCAAACTCGCGCAGCCGTTCGGCCACGAAGGCCGCGGTCTGCGGGCAATCCAGCGCCAGTTCGGGATGCTGGTGCAGATGCCGCCGCCACGCGGTCATTTCGGGGGCGAAATCGGCAATTCGGTTGAGGACGGGCATGGCTGGACTCCGCTGACACGTGGCTTACCCTTGCCACATGACCGCAAAGGAGCGCCCGCCGCAATGGACCAAACGACACCGCCCGACCTGATCCACGACCCCGAAGGCGGTTTGCCGCGGCTGCTGGAGATCATGCGCCGCCTGCGCGACCCCGATCGCGGCTGCCCCTGGGACATCGAGCAGGACTTCGCCTCGATCGCGCCCTACACCATCGAGGAAGCCTATGAGGTGGCCGACGCCATCGAGCGGCAGGACTGGCCGGCGCTGGAGGGAGAGCTGGGCGACCTGCTGTTGCAGACCGTCTATCACACCCAGATGGGCGCCGAGGCCGGGCTGTTCAGCTTCGAATCCGTCACCCGCGCCATTGCCGACAAGATGGTGGCCCGCCACCCGCATGTCTTTGGCGACGAATCGCGCGACAAGTCGGCCGAGCAACAGACGCTGGACTGGGAACGCATCAAGGCCGCCGAGCGCGCGCGGGCCGCGCAGGCGCGGGTGCTGGACGGGGTGGCGATGGGCCTGCCGGCGCTGACCCGCGCGGTCAAGCTGCAAAAGCGCGCGGCGCGGGTGGGCTTCGACTGGCCCTCGACCGACCAGGTGATCGACAAGATCGTCGAGGAGGCGCGCGAGCTGACCGAGGCGCGCGACCGGCTGAGCCCCGAGGAAACGGCCGAGGAATTCGGCGATCTGCTGTTTGTCGTCGCCAATCTTGCCCGCCACCTGCAGGTCGATCCCGAGGCCGCGCTGCGCGCCGCCAATGCCAAGTTCACCCGCCGTTTCGCCAGCATCGAGGACGCGCTGGCCGCCATAGGCCGCAGCCCCGCCCAGAGCGACCTGGCCGAGATGGACGCGCTCTGGGACGCGGCCAAGCTGGCGGAGCGGCGAAACTTACCTGAGTGATTGCATCAGGTATTGACCTGAGCGATTTAGTCAGGAATAGAGAGGCACCTGAAACACCGGAGCCATTCATGACCATCCGTTCCCTCCTCCTCGCCACTGCCGGCGCGATCGTCGCCCTGCCGGCGCTGGCCGATGTCAACATCTACTCCACCCGCCAGCCCGAGCTGATCCAGCCGGTGCTTGACGCCTTCACCGCCGAGACCGGCATCGCCGTCAACGTGGCCTTCGTCGAGGAAGGCCTGGTCGAGCGGCTCAAGGCCGAGGGCGCGCGCTCGCCCGCCGATCTGGTGATGACGGTCGATATCGCCAACCTGACCCAGATCGTCGATGCCGGCGTGATCCAGCCGGTGAACAGCGAGGTGCTGACCGCCGCGATTCCGGCCGAGTTCCGCTCGCCCGACAATCTGTGGTTCAGCCTGACCTCGCGCGCCCGCATCGTCTATGCCAGCCGCGACCGGGTCGCCGATGGCGAGGTGACCACCTACGAAGACCTTGCCGGCCCGCAATGGCAGGGGCGCATCTGCACCCGCTCGGGTCTGCACAACTACAACCTGGCACTGCTATCCGCGATGATCGCCCATCATGGCGAGGAATACGCGCAGGCCTGGGCCGCAGGCATCAAGGCCAATCTGGCGCGCAAGCCCGAAGGCAGCGACCGGGCGCAGGTCAAGGCGATCTGGGTCGGCGAATGCGATATCAGCCTCGGCAATACCTATTACATGGGCGAGATGCTGGCCGACCCCGAGCAGGCCGAATGGGCCAATTCGGTGCGCATCATCTATCCGGTGTTCGAGGGCGGCGGCACCCATATGAACGTCTCGGGCGTGGCGATGACCAAGGCGGCGCCCAACCCCGAGGAGGCATTGCAGCTGATGGAGTTCCTCGTCTCACCCGAAGCCCAGGCGATCTACGCCGAAACCAACCATGAATTCCCGGTGCTGCCGGGGGCGGCGCTGTCGGAACTGGTGCAAAGCTGGGGTCCGTTCACGCCCGACACCATCGACCTGACCGAAGTGGCGGGCCACCGCCCCGCCGCGCTGCGGATCATGGAAGCGGTCGATTTCGACGGCTGACCGGCAGGACCTTTCGGCGCGCCGGGTGCCCCGGCGCGCCGGCTCAGCTCTCGGCCCGTGCGGCCCGATCGAGCCCTACAACCACGGCGCGTGCCAGCGCCAGCAG
>CAUJIU010000128.1 GCA_963205075.1 Pseudomonadota bacterium | reverse complement strand
AGCATGGCCGTCTATGCGGTGGTCTTCCTGCCCTGGGCAATGGCGAGCTCGCGCGGCGCGGTCGCCGCCGCCCATGCCTGGTGCCGGCTGGTGATCTGGCTGGCGCGCTGGATGATCGGGCTGAGGGTCGAGGTTCGCGGAACCCCGCCCACCGACGAGGTGATGATCGCGGCCAAGCACCAATCTTTCCTGGATATCATCATCCTCTACGGCTCGGTCCCGCGTGCCAAGTTCATCATGAAGCGCGAGCTGATCTGGGCGCCGTTCCTTGGGCAATATGCGCTGCGGCTGGGCTGCATCCCGGTGGATCGCGGCAAGCGGTCGCAGGCGGTCAAGCAGATGGTGGCCGATGTCTCGGCCGGGCGCAGCGAGCCGGGGCAGCTGGTCATCTATCCGCAAGGCACGCGGATCCCGCCCGGCGTGGTCGCGCCCTACAAGATCGGGACCGGGGTGCTCTACCGTGACCTGGGGCAGGACTGCGTGCCGGTTGCCTGCAATGTGGGTGTGTTCTGGGCCAAGCGCGGCGTGATGCGCAGGAAAGGAACCGCCGTGGTCGAGTTCCTGCCGCGCATCGCCAGGGGCATGCCGCTCGAGGAGTTCATGAAGCGTCTGGAGGCCGAGATCGAAGGCCGCTCGAACGCGCTGATGGCGGAGGCGGGGTTTGTCAGTGGGCGCTGATCCGGACCAGATCACCGACATCGCCGCGCTCGAGGCGCTGTACGGGCAGCCGGGCGAGGCGGCCATCCTCAAGGTTGCCGATCGGCTGACCCCCGCCTACCGGCGCTGGATCGCGGCCTCGCGGTTCTGCCTGCTGGCCACCGTCGGGCCGGAGGGCACCGATTGCAGCCCGCGCGGCGACCTTGGCGCCGTGGCGCGCGCGATCGACGCGCATACCCTGGCCTTGCCCGACTGGCGCGGCAACAACCGGATGGACACCCTGCGCAACATCGTGCGCGACGGGCGCGTCAGCTGCCTGTTCATGGTGCCGGGCTCGAACACGGTGATCCGGGTCAACGGGCGGGCGGTGGTGACCACCGCGCCGGCGCTGCTGGCGGACTTCGAGGTCGAGGGCAAGCATCCGCGCAGCGTCATCGTCATCCGCATCGGCGAGGTCTACAGCCAATGCGCCCGCGCGCTCCTGCGCTCGCAGTTGTGGGACAGGGACCAGCCTGCCCATGACCTGCCGACGCCGGGCGACATCCTGGCCGAGTTGAAGGCCGGTTTCGACGGGCGGGCCTATGACGCCGACTGGGCGCCGCGCGCCCGCAAGGGGATGTGGTAGCCTAGGCCGCCAGGCCCTGCGAGCCGATGTTGAGATATTTGCGGCGGCGCTCGGCGCGGATGGTGTCGCCGGACTTTCCGTCATGGTCCGCCAGCATCTCCTCGATGGCCTTGCCGACAGCGCGCAGCGTCGCCTGAGGGTCCCGGTGGGCGCCGCCCAGCGGTTCGGGGATGATGCGGTCGCAGACGCCGAGCTCCTTGAGATGCTGGGCGGTCAGCCGCAGCGCCTCGGCGGCCTCGACCATCCGGTTGGCGTCTTTCCACAGGATCGAGGCGCAGCCCTCGGGCGTGATCACCGAATAGATCGAATGTTCCAGCATGGCGACCTGGTTGGCGGTGGCGAAGGCCACCGCCCCGCCCGAGCCGCCCTCGCCGATGATGACGCTGACGACGGGCACCCGCAATTGCAGGCATTTCTCGGTCGACCGGGCGATGGCCTCGGACTGGCCGCGCTCTTCGGCGCCCTTGCCCGGATAGGCGCCGGGCGTGTCCACCAGCGTCACCACCGGCAGGCCGAACCGGTCCGCCAGCGCCATCAGGCGGATGGCCTTGCGGTAGCCCTCGGGCCGGGCCATGCCGAAGTTGCGCTCGATCCGGGTCTTGGTGTCGCTGCCCTTTTCCTGGCCGATCACCACCACGGCGCGGCCCTTGAACCGGGCAAGCCCGCCCATGACCGCGTGGTCATCGGCAAAGTTGCGGTCGCCGGCCAGCGGGGTGTAGTCGGTGAACAGCGCGTCGATGTAATCCTTGCAATGCGGCCGGTCCGGGTGGCGCGCCACCTGGCATTTGCGCCATGCCGAAAGCCCGGAATAGAGGCTGTTCAGCAGGTCGGCCGCCTTCTTGTCCAGCGCGGAGGCTTCCTTCTCGACATCCATCTCGCTGTTGTCGCGCGCCATGGCGCGCAGTTCTTCGGCCTTGCCTTCGATCTCTGCCAGCGATTTTTCGAATTCGAGGTAGTGGGTCATCGACGCGCTCCGCTTGTTGTTCAGCGATATAAGGTGCGGGGCGGGCAATATGCAACCAAGGCGGCGCGGCGGGGTCCGCGAAAGGCCGCCGGCGGCAACTCCGCGATTGCATTTGCAGCCCGGCGGCGGCACTTTCGCGGCAGGTCATCTGACAGGAGGTTGTCATGCGTCTCGCCGCCGTTTCCGCGCTTTTGGTCCTGATCTCGCTGGGGGAGCCGGCCCTGGCCCAGTCGATCGACTTTGGCGATGATGGCAGCCGCTGGTCCAATGACGGCGAATGCGACGACCCGAGATTCGAGGGCCCCGGCATGACGCAGACACCGCTGCTCGATACCGATATCGGCCATGATGCGACCGATTGTCAGGGCGCGTTCAATGCCGGCCAGATCGTCGTGGTCGGCGGTTCGGCGCCGGTCAAGGGCCACCCGGCGCCGCTGGGCTTCCGGATCGTGGATGGCATCAATTTCGGCGACGACACCGGCGACTGGAACTCGGATGGCGAATGCGACGACCGGCGCTTCTTCGGCGTCGGCATGGCGGTCGACCTGAGCTGGGACCACATCGGCCGCGACGCCTCGGACTGTCTGGCGGCCTATCAGAAGGGCACGGTCCGGCTCTGGGACTATATCGAGGCCCGGCAGGCGACCGTTTGCGCGGCCATCGACTTCGGCAACGATCTGGGCGCCTATCCCGGCGACTATGAATGCGACGACCGGCGCTTCGAGGGCCCCGGTGCCGCCATGAGCATGCGCGCCGACAACGAAGGTGGCGACGCCAGCGACTGCATCCGCCTGTGCGAATTCGGGGCGGTGTTCCTGCGCGACTACTGAGCGGC
Source organism: Pseudomonadota bacterium (assembly GCA_963205075.1). GTDB lineage: Bacteria > Pseudomonadota > Alphaproteobacteria > Rhodobacterales > Rhodobacteraceae > KLAP22. The sequence continues at coordinate 8,489 of CAUJIU010000128.1, read as the reverse complement.
CGGCCTCAGCGCGAACAATTCGGCCTGGCGCACGATCACCTCGGCCTGCTTGATCGAGGCGATATCGACCAGCCGGCCCTTGTAGACCGTGGCGCCCTCGCCCCGGTCCTTGGCGGCCTGCATGGCGGCGAGGATCTCGCGCGCTTCGGCCACCGCCTCTGCCGAGGGGGTAAAGACCTCGTTGGCCAGCGCGACCTGTCTGGGATGGATGGCCCATTTGCCGATCATGCCCAGAGTGGCCGAGCGGCGGGCCTGCGCCCGATATGCCTCGTCATCCGAAAAGTCGCCGAACGGCCCGTCCACGGGCAAGAGGCCATGGCTGCGGCAGGCGGCGACGATGGCGGTCTGCGCCCAGTGCCACGGATCGGACCAGTAGCGGGCGCCGTCGCGCAGCATGTAGTAATTTTCCTGCGTGCCGCCGATGCCGGTGGTCTGCATGCCCATGGACGCCGCGAAATCGGCGGCGCCAAGGCTGATGGCGCTCAGGCGCGGCGATCCGGCGGCGATCTCGTGCACATTGGCGATGCCGGCGGCCGATTCGATGATGATCTCGAAGCCGATGGGGCGGGCGCGGCTCCGGGCGCGCTCGACGGCCGTGACCAGCGCATCGACGGCGTAGAGATCGGCCGCGCAGCCGACCTTGGGAATCATGATCTGATCGAGCCGGTCACCCGACTGTTCCAGCAGGTCGACCACGTCGCGATACCACCAGGGCGTATCGAGCCCGTTGATGCGCGCCGACAGCGTCTTGGTGCCCCAGTCACAATCGCCGATGGCCTCGATCACGTTCTGCCGCGCCTGCGCCTTGTCGTCGGGCGCCACCGAATCCTCCAGATCGAGATTGATGACATCCGCCTGCGAGGCGGCCATTTTCTCGAACAGGGCCGGACGCGAGCCGGGCCCGAACAGCTGGCAGCGGTTGGGACGGGCGGGGGCGGGCGGCTGAAGGCGGAATGACATGGGGCCTCGGTAATGAAGTTGCGCTGACTGGTGGGTTTGGGGGTAGATTATTGCGCCATGCCGCGCAAGACCATTTTGCACCCGCAGCATTCTTCTGCGCGGAGAGATTCAAATAGGTATTTGGGCCAAAATGAAGGGGGCCGGAGCCAGGGCGGCGGGCCTTGACGCGCCGACGCATCTGGCCGAAGACCGCGACAGTTCCAACCTCAGGCAAGGATCCGATCATGAGCCGCATCGTCTATGTGAACGCAGAGTTCGTGCCCGAAGCCGAGGCGCGGGTCTCGGTGTTTGACCGTGGCTTCCTGATGGCCGACGGGGTCTATGAGGTGACGTCGGTTCTGGGTGGCAAGCTGATCGACTTTGCCGGCCACGTGGCGCGGCTGGAACGGTCGCTGAAAGAGCTGGACATGGCGATGCCGATGAGCGCCGAGGCGCTGCTGGCGGTGCATCGCGAGCTGGTGGCGCGCAACGAGGTGATCGACGGGTCGGTCTATCTCCAGATCACGCGCGGGTCTTCGGGCGACCGGGATTTCGTGTTTCCGGACCCCGGGGTCACTCCGCAGACCGTGGTCATGTTCACCCAGTCCAAGCTCGGCATGGCCGAAACGCCGCTCGCCCGGACCGGCATCCGCGTCATCTCGATCGACGATATCCGCTGGCACCGCCGTGACATCAAGACGGTGCAGCTGCTCTATCCGTCGATGGGCAAGATGATGGCCAAGGCCGCCGGCTGCGACGATGCCTGGCTGGTCGAGGACGGGATGGTCACCGAAGGCACCTCCAACAACGCCTATATCGTCAGGGGCAACACCATCATCACCCGCCAGCTGGGCAATGACATCCTGCACGGCATCACCCGCGCGGCGGTGCTGCGTTTTGCCCGCGAGGCGCAGATGACGGTCGAGGAGCGCCCCTTCACAATCGCCGAGGCCCAGGCGGCGGACGAGGCCTTCATCACCTCGGCCTCGATGTTCGTGATGCCGGTGGTCGAGATCGACGGCGCCAAGGTCGGCACGGGCAAGCCCGGCGCGCTGACCGCGCGGCTGCGGGAAATCTATCTCGACGAGAGCCGCAAGGCGGCAATCTGACCTCAGGGGCTGACGGTCGCCGACAGGCAGCCGGACTCCGGGTCAAACCGCTGATCGTAGACCGGCGCGTCGGACTCGAAGGTGGCGCAGATCCGGTAGGACTGCTCGGACAGGATCTGGTAGCGGTAGGCCTCGCCCGTCTTCGGATCGACAAGATCGTCGGGAAGCGGGCAGGCGTCGGTGCCCGAGATGGCCTGCGGCAACAGGTTGCCGGCATTTCCGGCAAGGCATTGCACCTGGTAGTCCAGCCGCTGCAGGTCGGTTTGCCGCTGCTGGTCGCGGCGTTCCTGCCGTGCGGATTCGGGGCCGCCGATCGCCAGAAACCCCAGGCCCACGACCAGAACGCCGACCGTGGCAATGGCGACGGGGGCGAGGGTTTCAGTCAGCCTGGCCATCTTCGACCTCGCCCCTGAAGTAGAGAAGGATCGTGCCGGCGATGACGGCGACGACCCCGGCCTTGGCCAGCACCCGCAGCGTCAGGTCGCCGTTGAGGAAGGTATAGAGGCAATAGATCGCATCGCCCGCCAGCGACATGACCGCGAGGAACAGGGTCAGGTAGCCGATCCACTTGCGCATCGACGACCGGCGGCGGGCCGGGTCGCTGCGGGTCTGGCGCTGGATGCGGCGGTTGAGCCACAGGAATGCCGGCAGGAAGATCACCAGCGTCGCCACCGACCAGCGCATGCTGTCATAGGCGTAGTAGCGCATGTCATAGCCGTCGGGCTCGGGCAGCCACAGGTCGATCAGGCTGAAGCTGAGCGAGGTCAGGTGCCAGGCGCTGACCGCCAGCGTCAGGAACATCAGCGCGTAGGTGAAGGCCTCGCGCGCCGAGACCATCGGGCGCGGGCGCGGCACGGGCGGCCGAAAGTCCCCTTCGGCCCAGGAGCCAAGCGCGCCCGAGATCTCGGATCTGGACCAGCCCGCTTCGGTCAGGGCCGCGTCGATCTCGGCGCGGCCATGTCCCGCGGACAGGGCATCGTGAACGAAGTGCGAAAGCTGGTCGATGGGGCGCATGGCTGATCCTATGTCGAGGGCTTGCCGACATTGCGGGCAAAGGCTTCGGTGAAGGCGGCCTGCTTGGCGGCGTCGGCCTCGGTCTGATGCTGCGCGACCCAGTCGGCATAGTCCATGCCGTAGAAGGCGGCGCGGCCCTCGTCCTTGGTCATGGGGATGCCGCGGGCATTGGCTGCCTCCTGATACCAGCGGGACAGGCAGTTGCGGCAGAAGCCGCCGAGGTTCATCAGGTCGATGTTCTGCACGTCGGGCCGCTTGTCGATCAGGTGGTCGCGCAGCGCCCGGAAGGCCGCCGCCTCCAGTTCGATCCGGGTTTGGGGGTCCATCGGGTCTCCTCCAGCAAACGGGCTCAGAGGCCGGAGGCCGCGAGCACCTCGGTCAGTATCGGCGCAAGCCGCCGGGCCCACAAGGCCTGTGCGGCATCGTCGGCGATCAGGTCGTTGCGCAGCTCGATCAGCACGTTGGGGCGCCCGTGCGCCAGTGCGTGACGGTCGACCGAATCGCCCGGCAGATGGCCGGAATAGGGCTGGTTGTCGCCCACGCAGAGATCGGGTTCCTGCCGCAGCCGGTCGATCAGTGGCAGCGCCAGCCGGCTGTCGAGATGTGAATGCAGGATGCCGATCTGCCAGGGGCGGGGGTCGCGGCCGTTGAGGCGCGGGGTAAAGCTGTGAACCGCCAGCAGGACCGCGCCGTCACGCGCGGTCAGCCGCGCCTGGGCCGCGTGGTAGGGGTGATAAAGCCGCTGCTTGCGGCGCTCCAGCTCGGCGGCATCGGCGTGGCGGTTGGCCGGGATGATGGTGCCGTCATAGAGCTTCATCAGCAGCGTCGGATCGTCCTCGCCCCGGTTGGGGTCGATCACCAGCCGCGAGAACCGGCTCAGGATCGCCGGGCTGCCGAGCGCGTCGGCCAGATGCCGGGTCACGCCGGCGGCGCCGACGTCATAGGCGATGTGGCGCTCCATGTCCGGCGCGCCGATCCCCAGCGAGCCGCCGCCAACCCAGTCGGGCACGATGTTGGTCGCGTGGTCGCAGGTCACCACCCAGCGGCCCGTGCGGGCCTCGCCGACGACTTCAAAGGCTGTCTGCGTCACGTTTGCTCCGGTTTTTCAAAAACGGTTGGACAGCATCTAGGTCAGTTGTCGTTCGATGTGAATTGCGCAATAAGGGCGCCGAAAGGCGTTACCGCTAACGATCACCGCTACCCGATTGCCGCGCGCGCCAGGTCGAACAGTAGAACAAGGAGCTATGGCATGAGACGCCAACGCAATGTCAAGATCGTGGCGACGCTCGGCCCGGCCTCGAACAGCTACGAGATGATCCGCGCCCTGCACGAGGCCGGAGCCGACGTGTTCCGGCTGAACATGAGCCATGGCGATCACGAAGAGATCCGCGCCCGCCACGCCATCATTCGCCAGGTGGAAAAGGACGTGGGCAGCCCGATCGGCATTCTGGCCGACCTTCAGGGCCCCAAGCTGCGGGTGGGCAAGTTCAAGAACGACGAGGAAGAACTGGTCGTCGGGCAGGATTTCCGGCTGGACCTCAAGGAGGCCGAAGGCGACGCGACGCGGGTGCAGCTGCCGCACAAAGAAATCTTCGACGCGCTCGAGCCCGGCGCCTCGCTTTTGGTCAATGATGGCAAGATCCGCCTGAAGGTGCGCGATTGCGGGCGCGACTTCGCCAATTGCGAGGTGACCGTGGGCGGCACGATCTCCAACCGCAAGGGCGTCAACGTGCCCGATGTGGTGCTGCCGCTGGCCGCCCTTTCGGCCAAGGACCGCAAGGATCTGGAGTTTGTCTGCGAACTCGGCGTCGACTGGCTGGCCCTGTCATTCGTGCAGCGCGCCGCCGACGTGGACGAGGCGCGCGCGCTGGCCAAGGGCCGGGCGGCGATCCTGTCCAAGATCGAAAAGCCCTCGGCGGTGCGGTTCTTCGATGACATCCTGGCCGCATCCGACGGCATCATGGTGGCGCGCGGCGATCTGGGGGTCGAACTGCCGGTGCAGAACGTGCCGCCGATCCAGAAGCAGCTGGTGCGCAAGAGCCGCGCCGCGGCCAAGCCGGTGATCGTCGCCACCCAGATGCTCGAATCGATGATCGAAAGCCCGATGCCGACCCGCGCCGAGGTCTCGGACGTGGCGACCGCCATCTACGAGGGCGCCGACGCGATCATGCTGTCGGCCGAATCCGCCGCCGGCCAGTACCCGATCGAGGCCGTGACCACGATGAACAACGTGGCCTGCGAGGTCGAGGCCGATCCGACCTATACCGAGATCATCGAGGCCAGCCGCCGGGCCAAGCGCGCCAGCGTCGCCGACGGCATCGTGGCCGCGGCGCGCGAGATCGCCGAGACCACCAACAACATCAAGGCCATCTGCTGCTTTTCGCAATCCGGCACCACGGCCGCGCTGGTCGCGCGCGAACGTCCGCGGGTGCCGATCATCGCGCTGACCACGCTTGAACGCACCGCCCGCCGCCTCTGCCTGACCTGGGGCACCACCTGCGTGATCACCGGCCCGGTGGACCGCTTCAAGGTGGCCGTCGTCGCCGCTGTCCGCGCGGCGCGGCAGGAAAACCTCGCCACCGAGAAGGATCTCATCGTCGTTACCGCCGGCGTGCCCTTCAACACGCCGGGTTCGACCAACATCCTGCGCGTGGCGCCCTGCGAGGAACGTTTGATTTACAGCTCGGACCCGGAGTAGGCTCGGGCCAGATCAACCGCGGGAGGAACCGATGGATCCCGATCTGTTCATAGTCATCGGCGTCACGGTGATCGGCTTCTCGCTTCCCTCGATCGTCGGCGCCTATTCCGAAAGCCGGTTTCCCAAGGTTGCCGTGATCCTGATCCTGATCGGCGGCGGTCTGGTGGCCGCCGCCGTCAAGGAGCAGCCGGGTCGCTACAGCTTCGGTTCGATCCCCGATGCCTTCGTCCGCGTGATCGGCCGCTACACCAAGTAGCCCTTGCCTATCAGGCCGCTCCGTCCTATACGGCCCGCTCTAATCCCCGCGCGTCCGGCCAAAGTGGCATGCCGAGTCGCGCGTTCACCGCTCGCAAGAGGAGATGGAAATGCCCAAGATGAAGACCAAGTCGAGCTGCAAGAAGCGGTTCAAGGTGACGGCCACCGGCCGGATCAAGGCAGCTCAGGCCGGCAAGCGGCATGGCATGATCAAGCGTACCACCAAATTCATCCGCGACGCTCGCGGTACCACTGTGCTGTGCGCGGCTGATGAGAAGATTCTCAAGCCGATGATGCCCTACGCCCGCTAAGGAGAGCCGAACATGTCCCGTACCAAAGGCGGAACCGTCACCCATCGTCGTCACAAGAAGATTCTCGACGCGGCCAAAGGTTACTATGACCGCCGCTCGCGCACCTTCAAGGTGGCCAAGCAGGCCGTCGACAAGGCCAACCAGTACGCCACCCGCGACCGTCGCGCCCGCAAGCGCAACTTCCGCGCCCTGTGGATCCAGCGCATCAACGCCGCCGTCCGCGCCGTTGACGCCACGCTGACCTATTCGCGGTTCATCAACGGCCTGTCGCTGGCCGGTATCGAGGTTGACCGCAAGGTCCTGGCCGATCTGGCCGTGCATGAGCCCGATGCCTTCAGCGCCATCGTCGACAAGGCAAAGGCCGCCCTGGCCTGAACTGCCCGAACCCGTGATGTCACTGGGCCGCCCCTCGGGCGGCCCTTTGCATTTGGCGCGCTTGCAACGCGCCGCCCGCCGCGCTAACCCGCCTCTGGACTAGTTTGGAGCCTTTGCATGGACGATCTGCGCCAGAAATACCTTTCGGCCATCGCCAACGCCGCCGACGAGGCCGCGATCGAGGAGGTGCGGGTCAACGCCCTGGGCAAGAAGGGCGAGATCAGCCTCAGGATGCGCGAACTCGGCGGCATGAGCGCCGAAGAGCGCATGACCGCCGGCCCGGCGCTGAACGCGCTCAAGGACGAGATCAACTCGGCGCTCGCGGCGCGCAAGGCCGGTCTGGCCGATGCCGCGCTCGATGCGCGTCTGCGTGGCGAATGGCTCGACGTGACGCTGCCGGGGCGCAACCGCCGTCAGGGCACCATCCACCCGATCAGCCAGGTGACCGAGGAGGTCACGGCCATCTTCGCCGATATGGGCTTTGCCGTGGCCGAAGGCCCGCAGATCGACAGCGACTGGTACAATTTCGACGCGCTCAACATCCCCGGCCATCACCCGGCCCGGGCCGAGATGGACACCTTCTACATGCACCGCGCGCCGGGCGACAATCGCCCGCCCCATGTGCTGCGCACCCATACCAGCCCGGTGCAGATCCGCACCATGGAGGCGCAGGGCGCGCCCATCCGCATCATCGCGCCGGGCCGCGTCTACCGCGCCGATTACGACCAGACCCATACCCCGATGTTCCATCAGGTCGAGGGGCTGGCCATCGACAAGGACATCTCGATGGCCAACCTGAAATGGTGCCTCGAAGAATTCGTCAAAGCCTATTTCGAGGTCGACAACGTCGACCTGCGCTTCCGCGCCTCGCATTTCCCCTTCACCGAGCCTTCGGCCGAGGTCGATATCCGCTGTTCGTGGGAAGACGGCACGCTGAAGGTGGGCGAGGGCGACAGCTGGCTGGAGATTCTCGGTTCCGGCATGGTCCATCCCAAGGTGCTGCAAAACGCCGGCGTCGATCCGACCCAGTGGCAGGGCTTTGCCTTCGGCATGGGCATCGACCGGATCGCCATGCTGAAATACGGCATCCCCGACCTGCGCGCCTTCTTCGATTCAGACCTGCGCTGGCTGCGTCACTACGGCTTCGCGAGCCTGGACGTGCCGACGTTGCACGGGGGGCTGAGTAGGTAGTGGCCACTCGCGACCTAAACCGAATTCGGGATATCTTGCTCCACTTGGAAACTATGGATTCCGAAGATGGTTGGGCATGGATTCGCGGCGACAGTTTCTTTGTTGAAAAGGATGCCTACCAGCTCACGTTGATGGAACAGGCTGGGTTCTGCGAACAAGACGGGGGCACGCTAGGCACTTATCTTCCCACGCGAGTGAGAATTGCATTTGATGGCCACGATTATCTCGATGCGGTCCGCGACGACGGAATATGGAAAACGACCAAACAGAGCCTCACATCAATTGGAGGAGGGACTTTGGCAGTCGTCAAGGACCTCGCTGTGGCTTTCATCAAGCAGAAAGCCAAAGAGCAGCTTGGGCTGGATTTGTAAGTAGGGCCTCGTCTCGCAGGCCAGATAACTCAGCATCCCGACCGGCACCTCGGACACGGATTAGCGATCAGTTTGCCGCCTTCCCTGCATGGCGGCCTTAGCCGCTGACCCTACTTGTTGGTCCGGGCCGAGACGAACACCGCGCCGGTGGATGACACCCGGCGCGTGCCGCTGGTGACGGCGCCGGGGGTGGTGTCGGGGCTGTCGCCGCAGGACTGAGCCTCGC
>CAUJIU010000127.1 GCA_963205075.1 Pseudomonadota bacterium | reverse complement strand
TAAGAAGCGACAGTATGTTCACGATCAGGTTTCCGGTAAGTCATTCGGTTCAACTTCGATCATACACAACGAACGAACAATGTGACGAAAAAAGACCCCCGAAACCTTTCGGCAACGGGGGTCAGGTAGCTTCCTCAGTTGGCTCTGTGGAAGATCGTTAGAAGGCGGCTGCGAGAGATTTCCTGAGTGACGCCAAAGTGTTGTTTGGGCTGCATGAGTTTTCTCACACACCCAACCTATCGCACGACACTCTGGCGCGCCTACAATACCGCAGCGAAGCAACAGGGCTCGCTGCCGATCTGGTTTGGTCTGGAGACGGTATGGCTTGCTGAACCTGCGGAACGCGAGGACGTGCGGCCACTTTCACAAATGTGGCCATGGCAAGAGCAGATGGACCGCTTTTCGGGTCCATCCCGGTTGCCCTCGGTTCAGCGATTCAATCCGTAGGCCCTTGCTGCATTTCCGGCGAACATTGCCGCGCGTTCGGTGGCCGAGAACCCTGACGTGATGGCGTCGAAGGCTCTCCAGATTGCGGACATGTCGCTGAATTGCCGGTCCGTCGGAAAGTTCGACGCGAAGCTGACGCGGTGGGTGCCGAAGATGTCTATGGTCTCCAGCACATAGTCGCGGATGCTGGTCTCGCTCCAATCGGGTATGGTGTTGCCGAGGCCCGAGATCTTGACGTCCGCCTGTGGCAGCGCCGCCAGGCTTGCCATTCCCTCGCGCCAGGCGGCGCGGCCCTCGTCGCTGTGATCCCAGGGCAGCGCGGCGTGTTCGAGATGAACCGGGATGTCGGGGTGTCTTGCTGCGAGCCGGGCAAACGGCGCCAGCTGATGGGCAAAGCACATCAGGTCGAAGGCCAGGCCATATCTCGCCAGATACCCGAAGTTCCGGCGCCAGCGGTCATCCTCCAGATAGTCCCGCCCGGCCCAGCACAGGTCCGGCCTGCCCTCGACCCGGCTCAGGATCTGGCGGATGCCCCGGCACGATGGCTGGGCCGCGTGGGCTTCGAGCACCCGCTCGGCGTCCACCCGTGACAGGTCGCAATAGCCCACGATCACGACCGGCAGACCGCCGGTCCCGCCGCTGCGCACCAGGTCCTGCAGCCAGAGCGTCTCGCCAACCGGATCGGACCGGCGCCATTCCGCCTCGACATGCACGATGCCGATGATCTGCTGTCCGGCCGCATCGGCCAGATAATCGGCGGGCAGGTACCTCTTTGCCGCGCCCCCGGACCGCTTTCCATCCTCGCCGACGGCATCGGACAGGGCCTCATAGGGATTGATGGCCGGGTCGCGCCAGTGGACATGGCTGTCAATGACCGGCGGCAGCATGGTCAGGCGCTGGGCTTGATCAGGATCTTTCCGGCGGCCTTGCCGGCCAGCATGTGCTCCAGCGCCGCTCCGGTATCGGGCAGCGCAAAGCGCGCGGCGATCAGCTGCGAGAAGTCCTGCCGGCCGGAAACGATCAGCTCGATGGCGCGCCTGAACTCGGCGTTGAACTGGAAAGAGCCAACGACGCGCACTTCCTTGAGCATGATCTTGTGCAGGTTGACCGGCGTGCCGGACGGCTGGATGTTGGACAGGATCGCCACCACCCCGCGCCGCTTGACGCAATCCAGCGCGGCGTTGAAGGCATGGGGCGATCCGCTGGCCTCGATGACCGCGGCGTAGCTGTTGGGCTCGGGGTTGTCCTGACCGGACACAAAGCCGCCGCTCGCGCCGATACGCAGCGCCAGCTCCACGGCCTCGGGCCGGACATCGGTGGCATGGGTTTCGATGCCTGCGGCCCTTGCCGCGACCACGGCCAGCAGGCCCATCGGCCCGCAGCCGGTGATCAGCAGCCGCTCGCCCGGCGCGGCGCCCGACATGGTGACGGCATGCATCGAACAGGCCAGCGGCTCGGCAAAGGTCAGGTGATCGGGATCGGTGCCCTCGGGAACCGGGTGACAGCAGGCGGCGGGAAAATCGAACGCCGCCTGAAAGAAGCCGTCGATATGCGGCACCGTGGTCGCCGATCCGGGGAACTTCTTGGCGGTGCAGTGGTTTTCCAGTCCGGCGCGGCAGTTTTCACACTGGCCGCAATTGATGATCGGGTTCAGCGCTACCAGCTGGCCCGGGGCCAGATCGCTGCCATTGGCCTCCGTCACATAGGCGCAGGCCTCATGCCCCAGCGTGACCGGACGCTGCATCACGAAGCCGGCATTGGCGAAGTGGCGGTAATAGTGCAGGTCGGTCCCGCACAGGCTGGCCGTGGCCAGCGCCAGGCGCACATGGCCCGGCGGCACGACGGGCGGCAGGTCGCGCCGGGTGGTCTCGATGGTCTTGGCGGCGGTCAGGACAGTGGCGAAATGGGTCATGATGTGCTTTCAGAATCCGATTGCGTAGCCGTCGTCGACCGGCAGGGCGACGCCGTTGATGTAGGTCGCGTCGTCGGAGATCAGGAAGGCGACCGCCTTGGCGACGTTTTGCGGGGTGCCGAACCGGTGCGAGGGGATGCGGCCCTCGATCCGGGCGCGGCGGGCCGGGTCTTTCGCCAGCACGGCGCGGGTCATGTCGGTTTCGATGAAGCCGGGGCAGACGGCATTGCAGCGAAAGCCCAGCGGCGCGGCATCCACCGCCACGCTGCGGGTCAGGCCGATCACCGCGGTCTTGGCGGTGACATAGGCGGCTGCCGATTGCAGCGCCATCAACCCGCCCATGGACGAGATGTTGACGATCGCCCCGCCCCGCTCGCGTTGCAGCGCGACATAGCGGCCGCAGGCGCGGAACATGGCCTTGACGTTGATATCCAGCACGCCCTCGAGCTCGTCGCCCGAAACCTCCCAGACCGGCTTTTTCAGATGCACGCCGGCATTGTTGACCAGCCCGTCGATATGGCCGGCCTGCGCCTGGATCCGGTCCAGCCAGCCGGTATCGTCCCAGTCCGCCAGATCGGCGGCATGGTAGCTCAGATGCGCTTGCGGAAGCTGATCCAGATCGCCGCGCGAACGCGCGACCACGTGGACATGGGCGCCTTGCGCCAGGAATTCGGCGGTCTGGGCCAGCCCGAGCCCCTTGTTGCCGCCGGTGACGATGATGTGCTTCATGCCGGGTTCCTCGTGATGGCGTGGCGATAGAGCGCGTTCAGGCGGTCCAGAAAGGCCGCCTCATCCTGATCGCGCAGAAAGAAGTCGGGGAAGATCTCGCAGATCTCGTCGACGAAATGCAGGAACCACTGGTCGCGCGGCCGGGTCCAGGCGGTGCGGATGGTCTCAAAGCCGCCATCGAGGAATCCGGCATGGGCGGGGTCGTGGCGCCGCGCCTGCCAGGCCGCCAGATGCGCCGGCTGGCCTTCGTTTGCCAGGTAGACGCCGGACTGCACTGGCGCCGATGTGACCCAGGCGGCGAAGTCCTGCGCAGCGTCGCCCTGCCCACGCAGCGCCGAGACCCCGATCCCAGCCCCGCCAAGTATGGCCCGCCGGGCGCCGATGCCGTCGAAAACCGGCAGATCGACATAGCTCAGCGCATGGCGGCGAAAGCCGGGCCGGGCGTAGTTGATATAGCCGAACAGGCAGGGCGAGGCGGCGAAATCGTCGCTTTCCGACAGGATCTCCAGCACCTGAATGGGGTTCCAACCGGCGGCCTCGGCCGGGCCCAGTCTGAACAGGCGCTTCAGGACCGTGAGGGCCAGCAGGCCATTGTCGCGCGAGCAGAATTCGTCCGGCGAGGCCGCCAGCGCCACCTCGCCCCGGCTGGCCACCAGGGTCAGCATCATGTCGAAGGCGTCCACCGGCTTGAGCGGCGTCAGCAGGCGGAAATCCGCGCCGCCCGGCCCCATGACCTGTTCCCAGCAGGCCGGAAAGCCGGTTGCCAGGTCAGGGCGGATCACCGCCATCTGGCAGGCGGCATCCACCGGCCATGCCCAGCTTTGCCCGCGCCAGTGATAGCACTCGACCGACCCGCCCAGCGACGCCGAGGCGGGCATCGCGGGCAACGGGCGCAGGCAGCCGCTTTCGGCGATCTGCCCGACATGCGGATGGTCGAGGATGATCAGGTCATAGGTTCGCGCCAGCCGGTCGATGGGCACATCGGCAAAGGCCTGAAGGCTGCGCTTTTCCCAAGTGATGGCCACCCCGGTGCGCGCTTCATACTCTGCCGAGGCGGCGACCAGACTGTCGAAGGCGCGCGGGTGGTCCCAGGTCATCCCGATCAGCTTTGGCGGTGTCGTCATGGTCCTGGCTCCAGCGGCAGACGCCGGTCGGGACTTGTTCCGGCATGGCTCCTATATAAAAACTAATTTCTAAATCTTGGCAAGACGCCCTGCAAATTGGCCGTTTTTTGGGCTTTCGTGCTGCAATGCAGCGTAAAATTCCGTTGCTTTCTCGTGTATAAAATGTTTTCTCAACTACAAATAGGAAGAATCACATGCCAAACCCCGCCTCGCACTCCAGCTTGCCGCTCGCCGGTGTCCGGGTTCTGGACTTCTCCCAGTTCCTGGCCGGACCGGTCTGCGCGATGCGGCTGGCGGACATGGGCGCCGAGGTCATCAAGGTGGAACGCCCCGAGGGCGGCGACCTGTGCCGCTCGCTTGCGGTGGCCGACCAGTGGATCGGTGATGACAGCCTGCTGTTTCACACCATCAACCGCGGCAAGAAAAGCCTCGCCGCCGACCTCAAGGATGCGGGCGACCTGGCGCAGGTCAAGGCACTGCTGGCGACCGCGGACGTGATGATCCACAACTTCCGCCCCGGCGTGATGGAGCGGATCGGGCTGGGTCATGCGGACGTGAAGCCCCTGAACCCGCGGCTGATCTACGGCGTCGTGTCGGGCTACGGAACTTCCGGCCCCTGGCGCGACCTGCCGGGGCAGGATCTGCTGGTGCAGGCGCGCTCCGGCATGGCCTGGCTTTCGGGCAGTCAGGACGACGCGCCGATCCCGATTGGCGTCTCGGTCACCGACATTGCGGCGGGCATGCACCTTGCGCAGGGCATTCTGGCGGCGCTGTTCCGGCAAGCGCGCACCGGCGCCGGCGGCCTGGTCGAGGTCAGCCTGCTCGCCTCGGCGATGGACCTGCAATTCGAGCAGTTCACCAGCTTCCTCAATACCCATGACCGCGCGCAGCCGCCGCGCAGCGCCGTCAGCGGCGCCAATGTGCACGCGACCGCGCCCTATGGAATCTACGCCACCAGCGATGGTCACATCGCCATCGCCATGACGCCGATCGCCCGGCTGGGCGACCTCCTCTCCCTGGATCGGTTGGCCCCCTACCACGATCCCGACCTGGCCTATCGCCATCGGGACCAGATCAAGGCGATCCTGCGGGACCACCTGGTCACCGGGCCAACCGATCGATGGATCGGCCTGCTGGAGCCTGCCGGCATCTGGTGCGCAAAGGTGCTGGACTACCCGGCCTTGATGGAATCGGGGGCGCTTGATGCCCTGGATGTGGTGCAGACCGTCGGCGGCATCGCCACGACCACCTGCCCGATCCGGTTCGATGGTGCGGTGCTGCACAATCCGACCGCCGCGCCGGCGCTGGGTGCGCACACCCATGCCGTGCTGGCCGCGATACCGCAAAGCAATTCGGGAGCTGCCTGATGATCGTCGAGCAATATTTCGAGGACTACGAGATCGGGTTTTCGCGCCAGACCTTCGGGCGCACGATTTCCGAGGCCGATATCCTCGTGCATGCGGGCCATACCGGCGATTTCTTTCCCCATCACATGGACAAGGAATGGTGCGCCACCCAGGACTTCAAGCAGCGCATCGCGCATGGAACGCTGGTCTTTTCGGTCGGTATCGGCCTGACCGCGTCCACCATCAACCCCTTCGCGATGTCCTATGGCTATGACCGGCTGCGGTTCATCCGCCCGGTGCATATCGGCGACACCATCAAGACCAGGGCCACCATCACCGAGAAGCGCGATCACCCCAAGCGGGCGACGCACGGCTTCGTGACCGAGGCCATCGAGATCACCAACCAGCGCGGCGATGTCGTTCTGGTCTGTGACCACCTCTACCTCGTGGAGCGCAAGAGGCCGGCTGGATGACCAGACGGCAAATCATGGGGAAACGGTGAAGACCGGTGCTGACGCACCACTCCAAGCAACCTACAACGATCTTTGGGAGGACCAAGATGAAGACCACGATCAGACTTCTTGCCGGTGTATCAGCACTGGGCATGACGCTGGGCACTTCCGCCATCGCGGCGGACATGGGCCCCTATGGCTTTTCCAGCAACGGCCTGAGCTTTCCGTTCGCGGCCGCTGTGGCGAAGGGCTTTGCCGACGCGGCTGCCGAAGTGGGCGCGGAAGCAATCGTTCTGGACGCGCAGGGCGACGTTCTCAAGCAGACCAACGATATCGACGATCTGCTGGCCCAGGGCGTCAAGGGCATCGCCATCATGCCCAATGACAGCGCCGTTGCTGCCGCCTGGGCGGACAAGGCCGCTGCCGCCGGCGTGGCCGTCGTGGCCTCGGCCTCGATGATCGGCGACACCACCACCCGCCCGATCGACGATGTCTACGAAAGCCTCGCCGCTCTGGTGACGCAGCAGGAAGTTGCCGCGGGCCGTGAAGTGGGTCTGCTGGCTGCGCGCCTGCTGGAGGGTGTCGATGTGGCCAAGATCGCCATCATCGAGGGTGCCGCCGGTTACGCCGAAGTCCAGCAGCGCACCGAGGGCTTCGAGGCCGGGATGGCCGAAGCCGGCCAGGCCTACGAGATCGTTGCCGCCCAGCCCGGTGACTGGACCGCAGAAAAGGGCGAGGCCGCCTGCCAGAACATCCTGGCCTCCAACCCCGATATCGACCTGTTCTTCAACCAGGCCGATGACATGGTCGTGGGCTGCGCCCGCGCCGTGGCCTCTGCGGGCTCCGATGCGCTTCTGGTCGGCTTTGGCGGCTCCAAGCTGGCCATTGCCGCGATCAAGGACGGCTCGGTCGACGGCACCGTCTGCTACAAGCCCGAGGAGATCGGTCGCATCTCGTTCAACGTGCTCTACGACGTTGCCAACGGCACGCCGCATGAGGCCGAGTTCATCACCTATCCGACCCCGGGTGTGAGCATCGACAACGTCGACGACTGCGTCGGGCAGTGGTGATCGGGCCGTGCGCCAATCACCACAACATCGCGGTGAACAGCCCCTGCTGGAGCTGACCGAAATCCAGAAGACCTTCCCCAACGGGACGGTTGCCCTGCGGGGCGTGGATTTCGCGGCCTATGCAGGGTCCGTTCACGGGCTTCTCGGCGCCAATGGCGCCGGGAAGTCCACCCTCATCAAGATCCTCTCCGCGACCTATCCCGCCACCAGCGGCAGTCAGGTCTGGAAGGGCAAGCCGGTTTCATTTTCATCGCCGCTCGAAGCCAACAAGGCCGGCATCGCGACGATTCATCAGAATATCCCGCTGGTTCCCACGCTGTCGGTGCTGGAGAACGTCTTTCTGTGGAAAGAGTCGGGTTGGCGCCGCGATCCGCATGACCGGACCCGGTTTGCCGAGATCTGCGACGAGGTCGGCTACCGGATCAACCCCGATGACCTTGTCAGCGAGCTGTCGATCGGCGCGCGGCAGATGGTCTGCATCCTGCAGGCGCTGAGCTACGGCGCCGACCTGATCGTCATGGACGAGCCAACCGCCTCGCTGGCCAAGGAAGAGCGCGAGATCGTCTATGCGACCGTCCGGCGACTGGCCGGACAGGGCAAGGGCATCATCTTCGTGTCGCATTTCCTGGACGAGATCGTCGCCCTGACCGATGAAGTCACCGTCCTGCGCGACGGCAAGACGGTCATGCATGCCGTGACCTCGGATGTCGCGGAAGCCGATATCGCCAATGCCATCGCCGGCAAGACCGTCGGCACGCTGGAGCATCTGCGCCATGACCGTGGCACCATCCGCGATCAGGTGGTGCTGGAATGCGAGCGCCTCGCCTCGCCCGCCGGACTGCAACCCACCGACCTGACCCTGCGCGCGGGCGAAGTCATCGGCATCGCCGGGCTCCTGGGGTCCGGGCGCAGTGAACTGGTCCACGCCATCTTCGGCTCCGACAAGCACGCCACCGGCAAGGTCGTGATGAACGGCAAGACCATGGGCCGCTCGCCGCGTCAATCCGTGCGGGCCGGCATGGCACTGGTGCCCGAGGACCGCGACCAGCAGGCCATCATCCCGGTTTTCGAGATCTGGAAGAACAATTCCCTGCCCTATCTGGACCAGACCGCGCGGCACGGACTGTTCCTGAACCGCGACACCGAGATGGAATGGGCCGCGCGCGCGATCGAGATGCTCAACATCAAGACCGACAGCCCCGAGACCTTCGTCACCGAGCTTTCGGGGGGCAATGCGCAAAAGGTTACCGTGGCGCGCTGGCTGTTCGGCGAGGCAAGGCTGATCATCCTCGACGAGCCGACCGCCGGCATCGACGTGGGCGCCAAGGCCGACATTCTCGCCCTGGTGCGCAAGCTGGCCGCCGACGGCGTTGCCGTCATCATCATCTCATCCGAATTCGAGGAAATACTGGCCGTGTCCGACCGCATCCTGGTGATGCGTGACGGGGCCGTCGTGGCAGAGCGGGACGCCGCCGAGGTGGACGATCAGGACCTGATCCTGCTCGCCTCCGGCCTCTCGGCGGCCGCCGGGACCGCGCCCGACAAGGCCGCAGACAAAGGAACCCATCATGCAGAAATCTGACTGGAAGCGCCATTTCGGGTTGCGCGAAGCCGGGGTCTACTATGCGCTGATCCTGCTCATGGTCACGCTCGGAATCGTCACCGCGATGTCCGGCCGGCCGCCCTATTTCAGCCCAGTGAACATCACCAACATCCTCTATCAAAGCTCGATGATCGCGCTGATGGGCGTGGCCATGACCGTGATCCTGATCACCGGCAATTTCGACCTGTCGGTCGGATCGGTCGCCGCGCTCGGGGCGGCGATCACGGTCGGGCTTGCCGGGCCGCTGGGCTTCTGGGCTGCGGCCCTGGTGGCGCTGGTCAGCTGCGGCATGGTCGGGGTGCTCAACGGCGCGATCGTGCAGTTGCTGGGGATCAACGCCTTCATCGTGACCCTCGGCACGCTCACCGCCATCCGGGGTCTGGTGCTGATCCTGACCAATGGCCGGTCGCTGATCGTCTCGACGCCGGAGGCCAAGGCGCAGATGGTGCTGTTCGAGGGCGGCAAGGTGCCGGTGCAGATGGCCCTGATCATCGCCGGGATCGCGCTGATTGCGTGGTTCGGGCTGCGCCTGATCCGGGCGCGCGCGCGCGGCCAGCAGGTTGCCGTCAGCGTTCCGGGCGGCGTTGCCGCCGGCGGGGTGCTGCTTCTCGTCGCCCTGTGGGGCGGGTCCGACCTGACCGTCGCCAAGCCGGTGATCTATACCGCGATCTATACCGCGCTGGTCTGGGCGGTGCTGAGTTTCACCACCATCGGGCGCCGGGTCTACGCCACCGGGGGCAACGCGATTGCCGCCCGCCTTTCGGGGGTGAATGTCGGAGCCTACAAGATGGCCGGCTTCATCCTGTCCAGCGCGACGGCCGGTTTTGCCGGCATCCTGTTTGGTTCGCGCCTTGGCGCGGTCAACCCCACCGCGCTGCAAGGCGCGGAACTGACCGTGATCGCCGCGGCCATCCTGGGCGGCACCTCGCTCTTTGGCGGCGCGGGCAGCGTCATCAAGACCCTGGTGGGGGCGCTGTTGCTGTTTACGCTGACCAACGGCTTCAATATCCTCAACCTCGGTGCCAATTACCAGGGCGTGATCGAAGGCACCGTGGTTGTGGCGGCTGCGGCGATCTATACCGTCGGCGGCACACGGCGCAGAAGGACCACGTCCTGAGCGCGAGCGACGGACAGGTGGGGTAGACAATGACTGCGCAGGACGCATCCACGAAGA
>CAUJIU010000126.1 GCA_963205075.1 Pseudomonadota bacterium | reverse complement strand
CCGGTCAGCGCGTAGCAGGCATGACAGCAGCAATAGTCGAACTCGATCCCCTGCCCGATGCGGTTGGGGCCGCCGCCAAGGATGACCACCTTCTTGCGGTCGCTGGGGCGGGCCTCGCATTCGACATCGCCCATCGCGGGGGATTCGTAGGTCGAATACATGTAGGGCGTCTGGGCCTCGAACTCGGCGCCGCAGGTGTCGATGCGCTTGAACACCGCCACCACGCCCAGTTTCAGCCGGGCGCGACGAACCTCCGCCTCGGTCTTGCCGGTCAGCATGGCCAGCCGCGCATCGGTGAAGCCCAGCATCTTGAGCCCGCGCAGGCCGGCGGCCGTATCGGGCAGGCCGCCTTCGCGCACCGCCGCTTCGGTGTCCATGATCTCGCGGATGCGGGCCAGGAACCACGGGTCGAACCTGGTGACCGCGTGAATCTCGTCGTTGCTCAGCCCGTGCCGCATTGCCTGGGCGATGGTGCGCAGCCGGTCAGGCGTGGCCTTGGACAGGGCAGCGACGATGGCGGTCTTGTCGGGCGCGCCGGGAATGGCGATCTCGTCAAAGCCGCTCAGCCCGGTTTCCAGCCCGGCCAGCGCCTTCTGCAAGGACTCGTGGATGGTGCGGCCTACGGCCATCACCTCGCCCACCGA
Organism: Pseudomonadota bacterium; assembly: GCA_963205075.1. Taxonomy (GTDB): domain Bacteria; phylum Pseudomonadota; class Alphaproteobacteria; order Rhodobacterales; family Rhodobacteraceae; genus KLAP22. The sequence continues at coordinate 3,508 of CAUJIU010000126.1, read as the reverse complement.
TTTCATCGCCGTGGTCAGTTCCGGCTTGGCGCCGGGGAATTTCTCGAAGGCAAAGCGCGGGATCTTGGTGACGACATAATCGATGGTGGGCTCGAAGCTGGCGGGCGTCACCTTGGTGATGTCGTTGTCCAGTTCATCGAGCGTGTAGCCCACTGCCAGCTTGGCCGCGATCTTGGCAATCGGGAAGCCGGTGGCCTTGGACGCCAGAGCCGAAGACCGCGACACGCGCGGGTTCATCTCGATCACCACCATGCGGCCGTCTTCGGGGTTGATCGCCCATTGCACGTTCGACCCGCCGGTCTCGACCCCGATCTCGCGCAGCACGGCGATCGAGCCGTTGCGCATGATCTGGTATTCCTTGTCGGTAAGGGTCAGCGCCGGGGCCACGGTGATCGAGTCGCCGGTATGCACGCCCATCGGATCGACGTTCTCGATAGAACAGATGATGATGGCATTGTCCGCCTTGTCGCGGACCACCTCCATCTCGAACTCTTTCCAGCCCAGCAGGCTTTCATCGACCAGGATCTGCCCGACAGGCGAGGCATCCATGCCAGACCGGCAGTAGTGCTCGTACTCGGCCCGGTTATAGGCCACCCCGCCCCCGGTGCCGCCCAGCGTGAAGGCGGGGCGGATGATGGCGGGCAGGCCGACATATTCGATGGCGTCGATGGCAAGCTGCACGCCCGCCTTGATGTCGCGCTTGCCGCTCGGCAAAAGCGGCGCGGTGATGATGGTGGCCTTGGGGTTTTCCAGCCCGATCCGGTCCATCGCCTCGCGGAACAGCTTGCGGTCCTCGGCCATCTCGATGGCCTGCCGGTTGGCGCCGATCAGCTGCACCCCGAACTTGTCCAGCACCCCCATGTCGGCCAGCGCCAGCGAAGTGTTAAGCCCGGTCTGCCCGCCCATGGTCGGCAACAGCGCGTCGGGGCGCTCTTTCTCGATGATCTTGGCCACCACTTCGGGCGTGATCGGCTCGATATAGGTCGCATCCGCCAGACCGGGGTCGGTCATGATGGTGGCAGGGTTCGAGTTGACCAGGATGACCCGGTACCCTTCCTCGCGCAGCGCCTTGCAGGCCTGCGCCCCCGAGTAGTCGAATTCGCAGGCTTGACCGATGACGATGGGCCCCGCGCCGATGATCATGATCGACTTGATATCGGTTCTCTTCGGCATCAGGGCACCCGTTCTTGGTCAATCGCCGCCGAGGGGGCGGCGGTCTGACTGGATTCTTTGGCGGTTCGCAAATTGTCGCGGTTATAGTCAGCGTGGGACGCGGCGCAACCCTGTTCCGACCCCCGTCGGGTCTGTTATCGGTCCTCACCCGACTCAGCGGCAGAGGCATCCAGGTTGATCTTGTGCGAACATGGTCCGCAGACCGTCCCGGCGCTGTTTTCGGGCGCGCTCAGGCTATGGGCGCCCCGGACCGGGGCCGAGCTGCGCGCCATGCTGGCCGAGCTGGACCGGGCCCGCGCCGGTGGCGCCTGGGTCGCGGGCTGGATGGGCTATGAGGCCGGGCTGGCGCTGGAGCCGCGGCTGGAGCCGCTCTTGCCGGAGGCGGCGGCGCAACCGCTGGCGGTGTTTGGCACATATGACGGCCCGCAGGACGCCGGGCCGTTGCTGGCGCGGGCAAGTGCCGAGGCGGCGGATGCGCGCCTGACCGCCCCCGCGCCGATGATCTCGCGCAGCGACTACGGCGCGGCGTTTTCGGCGGTGCAATCCTATATCGCGGCGGGGGATATCTATCAGGCCAACCTGACCTTCCCGATGCGGGCAGAGCTGACCTCGGGCACCGCGCTGGGGCTCTATGGGGCGCTGCGCGGCGGCCAGCCGGTCGGCTGGGGCGGGTTTGCCGAGATGGGGCAGGGGCCGGCGCTGATTTCGCGCTCGCCCGAGATGTTCTTTGCCGTGGATGGCGCGGGGCGCATCTCGGCCCGCCCGATGAAGGGCACCGCGCCGCGCGATCCCGATGCGGGCCGCGATGCGGCCTTGGCCGAGGCGCTGCGGCTCAGCCCCAAGAACCGGGCCGAAAACCTGATGATCGTCGATCTCTTGCGCAACGACATCGCAAGGGTGTCGCGCGTGGGGTCGGTGCGGGTGCCGCAGCTGTTCGAGATCGAGACCTACGCGACGGTCCATCAGATGGTGTCGCAGATCGAGGGCCATCTGCGCGGAGCCGCGGGTCTGGATCCGCTGATGCGGGCGCTGTTTCCCTGCGGATCGGTGACCGGGGCGCCCAAGATCCGGGCGATGCAGGTGATCCATCAGGTCGAGGCCGGGCCGCGCGGCGCCTATTGCGGCTGCATGGGCTGGATGGCACCGGACGGGCGCGCCGCCTTCAACGTGATGATCCGCACCCTGAGCCTGTTCGAAGGCGGCCGGATCGTCATGAATGTCGGAGGCGGGATCGTGCACGATTCCCGCGAGGACGAGGAATGGGAGGAAGCCCTGTGGAAAGCCCGCTTCGCCACGCCGCGCGCACCGACCCCGGCCTGAGGCTGATCGAGACCCTCGGCTGGGACGGCACGCGCCTGCTGCGGCTGGACCTCCACCTGCAGCGGCTGGCCGACAGCGCCGCGCGGCTGGGCTTTGCCTGCAACGCCGATGCCGCCCGCGCCGCCCTGATCGCCGCCTGCCCGGCCGCGCCCGCCCGCCTGCGCCTGACGCTGGCGCGCGGCGGCGAATTGGCCGTGACCAGCGCGCCCTTGCTGCCGGCCGCAGGCCCGTGGCGCATCGCGCTGGCGCGGCAGGTCTACCGGAGCGATGATGCGTGGCTGGCGGTGAAATCGACCCGCCGCGCGGCGCAGGACGCCGAACGCCGCGACCTGCCGCAGGGGATCGACGAGGCGATCTTTGCCAACGAGCGTGGCGAGGTTTGCGAAGGCACCATCACCTCCCTGTTCTTTGACGCCGGTGCCGGGCTTTGCACGCCGCCGCTTACTTCCGGGCTGCTGCCGGGCTGCCTGCGGGCCGAAATGCTGGCCACCGGGCAGTGCCGCGAGGCCGTGCTGCGGGTGGCGGACCTTGGCAGGGTTAGGCTCCTTGTCGGCAACTCGGCGCGCGGGCTGATCCCGGCGCTTTGGGCGCAACCGGGCTGAAAGCGGCCCGGATATGGGCGTTTCAGGCAGGCTTTGCTTGACTTCCCGGCCCCGGCGCGATGTATCGCTGCGACGCCTCGAACCATAGGAAATGACCAGATGCACGCCTATCGCACCCATACCTGCGCCGCCCTGACCAAGGCGGATGTCGGCCAGACCGTCCGCCTGTCGGGCTGGGTCCATCGCGTGCGCGACCATGGCGGCATCCTGTTCATCGACCTGCGCGACCATTACGGCGTGACCCAGCTGCTCTGCGACCCCGACAGCCCGGCCTTTGCCGCCGTCGAAAAGGTGCGCTCGGAATGGTGCATCCGCATCGATGGCGAGGTGAAGGCGCGGGCCGCCGATCTGGTCAACCCCAAGCTGCCCACCGGCGAGATCGAGGTTTTCGTGCGCGAGGTCGAGGTGCTGGG
>CAUJIU010000125.1 GCA_963205075.1 Pseudomonadota bacterium | reverse complement strand
GCCGACATTGATTTCGACGCGTTCAAGGAGGTCTACATGGCCGCCTGGGACCAGGGCTGCAAAGGCTGCACCACCTACCGTCCGAATGACGTGACGGGGAGCGTGTTGAGTGTATCCGCATCCACGCCATCATCACCAAGTGAGCGCCTGACCAAGGCGCGTATTGACGCTGGATTTGCCACCAAACGAGCTGCGGCGACTGCGCTTGGGAAGAGCGAAGCCCTCTACGGACAGCACGAGAATGGTGAAAGAGGTTATGCTAACCACGCTGCGCATTATGCCAAGGTATTTGGCGTGACCGCCGGTTGGCTTCAATTTGGAACCAATGATGACGCCGAAGCGGTTTCGAGCGACATTGCGGGCCCCGGTATTCCCCACGGCGATGTTGTCTACCTCTCCGAGCCCCTCGACCGACCCTCGGAACTCGAAGGCCAGACCTACAAGCTGAAATGGCCCGACAGCGAGCACGCGCTTTACATCACCGTAAATGACATCGTCATGGCCGGCCATCGCCGTCCCTTCGAAGTGTTCATCAACTCCAAGAACATGGAGCATTTCGCCTGGACCGTGGCGCTGACGCGGATGATTTCGGCGGTGTTCCGGCGCGGGGGCGATGTGTCCTTCGTGGTCGAGGAGCTCAAGGCGGTGTTCGATCCGCGCGGCGGGGCGTGGATGAACGGCAAGTACGTGCCCTCGATCCTTGCCGCCATCGGCGGGGTGATCGAGCGCCACATGATCGCCATCGGCTTTCTGGAAGGCGAGGGGATGGGGCTGAAATCCGATCCCAAATCGGCCAGCCCCACCGCCGCGCGCGGCAAGGCCTGCCCGTCCTGCGGCCTCTACGAGTTGCGGATGATCGAGGGCTGCATGACCTGCGCCAGCTGCGGCCATTCAAAATGCGGCTGACGCCTAACTGAACGGGTCTTCGGGGTAGCGGACGGCGGCCAGATACAGCCCGTCAGGCGGGCAGACCGGCCCGCAGGCGCTGCGGTCGGCGGCGGCCAGCGCGCGGCCCACATCCTGCGGCGCCCAGGCGCCCGCGCCCACCCGCTCGATCGTGCCCACCATGGAGCGCACCTGGTTGTGCAGGAAGGACCGGGCGCGGAAATGCAGGCGGAACTCCTGCCCCGAGGCGGTTTCCACCGCCTCGACCCGCGCCTCGTCAAGCGTCTTGACCGGGCTCTGGGCCTGGCAGATCGACGAGCGGAAGGTGGTGAAGTCATGCCGCCCGACCAGCTGGTCCAGCCCGGCCTGCATGGCGCCCGCATCCAGCCGGTGGCTGACCCGCCAGGCCAGCCCCGCCTGATGGGTCAGCGGCGCGCGGCGGGCGATCAGGCGAAAGACGTAAGACCGCTCGATGGCCGAAAACCGCGCATGCCAGTCACCGGCCACCCGCGCGCAATCGACAATCGCCACCGGCAGCGGCTTGAGGTGCCAGTTGAGCGCCTCCGACAGGCGGAACGGGTCCCAGTCGCGCTCAAGATCGCAATGGGCGACCTGACCGGTCGCATGCACCCCGGCATCGGTGCGGCCAGCGGCGGCGATGGTATGGGGGCCGGGCTCCAGCCGCGCCAGCGCCGCCTCGACCGCGCCCTGCACGCTGGGCTGGTCAGCCTGACGTTGCCAGCCGGCAAAGGGGCGGCCGTCATATTCGACTTTCAGGGCAAAGCGGGGCATGGACCGGGGCCATAGGGGCAAGCGATACGCAAATCAATCCCTACCCAGCACCCATGTCACTCCCTATCTTGTGCAGGACAATGTTTTGAAAGGGCAGGTCTTGGTCATCTCAGCCATCGCCGATGGAATAGTGCGCGGGGTGGAAACCGTGACCGACACGCTGGCCGCGCCCTTTGGCGATCAGGTCATCCGGCTGGGCGTGACCGGGTTGAGCCGCGCGGGCAAGACGGTGTTCATCACCTCGCTGGTGGCCAACCTGATGGACCGGGGCCGCATGCCGCAACTGGTGGCCGCCAGCAGCGGCGGCATCCGCGCCGCATGGTTGCAGCCGCAGCCCGACGACACGCTGCCGCGCTTCGATTTCGAGAAGCATCTGGCGCGGCTCACCTCGACCGATCCGGGCTGGCCCGAGGGGACCCGCCGCATCAGCGAGCTGCGCCTGTCGCTGCGCGTGCAGCCGACCGGGTTTCTGGCCGGCCTGACCGGGCCGCGCACCGTGCATCTCGACATCATCGACTATCCCGGCGAATGGCTTCTGGATCTGGGGCTTCTGGGCAAGAGCTTTGCCCAATGGTCCGAAGACCGGCTCGCCCGCCTTGCCCTGCAACCGGGCGGCGCCGCCTATCTGGCGCTGGAGGCGGACACCGATGCCACGGTGGCGCTGGACGAGGCGCAGGCGCAACGGCTGGCCGCCGAGTTCACCCAGGCGCTGGGGCAGGCGCGGGATGCGGGCTATTCCGATTGCTCGCCGGGGCGGTTCCTTCTGCCCGGCGATCTGGCCGGATCGCCGGTGCTGACCTTCGCGCCGCTGCGCGCGGCGGCCGGGGCCGGGCGCGGCAGTCTCTGGCGCGAGTTTGACCGCCGGTTTGAATCCTACAAGCGCAACGTGGTCAAACCCTTCTTTCGCAACCATTTTTCCAGGATCGACCGTCAGATCGTGCTGGTGGACGTGCTGGGCGCCATCCATTCCGGGCCGCGCGCGGTCGAGGATCTGCGCCACGCCATGGCCGATATCCTGGCGGCGTTCCGGCCCGGAAAGAACGATTTTCTCAGCCGCATCTGGGCGGGCAGGCGGGTAGAGCGGATCCTGTTCGCCGCCACCAAGGCCGACCATCTGCACCACAAGCAGCACCCGCAACTGACCGCGATCACCCAGGCCCTGCTGCGCGATGCCCGCGACCGGGCCGATTTCGCCGGTGCCCGCACCGCCGCCATGTCGATTGCCGCCCTGCGCACCACGGTCGAGGACACGATCGACCACGAGGGCGGGCGGCTCGACGTGGTCCGCGGACGCCTGGCCGAAACCGGCAAGCAGGCCGCATTCTACCCCGGACAACTGCCCTCGGACCCGGCGCATCTGTTGTCTCCGGCGCGCGAGGGGGCGGAGAAATGGCTCGATGCAGATTACGCGATCATGAAATTCGCGCCCGCGCCGCTCACCCTGCGCAGCGGCGACGGCCCGCCGCATATCCGGCTGGACCGGGCGGCGGAATTCCTGTTCGGGGACCGGTTGACATGATGCGCCGGACCAGCACTTTTCTCGTCACCGGATGGGTCACCCCGGCCGAAACGGCGTCCGGAATTGCGAAAAGACAACCTGGCGCCGAAGCGAGGATCAGGCCATGACCAAGACGAAACCTGTCCTGATCGACCTTGACGACAGCCTGCCCGTGGCCCAGCCCGAGGCCGCGACCCAGATCGCCGATGAGGGCGATGCGCCCCAGGGCGCGGCCATGCAGCGGGTCGCGGCGCTGGCGGTGGCGCGGCCCTCGCGGCTGGCGCGCTGGTTCTGGTCGGTGGTTCTGGGGCTGACGGGCTTCGTCGTCTCGCTGGCGGCGTGGGACTACCTCAACGCGCTGCTCGCCCGCTCGCCCATCCTGGGCCTGGCGGCGGCGGGGCTGGTCGGGCTGTTGCTGCTGCTGCTGGCCGCCATCGCACTCAGGGAACTGGCGGCCTTTGCCCGCCTGCGGCGGATCGATGCGCTCCAGCATCAGGCGGCGGACGCGGCGGGGCGCACCGATCTTGCGCCGGCCCGCGCGGTGATGCGGCAGTTGCACCGGCTCTATTCCGGGCGGCCGGACATGGCGCGCGGCCTGACCATTCTGGACGAACGCCAGCCGGACCTGCTGGATGCCGATGCGATGCTGGGCCATGCCGAGCAGGTGCTGCTGCATCCGCTCGATGAACGCGCCCGGCGCGAGGTCGAGGCGGCGGCGCGGCAGGTGGCCACGGTCACCGCGCTGGTGCCGCTGGCGCTGGCCGATGTCTTTGTCGCGCTCACGGCCAACCTGCGGATGATCCGCCGCATCGCCGATATCTATGGTGGCCGCTCCGGCTGGTTTGGCAGCTGGCGGCTGGTGCGGACCGTTCTGACCCATCTGGTCGCCACCGGCGCGGTGGCGGTCGGCGACGACCTGATCGGCACCGTGGCCGGTGGCGGCGCGCTGTCCAAGGTCTCGCGGCGGTTTGGCGAAGGGGTCATCAACGGCGCGCTGACCGCGCGGGTCGGGATCGCGGCGATCGAGGTCTGCCGGCCCTTGCCCTTCGTGGCGCTGCCAAGGCCCAAGGTCACCTCACTGGTGCAGCGGGCGCTGACCGGCCTGTTTGGCCGCGCGGCGGGCTAGGGCCACCCCGAAGGGTGGCCCCGTTGGCTCAGGCGGCCTTGCCGGTCCTGGCCTGATTGCCGTAGAAGCTCTGCCCCTTGTCGGCCATCTGCTGCAAGAGCTTCGGGCAGGCAAAGCGGTCGCCATGCGCCTGCGCCAGTTCGCCGGCGCGCTCGGCCGCATAGGCCGCGCCCAGCATGTCTAGCCAGCTGAACGGTCCGCCCGACCAGGGCGCGAAGCCCCAGCCGAGGATGGCCCCGACATCGCCCTCGCGGATATCGGTCAGGACCCCGTCCTCGAGCGCCCTGACCGCTTCCAGCACCTGCACGAACATCAGCCGGTGCTGGACCGTGGTCAGGTCCGGCTGGGTGGTGGCCAGCGGGAACCTGTCGGCCAGACCGGACCACAGCCCCTGCCGCTTGCCGGCCTCGTCATAGGCGTAGAAACCCGCCTTGGCCTTGCGGCCAAGCCGCCCCTGCGCCTCCATCCAGAACACCACCTCGTCAGCCGCGCCGTCCGGATAGGCGTCGCCCATCGCGGCCCGCGTGGCCTTGGCGATCTTGGCGCCGAGGTCGATCGAGGTTTCGTCCATCAGCTGCAGCGGGCCGAGCGGGAAGCCCAGCATCTTGGCGGCGTTTTCGATCAGCGCCGGGGCCACCCCTTCGCGCAGCAGCCGCACGCCCTCGTTGAGATAGGGGATGATGCAGCGGTTGGCGTAGAAGAAGCGCGCGTCATTGACCACGATCGGCGTCTTGCGGATCTGCCGCACGAAATCGAGCGCCTTGGCAACCGCGCGGTCGCCCGTCGCCTTGCCGCGGATGATCTCGACCAGCAGCATCTTGTCCACCGGGCTGAAGAAATGGATGCCGATGAACTGCTCGGGCCGGGCGCTGGCCCTGGCCAGCTCGGTGATCGGCAGGGTCGAGGTGTTGGAGGCAAAGATGCAATCGGCCCCGATGATCGCCTCGACCTTCCGGGTCATCTCGGCCTTGACGGCCAGATCCTCGAACACCGCCTCCACGATCAGGTCGCAGCCCTTCAGCGCGCCAAGGTCCGGGGTGGCGGTGATCCGGCCCAGCACCTGCGCCTTGGTTTCCGGCGTGACCTTGCGGCGCGAGATGCCGGTGTCCAGAATACCCTCGGAATAGGCCTTGCCCCGGTCGGCGGCGGCCTGATCGCGGTCGATCAGCACCACCTCGATCCCGGCATTGGCGGCGACATAGGCGATGCCCGCGCCCATCATGCCGGCCCCCAGCACGCCCAGCTTGCGGACCCGCTCATCGGGCAGCGCGGGGCGGTTGGCGCCCTTTTCCAGCGCTTCCTTGTTGATGAACAGGGTGCGGATCATCGCCTCGGACGAGGGGTTCATCAGCACATTGGTAAACCAGCGCGCCTCGATGCGGATGGCGGTGTCGAAATCGACCATCGCGCCTTCATAGACCGCGCTCAACAGCGCCTTGGCGGCCGGATAGACGCCCTGCGTCTGGCCGTTGACCATGGCCGAGGCGCCGACAAAGGTCATGAAGCCCGCCGGGTGATAGGGCGCGCCGCCCGGCATCTTGTAGCCCTTCTGGTCCCAGGGCTTGACGATGTCGGCGTCCTTGGCGGCCAGCACCCAGGCCTTGGCGCGGTCCAGCAACTCGTCCGCCGGGACCACCTCGTCGATGATGCCGGCGGCCCTGGCCTTGGCAGGGTCGCTCAGTTTGCCTTCCAGCAACAGCGGCGAGGCCGCCATCGCCCCCATCTTGCGCACCAGCCGCGTCGTGCCACCGGCGCCGGGGAAGATGCCGACCTTGATCTCCGGCAGGCCGATCCTGGCCTTGGGATTGTCGGCGGCAAAGATGCGGTGGGTGGAGAGCGGGATCTCGAGCCCGATACCGAGCGCGGTGCCGGGCAGGGCGGCGACGATCGGCTTGCCGCCCTTGAGCGTCTTGGGGTCCATCCCGGCGCGCTCGATCTTGCGCAGCAGGCGATGGATCGACATCACGCCCTCGAACAGCCCGCGCGCCGGGTCGTCGCCGGCGGCGTTCTTCATGCCGGCGATGATGTTGAGGTCCATGCCGCCGGCAAAGCTGTCCTTGCCGCTGGTGATGACCACTCCCTTGACGGCAACGTCGGCCAGTGCGGCATCGATCAGCGCCTCAAGGTCGGAAAAGCCTTGCAGGCTCATGACGTTCATCGACTTGGCCTGCACGTTCCAGGTGATGACGGCGACGCCATCGGCGCCGGTGCTCATGGAAAAATCGCTGGTCTTGGTCATGATCACACTCTTTCGATGATGGTTGCCGCACCCATGCCGGATGCGATGCACAAGGTGGCCAGGCCAGTGCCCTTGCCGGTCCGCTCCAGCTCGTCCAGCAGCGTGCCGATGATGATGGCGCCGGTGGCGCCAAGCGGGTGGCCCATGGCGATCGAGCCGCCGTTGACGTTGACGCGGGTGTCGTCGACATCGAAAGCCTGCATGAAGCGCAGCACCACGCTGGCGAAGGCCTCGTTGACCTCGAACAGGTCGATATCGCTGATCGACATGCCCGACTCCTTGAGGATCTTTTCGGTGACCGGCACCGGGCCGGTCAGCATGATGGTCGGGTCGGTGCCGATCTTGGCGGTGGCGCGGATGCGCGCCCGCGGCGTCAGGCCCCATTTCTTGCCGAACTCGCGGTTGCCCACCAGCACTCCGGCCGAGCCATCGACGATGCCCGACGAGTTGCCGGCGTGGTGGATATGGTTGATCCGCTCCAGATGCGGGTATTTCAGCAGGGCCACCTTGTCGAAGCCCGGCATGACCTCGCCCATCTCCTTGAAGCTGGCCTTGAGCGCACCCAGCGACTGCATGTCGGTGGCCGGGCGCATGTATTCGTCGTGATCGAGAATGGTCAGGCCGTTCTGGTCACGCACCGTGAGGATCGAGCGGGCAAACCGCTTGTCGTCCCAGGCCGCCTTGGCGCGGCGCTGCGATTCGACGGCCAGCGCATCCGCCTGATCGCGGGTGAAGCCGTATTCGGTGGCGATGATGTCGGCCGAAATGCCTTGCGGCACGAAATAGGTCTCCATCGCCAGCGAGGGATCGACCGCGATGGCCGCGCCGTCCGAGCCCATGGCGACGCGCCCCATCATCTCGACCCCGCCGGCGATGTAGCCGTCGCCCGCGCCGCCGCGCACCTGGTTGGCAGCGATGTTGACCGCCTCCATGCCGCTGGCGCAGAAGCGGTTGATGGCCAGGCCGGGGATGGACTGGTCCAGCTCCGAGGCCAGCACCGCGGTGCGTGCCAGGCATCCGCCCTGCTCGCCCACCTGGGTGACATTGCCCCAGATCACATCCTCGACCGCGTGACCGTCGAGCCCGTTGCGGGACTTGAGCGCGTTGAGAACCTGGGCGGAAAGGCGCGCCGCAGTGACTTCCTGCAAGGCGCCGTCGGCGCGGCCCTTGCCGCGCGGCGTGCGAACCGCGTCGTAGATATAGGCTTCGGTCATGGTGTGCGCTCCTTCAGAGTCGGTCGGCCGGCGAACCGGGCATCATGTCATAGGGGTGTTTCCAGCCGGGCAGGGCCGCAATGCGGTCGAGCCAGCGGCTGATATTGGGCCAGTCCGCGCGGTCAAAGCCGAACGGCTCGGGGTAGTAGAGGTAGCCGCAGCAGGCGGTATCGGCGATGGTGACCGCCTCGCCCACCAGCCAGTCGCGCCCTTCAAGCGCGGCGTTCAGGGTCTGGAAGGCGGCCTTGAGGCGCCCTTGCATCCATCCGATCACCTCAGGCGAACGTTTCTCGGCGGGCAGGAAGTTCATCATGAACCGGGTCGCGCCGGCCTGCGACGAAAGCTTGTGATTGTCCCAGAACTGCCAGCGCAGCACCTCGCGCGCCTCGGCCTCGGACGCGCCGCCCAGCTTGCCGGACTGCTCCGCGGCATAGCGCTGGATCACCCCGGACTGGGTCAGCAGCGTCTGGCCATCGACCATCACCGGCACCTCGCCCATGACGTTGAGCTTGCGGAATTCGGGGCTGCGGGTCTCGCCGTTGAAGAAGTCGACATAGACCGGCTGCCAGTCGAGGCCGGCGAGGGTGAGACTCAGCGCCGCCTTGTAGGCATTGCCGCTTTCGCCGAAACAGTAGAGCTGGATCACTGCAATCTCCCGTTGTCGCGCGGCGTCGCCGTGGCGCCGGGGGTTTGCCACCCCCGGACCCCCGCAGGTATTTTTCCAAGATGAAGGGGCGGACTGGTTCGGCTTAACCGCTTCTTT
>CAUJIU010000124.1 GCA_963205075.1 Pseudomonadota bacterium | reverse complement strand
CGAAAAGGCGGTGCCACTGCTGCGCGCCATCATCGAACGGGAGCTTGCGCTGACAAAGGACCGGTTCGCGGTTACTCCGGTGCTGGCCGAGTTCCACCGGACCCTGATCGAGATGGCTGGCAACAAGACCCTGGTCGTGATCAACCAGGCGCTGCGGGGATTGGCCAGTGCCCACATGGAGCTTGCCCAGCGCCGCAACCCGGTGGTCGACCCCGAGTTCAGCGAGCGCCAGCTGCGGTTTGGCCTTAAGTCGCACAGTCGGCTGGTCGACCTGATCGAGGCGAAGGACGGCCCCGGGGCCGAGGCGCACTGGCGGGCGCACATGATCGCTGCCGGCAAGGTCTGGATGGCGCAGATCGGTTCGGACGCCATCGTTGACCTGATCGACTGAAATTTACTGAACGACACTCTCGACAGGTTCAGTGCAATCATATAACGAATTGCACTGATAAGCGCCTGTGGCCAAAGGGAGTGTGCGTGGTGGCAACGAACCAGTACGTCGCGGATTCCGCGACATTGCTCGAAATCTACAAGCGGGCGGCCTTGCTCAAGGCCAACGACGAACGCGCCCGCAAGGTGATTCTCTCCGGCCAGATCGCGATGGTCTATTACTCCTATCGCGGGCAGGAGATCATCCCTTCGGTGATGGGCCAGCTGCTGCGCGACGACGATACCATCTGCACCATCTATCGCGGCATCCACGACATGCTGGGCAAGGGCTTTCCGCTGCGCCCGCTGTGGGCCGAACTGGCCGGCCGCGTCACCGGATCGTGCAAGGGCAAGGGCGGGCCGATGCACCTGACCTATCCGCCCAAGGGGATCATGGTCACCACCGGCATCGTCGGCTCCTCGGCGCCGATCGCCAACGGCCTGGCGTGGGCGGCCCAGCTCGACAAGTCGGACCGGGTTTCGGTCTGCACCTTCGGGGACGGCGCCTCGAACATCGGCGCGGTGCACGAGGCGATGAACCTGGCCTCGATCTGGAAGCTGCCGACGATCTTCGTCTGCCAGAACAACCTGTTTGCCGAACACACCACTTTCGAGAAGATGACCGGCGGGCAGAACATCGCGGGCCGCGCGGCAGGCTATGGCATGCCGGGCGTGCGGGTGAACGGCAACGATCCCGAGGAAATGTATTCCGCCTTTGCCCAGGCCGTCGCCCGCGCCCGCGCCGGCGAGGGGCCGACCCTGCTGGAATGCATGACCTTCCGCTTCTTCGGCCACAACTTCGGCGATGATGACAGCTATATCCCCAAGGACCAGAAGGCCGCGGCGATGGAAGCCGATCCGGTCCCCGCGCTGCGCGCCCGGCTGATCGCGGACCGGATCGCCAGCGAGCACGAGCTGGCGGCCATCGAGGCCGATATCGAGGCGCAGATCGACGATGCGCTGGAATTCGCGCTGGCATCGCCCTGGCCCGAGCCGGACGACCTGCGCTTCGACGTGTTCGAAAAGGAGATCGCGGCATGAGCGCGGAAAAGGCGGCCAAGCCCAAGGTCAGCATCATCGCGGCAATCTCGAAGGCCTATCAGGACATCTTCGCCGAAGATCCCAAGGTCATCACCCTGGGTGAGGATCTTGCCGATCCCGAAGGCGGCGGCATCGCCAAGATCACCAAGGGACTGTCGACCAGCTTCGGCGATGACCGGGTGCGCTCCACCCCGATCTCGGAACAGGCGATCATGGGCGCGGCCATCGGCGCCAGCCTGGCGGGCTACAAGCCGATCGCCGAGATCATGCTGATGAACTTCACCACCGTGGCGATGGACATGATCGTCAACCACGCCGCCAAGCTGCGCTTCATGTCGGGCGGGCAGACCAGCGTGCCGATCGTGATCCGCACCATGACCGGCCTTGGCTATGGCTCGGGCGGGCAGCACTGCGACTATCTGGAGACGTGGTTCGCCCACACCGCCGGGATCAAGGTTTGCGCCGCTTCCACCCCGGAAGACGCCTATGGCCTGCTGCGCAGCGCGGTGGAGGATCCCGATCCGGTGATCTTCATCGAAAACCTGCCGACCTATCACGCGCCGATGGCCTTCGAACTGCCGGACAGCAGCCACCGGGTGCCGCTGGGCAAGGCGGCGATCCAGCGCGAGGGCAGCGACGTGACCCTGATCGCCTATGCCCGCATGGCGGTAGAGGCGCGCGCGGCCGCTGTCCAGGCGGCAGAACAGGGCGTGTCGGTGGAAGTCATCGACCTGCGCACCATAGCCCCGTGGGACCGCGAAACGGTGCTCGCCTCGGCGCGCAAGACCGGGCGGGTGCTGATCGCGCACGAGGCGGTCAAGGAGCACGGCGTCGGCGCGGAAATCGCCGCCGTCATCAACGAGGAACTGTTCGGCGCGTTGAAAAAGCCGGTCAAGCGGCTGGGCGGCGCGTTCAGCGCGGTGCCCTACTCCAAGCCGCTGGAAACCGCCTATGCCCCGGATGCCGCGCGCATCCTGGCGGCCATCATCGAACTCGCGAAGTAAGGACTTTCTAACAATGGCAATTCAGGTAGCCGTGCCCAAGATCGGCTTCTCGATGAACGAGGGCGAACTGGTCGAATGGCTGGTCGAGGACGGGGCCGAAGTGACCGAAGGCCAGCCGATCTATTCGCTGGAAAGCGACAAGTCGACCAACGAGGTTGAAAGTCCGGCCTCGGGCAAGATCAAGCTGATCGGCGAGATTGGCGAGACTTACGAGGTTGGCGCGGTCATCGCCGAGATCGGCTGACGATGACCGGCGCGGCGATCAGGGCAACCGTTCGCCGCGCCGGATCGCGTCCTTGCCGCCGTCGCTGAAGATCGTCTGGCCGACGATGTAATGGCAATCCGCGCTGGCGAGGAAGGTCAGCAGCGGAGTGACGTCGTCAGGCTCGGCATAGGCCGCCACCGCGATCGGCGTGGCTTCGGCCAGCATCGCGCGGCCCTGCTCCATGGCGAGGATCGGCCGGGTGATGCGGGTCAGCACCGTGCCCGGAGCGACTGCATTGCGGAGAACGCCCGCCCGGCCCATTCGGGCAAGTTGTTCAGGCACCTCCATGCTTGCCCTTCCTTCCTGGAGCCGCGATTTCCCGCCTTGCGGGGCAAAGGTCTCAGCCCGCGCGGCCCGCCAGGATCAGTTCCGCCGCGCGCCAGGCCATGGCCATCATCGGCGCGTTGGTATTGCCCGAGGGCATAATCGGCGGGACCGAGGTGTCCATGATCCTGAGCCCCTCCACCCCGCGCACGCGCAGCTGCGGATCGACCACCGAGGCCGCGTCTGTCCCCATGCGGCAGGTGCTGACCGCGTGGAGGCCGCAGCCGCCTGCCTTGTTGAACCAGTCGACGATCTGCTCGTCGCTCTGGTTGTCGCCGCCGGGCGCGAGTTCGCGCGTCACCATCCCGTCGAGCGCGGGCTGCGCCATCAGGCGGCGGACCGAGCGGAACAGGCCCACGGCGCGGGACTGGTCGGCTTCGTTGGTCAGGTAATGCGGCTCGATCTTCAGCGGGGCATCGGGATCGGCGGAGGTAATTGCGATCCGGCCGGCGCTTTCCGGGCGCAGCAGGAAGCCGATCACCAGCATCCCCGGCTCCTGTTCCAGATAGCCCTTGCCGGTCATGTCATAGGTATAGGGCGCGATCAGCATCTGCACGTCGGGCCGGTCCATGTCCGGCTTCGACTTCACCCAGGCGCCGACCGTGTGGGACGAGGTCGACATCGGCCCGTCGCGCAGCAGGTAATAGCGCAGCACGTTGGCGACGAGCCGTGCGCCGGAATACTCCCGGTTGACCGAGAACGAGTGGTCGCTCATCCGGTACTGCATCACCAGGATCCGGTGTTCCTTCATGTTGCCGCCCACTTCGGGGCTGTCGACCAGCACCGGCACGCCGGCTTCCTTCAGGATGTCTGCCGGGCCGATACCGGACCGCATCAGGATCGCCGGCGAAGCGATCGCCCCGGCGCAGAGGATGACCTCGCGCCGCGCCGACCAGGTCTTTGCGGTGCCGCCATGGCGCCCGGCTATGCCGGTGGCGCGCGTGCCCGCGAAGATCACACGGTCGGCCTGGACCCCGGTCAGCACGGTGACGTTGGGGCGCTTCATCGCCGGGCGCAGGAACACCACTGCCGCGCTCTGGCGGCGGCCCTTCCAGATGTTGGCGGGGACATAGCCGATGCCCTCGCCGTTGTCGGGCTCGTTGACGTCCACCTTGCGGGGGATCCCCATCTCCTCGCCCGCCGCGATCATCCGGTCGCCCCATTCGCTGCGGGGGTTGAGCGTGATGCGCAAGGGGCCGGAATCGCCGCGCGTCTCGGCGGCGCCCAGCTCGTGGTTCTCGATCGCCTTGTAGGCGCGGGCGATGTGCTGCCAGCCCCATTCCTCGCCCGCCAGCCGGGCAATCGCCTCATAGTCGGCCGGCTGGCCGCGGTTGTAGACCATGCCGTTGATCGAGCTTGATCCGCCCAGCGTCTTGCCGCGCGCCCAGCGCTCCGGAGTCTGGTTGTTGCCCGTTTCCGGCTCGGTCATAAAGCCGTAGGACCACCTGGGATCGAACATGATCTTGGGAATGCCGCGCGGCATGTGGATGAAGGGATTGCGGTCTGCCGGGCCGCCCTCCAGCACCAGCACGCTGACCGACGGGTCGAGGGAAAGGCGCTCGGCCAGCACGCAGCCCGCGGAGCCCGCGCCGACGATGATGTAGTCCCATTCGGCCACGCTCAGACCTCCTCCATCTCGAATTCGGATTTCAGCGATCCGCAATCGGGGCACTTCCAGTCTTCGGGAATGTCTTCCCACGCCGTTCCGGGAGCGATCCCGCCGATGGGATCGCCCAGTTCCTGCTCGTAGATCCAGCCGCAGTTCATGCACATCCACTTCTTCATGGCGGGTTCCCTCAGGCGCGGTCGAACTTGACCCACAGATGCTCGGGCACGCGGAGCAGGTGGCCGGTGATGGCGGGCGCGGGCTTGTCCGGATCGAGCCGCAGGTTCGGCAGCCGGTCGAGGATCGCGTTCAGCGCGCGGGTCATCTCGACGCGGGCAAGGTGCTGGCCGATGCACAGGTGCGGCCCGCTGGCGAAGGCGAGGTGGCGCACCGTGTTCTTGCGGAAGATATTGAACGCGTCCGGATTTTCGAACTTCGCCGGATCGCGGTTGGCGCTGGCCAGCACGGTGTTGACGAAAGTCCCCGCCTTGATCGGGTGGCCCTGGATCTCGGTATCCTGCGCACAATAGCGGAAGGTGGAGGTGACCGGCCCTTCCCAGCGCAGCGCCTCGTCGATCGCGGCGGGGATCAGGCTGCGGTCCTCGGACACGGCCCGCAGCTGCTCGGGATGGGTCAGCAGGCCGGTCAGCAGCACGCTGGTGCCGCGAAAGGTGGTATCGCCGCCCGCGTTCATAAGCTGGCGCAGGAAGGAAATCAGCACGTCATCCGGCAGCCGCTCGCCATCCGCCTCAACCGTGGCGAGGTGGCTGATAAGGTCGGTTCCCGGATTGGCGCGTTTCTGGCGCAGCAGCTCGGCGAAGAAGGCGCCCAGCTTGCCGCTCGCCTCCGGCCCCTGCGGCGCGCCGATCGAGGACAGGATCTGCGCGATGGCGAGCTTGTGGAACACGGGCGCCTGCGCGGGATCAAGCTCGACCTGGGCGTAGATCACCTGGAACGGATAGTGGTGGGTGAACTGTTCGATCAGGTCGGCCTCGCCGGTGGCGATAAAGCCGTCCATCAGCCGGTTCACGACCGGATCGACCACCGTCTCGCCCCACTTGGTCACCACGTTGGGCAGAAAGGCCTTCTGGAAAATCTTGCGGAACCGAGTGTGCTCGGGAGCGTCCATCACGGTGATGGTGTTGCCGAACGAGCGGCCCAG
>CAUJIU010000123.1 GCA_963205075.1 Pseudomonadota bacterium | reverse complement strand
TGCATGGCGGCCTTAGCCGCTGACCCTACTTGTTGGTCCGGGCCGAGACGAACACCGCGCCGGTGGATGACACCCGGCGCGTGCCGCTGGTGACGGCGCCGGGGGTGGTGTCGGGGCTGTCGCCGCAGGACTGAGCCTCGCCCAGCGTGCCGGTCAGGTTGGCGGCGCAACCGGCGGCTTCCGTTCCGGCCTCGATGACCTGCTCGACCGTGGCGGACTGCACCGCGCTCGCTGCCGTCGAGACCGTCTGCGAAACCGTGTTCAGCGAGATCGGCTCCGATGCGGTGTCGGTGTAGCGCAGCCAGGCGGGCACCGCCAGCATGGCCAGCGCAGCCAGGATCATCATCGGGCCTCGAGTGTCCATGACCGGTCTCGATGGGGCGGAATGCCCCTTACGGCTGCGATACCTACCCTGTCATTGGGTCAGCAATGCGCCCATCTTGCGGCTTTTTAGGCGATTTGGAGCGGTTTCCCGCTCTTTCCCTGACCGGCGCGCTGGGCTATGCCGTGCACGACACCACAAGGGCGCAGACCATGAAATTCACCCTCTCCTGGCTCAAGGATCACCTCGATACCACCGCAACGGTCGCCGAGATCACCGAGGCGCTGACCGATCTGGGGCTCGAGGTCGAGGGCGTGGTCAATCCGGCCGACCGTCTGGGCGATTTCACCATCGGGCAGGTGCTCCACGCCGAAAAGCACCCCGATGCCGACAAGCTGCGGGTGTGCCGGGTGCTGACCGACGAGGGCGAAAAGCAGATCGTCTGCGGCGCGCCCAATGCCCGCACCGGCATCACCGTGGTGATCGCCAAGCCCGGCACCTACGTGCCCGGCATCGACACCACCATCCAGGTCGGCACCATCCGCGGCGTCGAGAGCCACGGGATGATGTGCTCCGAGCGCGAGATGGAACTGTCGGAAGAACATGACGGCATCATCGAATTGCCCTCGGGCACGGTGGGCGAACGCTTTGTCGACTGGCTGGCCCGGCATGATCCGGCCAAGGTTGATCCGGTGATCCAGATCGCCATCACCCCCAACCGCCCCGATGCGCTGGGCGTGCGCGGCATTGCCCGCGACCTGGCGGCGCGTGGCCTCGGCCAGATGAAGCCGCGCGGCGTGACGGCTGTGCCTGCGAGCTTCGATTCGCCCCTGAGCGTGACCATCGACGAGGACACCAGCGATGGCTGCCCGCTGTTCTGCGGGCGGCTGATCCGCGGCGTCAGCAACGGCCCCTCGCCGGAATGGCTGCAAGACGTGCTGCGCGCCATCGGGCTGCGGCCGATCAGCTTTCTGGTCGATGTCACCAACTTCTTCACCTATGACCGCAATCGCCCGCTGCACGTCTTTGACGCCGACAAGGTGACGGGCAACCTGCGGGTGCATCGCGCCAAGGGCGGCGAGGTGCTGACCGCGCTCGATGACAAGACCTACACGCTCCAGCCCGGCATGATCACCATCTCGGACGATGCCGGCCCGCAAAGCATTGCCGGCATCATGGGCGGCGCGGCCACCGGGGTTTCGGCCGATACGGTCAATGTCTTTGTCGAAAGCGCCTATTGGGACCCGGTGCAGATCGCGCTGGCGGGCCGTGCGCTCAGGATCAATTCCGATGCGCGCTACCGGTTCGAGCGCGGGGTTGATCCGAACTTCACCCATGAGGGGCTGGAACATGCGGTGCGCATGATCGTCGAGACCGCGGGCGGCGAGGCCTCCGAACTGGTGGTTGCCGGCGAAGTGCCGAACGTGGACCGGGCCTACCGGCTTGATGCCAAGCGGGTGCAAAGCCTGGTGGGCATGGAGATTTCCGAGGCCGAGCAGCGCCAGACGCTGACCGCGCTCGGCTTCGCCATCAAGGGCGACATGGCGCATGTTCCGTCCTGGCGGCCCGATGTGCTGGGCGAGGCGGATCTGGTCGAGGAAGTGGCGCGCATCGCCTCGCTGACCAAGCTGGTCGGGCGGCCGATGCCGCGCGCCACGCCCGGCGTGCCCAAGCCGGTGCTGACGCCGCTGCAACTGCGCGCCACCGCAGCGCGGCGCATGGCGGCGGCATTGGGCTACAACGAATGCGTGACCTACAGCTTCATCGACAGCGAGGCGGCCAGCCTGTTCGGCGGCGGCACCGATGCGCAGATGCTGGAAAACCCGATCTCGAGCGACATGAGCGATATGCGCCCGGACCTGCTGCCGGGCCTGTTGCGCGCCGCGGCCCGCAACCAGGCGCGCGGCTTCATGGATCTGGCGCTGTGCGAGGTCGGCCACGCCTTTGACGGCGG
This sequence comes from Pseudomonadota bacterium, assembly GCA_963205075.1. GTDB lineage: Bacteria > Pseudomonadota > Alphaproteobacteria > Rhodobacterales > Rhodobacteraceae > KLAP22. The sequence goes on along the minus strand of CAUJIU010000123.1, from coordinate 6,673 downwards.
CGAGCCGGGCGAACAGCAGTTGCATGTCACCGGGCTGCTGGTTGGGCGGACCATGCCCAAGGACGTGCACGGCCAGTCGCGCCCTGTCGATCTCTACGATGCCAAGGCCGATGCCGAGGCCATTCTGGCCGCCATCGGCGCGCCCGCCAAGGCGCAGATCCTGCGCGGCGGCGCGGCATGGTGGCATCCGGGCCGGCACGGGCTGGTCTGCCTTGGCCCCAAGAAGGTGCTGGCGGTGTTTGGCGAGATCCATCCCAGGGTGCTCAAGGCCATGGACGTCAAGGGCCCGGCGGTGGGCTTTACCATCTGGCCCGAGGCGATCCCGCTGCCCAAGAACCGCACCGCCACCCGCCCGGCCCTGGCCGCCGCCGACCTGCAACCGGTCGAGCGCGACTTTGCCTTCGTGGTCGGAGCCGAGGTCGAGGCGCTGACGCTGGTCAATGCCGCCGCGGGCGCCGACAAGGCGCTGATCGAGGATGTGCGGGTATTTGACGAGTTCATCGGCGGCTCGCTGGGCGAGGGGCGCAAGTCGCTGGCCATCACCGTGCGGCTCCAGCCGCGGGGCGCGACCCTGCGCGATGCCGAGATCGAGGCGGTTTCGGCGCGCATCGTCGAGAAGGTCGAGAAGGCAACCGGCGGCCAGCTGCGCAAATAGGCACTTTCCATCTGGATTGCCCCCGCAGTCAGCTTCATTGTGGGCCTGACGGCGCCGCGCGGGCGGCGCTGTCGGCAGCAACGAGGGGAGCGCCATGCTGAACGAATTCAAGACCTTCATCGCCAAGGGCAATGTCATGGACATGGCCGTCGGGATCATTCTCGGCGCCGCCTTCACGGCGATTGTCACATCGATGGTCGATGACCTCATCAACCCGATCATCAGCCTGTTTGTCGGCGGTATCGATTTCTCGGGCCTCAAGGTGGCGCTGGGCGAGGGCGCGGATGCCGCGGCCTTCAACTACGGCAACTTCATCAATGCGGTGATCAAGTTCCTGATCGTGGCCTGGGTGGTGTTCCTGCTGGTCAAGGGCGTCAACCGGCTCAAGGATACGACGGCCAAGAAGGAAGCGCCCGCGCCGGCCGCGCCCAAGGGCCCGACGGCCGAGGAACTGCTGGCCGAGATCCGCGACGCCCTCAAGGCCAGGTGACGCCACCAACGAAAACGGCCCGCGCGAGGCGGGCCGTTTGACGTTTGCGGCAAGCGCCGCTCAGATCTTGAGCGCCTCCGCCGGTGAGATCACCGGCATGCCGAGGGCCTTGCCGACCGCTTCATAGGTCAGCTTGCCGGCATGAACGTTCAGACCGGCCAGCAGATGCGCGTCATCCTTGCAGGCCTGCTTCCAGCCCTTGTCGGCCAGCGCCAGCATGAAGGGCATGGTGGCGTTGCCAAGCGCGATGGTCGAGGTGCGGGCAACCGCGCCGGGCATGTTGGCCACGCAGTAATGCATGATGCCGTCAACCTCGTAGACCGGGTCCTGATGGGTGGTCGCGTGCGAGGTCTCGAAGCAGCCGCCCTGATCGATCGCCACATCGACCAGCGCCGCGCCGGGCTTCATGGTCTTCAGCATGGCGCGGGTGATCAGCTTGGGCGCGGCGGCGCCGGGGATCAGCACCGCGCCGATGACCATGTCGGCCTCGGCGGCAAGTTCGGCGATGTTGCCGGCAGACGCATAGGCATTCTTGAAGGTGCCGCCAAACACGTCATCGAGATAGCGCAGGCGCGGGATCGAGCGGTCGAGCACGGTCACATCCGCGCCCATGCCGGCGGCGATCTTGGCCGCATGGGTGCCGACGACACCGCCGCCGATGACCAGCACGCGGGCCGGGCCGACGCCGGGCACGCCGCCCATCAGCACACCGCGGCCGCCATTGGCCTTCTGCAGGGTCCAGGCGCCGACCTGCGGCGCCAGACGCCCCGCCACTTCCGACATCGGGGCCAGCAGCGGCAGGCCGCCATTGCGGTCGGTGACGGTTTCGTAGGCGATGCAGGTGGCCCCGGAGGCGATCAGGTCCTTGGTCTGCTCCGGATCGGGTGCCAGGTGCAGGTAGGTGAACAGGATCTGGCCCTCGCGCAGCATCTTGCGCTCGCCGGCCTGCGGTTCCTTGACCTTGACGATCATGTCGGCGGCCTTGAACACCTCGGCCGCGGTCGCTGCGACCTTGGCGCCGGCGGCGACGTAATCGGCATCGGTAAAGCCGGCGCCCAGTCCGGCATTGGTCTCGACCGTGACTTTGTGGCCGTGGTCCACGGCTTCGCGGGCGGCGTTGGGGGTCAGCCCGACACGGAATTCCTGCGGTTTGATTTCCTTGGGGCAGCCAATATGCATGGGATTTCTCCTTTTCCAGCCTCGACACTGGCCCGATTCCCGCGCAATTGCTTTGATATTTCTGCGCCGGACATGCCATTCTTTGCGCAGGATCTTGCGCCGATGGGCCAAGGCGCGAAAGGAGTTTGCACGATATGGAACTTGATAGCACGGACCGTCGGATACTTGAGGTGTTGCAGCGGTCCGGGCGGATGTCGAATGCCGACCTGTCAGAGCAGATCCACCTGTCGCCCTCGGCCTGCCATCGCCGCGTCAGCCGGCTGGAAAACGAGGGCTATATCCGCAACTACGTGGCGCTGCTTGATCCGCGCATGGTCGGCCGCCAGACCACGGTCTTTGTCGAGATCACCCTCAGCGGGCAGGCCGACGAGGTGCTGGACGCCTTTGAAAAGGCGGTGGCCCGCGTGCCTGACGTGCTGGAATGCCACCTGATGGCCGGAACCGCCGATTACCTCCTGAAGGTCGTGGCGCTCGACACCGAGGATTTCGCCCGCATCCACCGCCGCTCGCTCGCCACCCTGCCGGGCGTGGCGCAGATGCAATCATCCTTCGCGCTGCGCACGGTGCGCCAGACCACGGCGCTGCCGGTCTGAGACCGGCCAGTCTGAACTTGCCTTTATTTCGCGAATCGGTTAATTAACCGAATACTGAAATAAGGAGCGACCGTGTTACCCCTGTCCGAGATCTTTGCCGCCCTGGGCGACCCCGTCCGGTTCTCTATCGTCGAACGGTTGTTGGCCGAAGGCGAGGTGGCGGCCGGCGACCTGGTGTCGGGCTCCGGCATCACCGCCCCGGCAATCTCGCGGCACCTGTCGGTCTTGCGCGATGCGGGTCTGGTGCAAAGCCGGGCCGAGGCGCAGCGGCGCCTCTACTCGGTGCGCCCGGATTCGCTGCAAACCATTGCCCGCTGGACCATGGATCACCGCGAGTTCTGGGAAAGCAGCGTGGCGCGCCTTGATGCCCTCATGGCCCTGGAGGAGAAGAAATGACCAAGCCAGTCCGCCTTGAACGCCAGTTTGCCGTGCCGGTCGACCGGGTATTCGACTACGTGACCCGCGCCGACCTGCTGATGCAGTGGTGGGGCCCCGAAGGCATCGTCCGCAACATCGGCAGCCTGGATTTCACCCGCCCCGGCCCCTGGGACTCGACCATGATCAACGGCGAGGGCGCGCGCTACAAGGTCTCGGGGCAGGTCACATCGGTCAGGCGGCCCAATCTGGTGGCGTTCACCTGGGGCTGGCACGACGACAACGACAGGCGCGGCCATGAAAGCCAGGTGGTCATCGAACTGAGCGAGGCCGAAAACGGCGGCACCCGCTTTGTCCTGACCCATCACGACCTGCCCGACCAGGACCAGAAGAACCGCCATGCCGAAGGCTGGATTTCGAGCCTGCGCAAGCTTGAAGCTGCGCTCTGAGGCACTGGCACAACACCCAACCAAGGGAGAGACGACAATGGCCAAATTCATGTTTGCCTATCACGGCGGCAAAATGCCGGAATCCGAGGAAGAAGGAAAACGCATCATGGCCGAATGGGGCGCATGGTTCGAGGGCATGGGCAGCGGCCTTGCCGATCCGGGCGGCCCGGTCGGCAAGTCCCATACCGTCACCGCCAAGGGGTCCACAGCCGAGGGCGGCGCCAACCCGGTGTCAGGCTACACGATCGTCAACGCCGCCGACTACCCGGCCGCGATCAAGCTGGCCCAGGGCTGCCCGATGGTCCGTGACGGCTCGGGCAATGTCGAGGTCGCCGAAATCCTCGACATGTGACCCAACAGGGCCGTCTGCCCGGCGGGCGGCCCCAAGCAAAGGCAAGAGATGCACAATCATGGAATCTGCGTGACCTACCGCTATGACGGTGACGAGTCTCTCTGGGCCGAAACCATCGCCCGTTTCGTCGCGGCAGCCGGGGCGGACCCGGCCCTTAAGGGCAAGTTCAGCTATACCGTCCACAAGGGCAAGGACGGTGCATCGCGGGTGCATGTCGGGCGTTGGGACAGCCCGGAGACAGTCGCGGCGCTGCAATCGACCGACTATTTCAAGGCCTTCGCCGCCGCCCTCAAGGACATGGCCGGCGCCACGCTGCAGACCACGCCGTTTTCGCTGACGCATTCGACCTGAGCGCGTCAGCAGACCCCGGAAATGACAAACCCCCGGACTTGCGTCACGGGGGCCGTCTTGTTGCGTCCGGAAGGCTCGGGCTGCCTAGAGCAGACCCTCGCGCTGCAACTTCTTGCGAGCGAGCTTGCGCTGACGGCGGATGGCCTCGGCCTTCTCGCGCGCTTTCTTGACGGAGGGCTTCTCGAAATGTTGCTTGAGCTTCATCTCACGAAACACGCCTTCACGCTGCAGTTTCTTCTTGAGCGCACGGAGCGCCTGTTCGACGTTATTGTCGCGAACACTTACCTGCATGTGGTTTTCACCACCTTTCTAAGTTGGATTTGCAAAAATTGCAGGAGCGCGCCGTCTAGCACAGGCCCGGTTGCCTGTCCAGCCATTCGGGAGCTCTGGTCGTTGCCGCGCGCGGGCCGTAAGCTGGCCCAATCGCAGGAGGACCCATGACCGACGCCACCAATCCCCGGACCACGGTCGAAAGGCTGCTGGACGCCGCCTTGCCGCATGTGGCCTTCGATGGCTGGTCGGACCGGTGCTTTGATGCCGCCGTGGCGGATGCGGGGATCGAGCCGCAGGCCGCGCTGGCGCATTGCCCGCGCCGGGCGGTCGATCTGGCGGCCGCCTATCACCGGCGCGGGGACGCGGCGATGGTGGCCGCTCTGGCCGCCACCGACCTTGCCGCGCTGCGCTTCCGCGACCGGGTCGCCCATGCCGTCTGGCTGCGGATAAGGGCCGCCGACAACCGCGAGGCGGTGCGGCGGGGGACGGCGCTGTTTTCCATGCCGCTGCACGCCGCCGAAGGGGCGCGGCTGATCTGGGGCACCGCAGACCGGATCTGGTCCGCGCTGGGGGACAAGTCGCGCGACTACAACTGGTACACCAAGCGGATGACGCTTGGCGCGGTTTATGCCTCGGTGGTGCTCTACTGGCTGGGCGACCACAGTGACGGCTGTCAGGCGACGCGCGATTTCATCGACCGGCGCATCGCGGACGTGATGGCCTTCGAGGAAACCAAGGCCAGGGTCCGCAAGTCCCCGGTGCTCAAGCCCCTTGCGGTGGCGCTCGACCGGCTGCTGTCAGGCATCCACGCACCTTCTGCCCCGCGCGACGATGTGCCGGGCCATTGGGAGAGCCCGAATGACTGAGCAGATGCAGGTGGTCGAGATCAGCCAGCCCGGCGGACCGGAGGTGCTGAAACCCGCCATGCGGGCGGTGCCACGGCCGGGGCACGGACAGGTGCTGATCCGCCTGGCCTATGCCGGGGTCAACCGGCCCGATGCGCTGCAGCGCGCCGGCCGCTACGCCCCGCCCAGGGGCGCCAGCGACCTGCCGGGGCTGGAGGGCGCAGGGACGATCGCGGCCCTTGGCAGCGGGGTCAGCGGGCTGGCGGTTGGCGATGAGGTCTGCGCCCTGCTGCCGGGCGGCGGCTACGCCCAATACGCGCTTACCGCCGCGGCGCATTGCCTGCCGGTACCGCGCGGCAAGGACCTGCGGCAGGCCGCCTGCCTGCCCGAGACCTTCTTTACCGTCTGGTCGAATGTATTCATGCGCGGGCGGCTCCAGGCGGGCGAGCGGTTTCTGGTGCATGGCGGCTCGTCGGGGATCGGGACCACCGCGATCCAGCTTGCGCGGCAGTTTGGCGCGCGGGTGTTCGCAACCGCCGGCTCGGGCGACAAATGCGCCGCCTGTCTGGCGCTGGGCGCCGAGCAGGCGGTCAACTACCGCCAACAGGACTTCGTCGAGGTGCTGCGCGCAGAGGGCGGGGCGAACCTGATCCTCGACATGGTCGGCGGCTCCTATTTCGGGCGCAACCTCGATGCGCTGGCCGATGACGGGCGGCTGGTGCAGATCGCCTTTCTGGAAAGCCCCAAGGTCGAGGCCAATCTGGCCCAGATCATGACCCGCCGCCTGACCTTCACCGGCTCGACCCTGCGCCCGCAATCCGATCTGGCCAAGGCGCGGATTGCAGACGAGCTGCGCGCGCGGGTCTGGCCGCTGCTGGAGGCCGGGCGCATCGCACCGGTGATGGATCAGGAATTCGCGCTGGCCGACGCGGGCCGCGCCCATGCGCGGATGGAATCATCGGCGCATATCGGCAAGATCGTGCTGCGGATCGATTAGCGGTCAGTCACGCCGGCGCAGGATCAGGTAGAGCCCGATCACCAGCGCGACGGCGATCAGCGTCTGCGGGGTCACCGCGGCGATGATATGCGTCAGGTTGACGACGACCCCCGT
>CAUJIU010000122.1 GCA_963205075.1 Pseudomonadota bacterium | reverse complement strand
TCGCCGATGGGGCCCACATAGATAAAGCCGGCCTTTACCGCCGGGGTCGATGCCCGCAGCGGCGAGCCAAGGGCAGCGGCGACGGCAACGCCCGCACCAGAAGCAAGAAGGGTTCTTCTTTTCACGTCAGTAGTCTCCCTGTTGTGGCGGGTCAGTCCGCCGATTGTAGTCGCCTCACCGAGAGGCGTGGAAAGTGCGTCCGAGCGAGCCGGGGGCCCGTCCCGCGGACATGATCACCAGAACCAGAATAGTCGCAATGTAGGGTGACATGGAAAGATATTCGACCGGAATGGCCACGCCCGCCGCCTGAAGATTGAGCTGCAGCACCGTCACCCCGCCAAAGAGATAGGCGCCGATCAGCAGCCGCCACGGCTTCCAGCCGGCGAAAACCACGATGGCCAGCGCGATCCAGCCGGCGCCGGCGGTCATCCCGTCGGTCCATTGGGGCACCCGCACCAGGCTGATATAGGCGCCGCCCAGCCCGGCGCAGGCGCCGCCGAACATGATCGCCAGATAGCGGATGCCGACGACCTTGTAGCCCAGCGCATGGGCGGCCTCGTGATTCTCGCCCACCGCGCGCAGGATCAGTCCGGCGCGGGTATGGTTCAGCACCGCCCAGGTCGAGATCACCAGCGCCAGCCCGAGATAGACCATCAGGTCATGCTGGAACAGGATCGGACCCAGAACCGGGATGTCGGACAAGAGCGGGATATCGACCTTGTCGAAGACCGGCGCCTTGATGCCGTTGTAGCCGCGCCCCACCAGCGACGACATGCCAAGCCCGAACAGCGTCAGCGCCAGCCCCGTGGCCACCTGATTGGACAGCAGGTTGAGCACCAGCACCGCAAACAGCACCGACAGCGCCGCCCCGCCAAGCGCCGCCCCCAGAAACCCCAGCCAGGGCGAGCCGCTGTGATGGGCGACGATAAAGCCGCAGACCGCGCCCGAGATCATCATCCCCTCGACCCCGAGGTTCAGCACGCCCGCGCGTTCGACCACCAGTTCGCCGATCGCGGCCAGCAGGATCGGAGTTGCGGCCACCATCAGGGAGGCCAGTAGCAAGGCCCAGTTGATCGAGGAGATATCCATCACGCGCCTCCGGTTTTCGTGAAGCGGACCCGGTAGTTGGTCAGCAGGTCCATCGCCAGCAGGAAGAACAGCAGCATGCCCTGAAACAGCTGGATCGCCGAGCGGGGCAGGCCGAGCGTCAGCTGCGCCACCTCGCCGCCGATATAGGTCAGCGCCATCAGGAAACCCGCCAGCAGGATGCCCAGCGGATGCAGGCGCCCCAGATAGGCGACGATGATGGCGGTGAAGCCGTAGCCCACGTTGAAGTCGATGCTGATCTGGCCCGAGGGGCCCGCCACCTCGAACATGCCCGCCGCCCCGGCCAGCGCGCCCGAAATGGCCATGCAGGCGATGATGAGCCGCCCCGGCTGCACGCCGGAAAACGCCGCAGCCTTGGGGCTGTCGCCCGAAAGGCGCACGTTGAAGCCGAAGATGTGGCGGCTGAGCAGGCCATAGGCGAGTATGACCGAGACCAGGGCAAAGACCACGCCCCAGTGCATCCCGGTCCTGGCGATCAGCTCCAGATTGGCCGAACTGGCATATTGCGACAGGTTGCGCGAGCCGGGAAAGCCCATCCCGTCCGGGTTGCGCAGCGGCCCGAGCGCCATGGTGGCCAGCAGGCTCTCGGCCACATAGACCAGCATCAGCGATACCAGGATCTCGTTGGTGCCGAACCGCACCCGCAACAGGGCCGGGATCATGGCCCAGCCCATGCCGCCCAGCAGGCCGGCCAGGATCATCAGCGGAAAGATCAGCCAGCGCGCCTCGAGCGGGTAGAAGGCCAGCCCGACGGCCGCGGCGCAGATCGCGCCCATGATGTACTGGCCCTCGGCGCCGATGTTCCAGATGCCGGCGCGAAAGCCGAAGGACAGCCCGACCGCGATCAGGATCAGGGGCGCGGCCTTGACCAGCAGTTGCGGGCGCGAGAAGGCGGCGAACTGCCCGAACAGCGGATCCCAGAAGATGGTGCGGATGGCGGTGACCGGGGCTTCGCCGAGCGCGGCAAACATCAGGCCGCCCGCGACCATGGTGACCAGCACCGCCAGAAGCGGGGTCGCGTAGGTCCAGACCTGGGATGGCTGCGCCCGTTTCTCAAGCTTCAGCATGAGCCACCTCCATGTCATGCGCACCACCCAGCATCAGCCCGATCTCCTCGACGCTCAGCCCCTTCGCGGCGCGCGGCGCCGACAGGCGCCCCTCGTTGAGCGCGGCGAAGCGGTCCGAGATTTCCATCAGCTCGTCCAGATCCTGCGAGATCACCACCACCGCCGCACCGTCAAGCGCCAGATCCAGCAGCGCCTGCCGGATCGCGGCGGCCGCGGCGGCATCGACGCCCCATGTCGGCTGGTTGACGATCAGCACATCGGGCTTTTGCAGGATCTCGCGGCCGATGACGAACTTCTGCAGGTTTCCGCCCGACAGCGACCGCGCCATGTTATCGGCCCCCGGCGTGCGCACATCGAAAGTTGCGATGATTTCGTCGGCAAAGTCCCTGGCCGCCGGCCAGTCGACAAAGCCGCGGCTGGTCAGCCCGCGCCGTACCCGCCCCGACAGAAGCGCGTTTTCGGTCAGCGACATGTCGGGGGCGGCGGCGTGGCCGTTGCGCTCTTCGGGCGCCGCGCACAGCCCCGCCCTGCGCCGCGCGGTTGGGCCAAGCGCGCCCGAGGGCTGGCCCTTGATCATCACCATGTCGTTCGGCGTGGTCATTTCGCCCGAAAGCGCCGCCAGCAACTCGTCTTGCCCGTTGCCGGCCACCCCGCCGATGCCCAGCACCTCGCCCTTGCGCACCGATACGCTGATCTCGCGCAGCGCCGAGCCGAACTGATGCGGCGGCGGCGCCGAGAGCTTGCGCAGCTCCAGCACCACCTCGCCGATCTCGCCGGGCGCCTTTTCCGGGGTCAGCAGCGAGGTGCCGACCATCATCTCGGCCATGTCGCGCGCCTGGGTGCGGCGGGGGTCGCAGGTGCCCACCACCTTGCCCAGCCGCAGGATGGTGGCATGCTGGCAGAGGGCGCGGATTTCCTCGAGCTTGTGCGAGATGTAGAGGATCGAGGTGCCCTCGGACGACAACTGCCGCAGGGTCTGGAACAGGATCTGCACCTCCTGCGGGGTCAGCACCGAGGTCGGCTCGTCCATGATCAGCAGGCGCGGGTTCTGCAGCAGGCAGCGCACGATCTCGACCCGCTGGCGCTCGCCGGCCGACAACTCGCCCACAATGCGCGTGGGGTCGAGCGGCAGGCCATAATCGTCCGAGACCTTGCGGATCTGCATCGCCAGATCGCGCTGGCGCGGCGGGTCTTCCATGCCCAGCGCGATGTTTTCGGCCACGTTGAGCGCGTCAAAAAGTGAAAAGTGCTGAAACACCATCGCCACCCCGGCCGTTCGCGCGGCGCGCGGTTCGGCGGGGTGATAGGGCGCGCCACCCAGCACCATCTCGCCCCGGTCGGGTTTGACCAGACCGTAGATGGTCTTGACCAGCGTCGACTTGCCGGCGCCATTCTCGCCCAGAAGCGCGTGGATCTCGCCGGCGCGAATGTCGAACGAGACATCGCTGTTGGCGACCACGCCCGGATAGGCCTTGGTCAACCCCTTGAGACTCAACAGTGTTTCGCTGCTCATCCGGTCCTGTCTCCTGTCTTCTGCATGTCCCGAGAGGCGCATTGGGCCGGGCGGAGCATGGCGGCGGCCACCCCGACGGCGACGGCCTGCGGGTGCTTGCCCAGCTCCGGTTCGCCGATCGGGCAGGCGATGCGGGCAATCTGCTCGGCGCCATGGCCCAGCGCTGCCAGCCGCGACTGGAAGCGCGCCCATTTGGTGGCCGACCCGATCAGCCCGGCACTGGCGAAGCGGTGCCCGAGCACCGCGTGGCAAATCGCGAGGTCCAGCTCGTGGCTGTGGGTCAGGATCAGGTGATCGGCATTGGCGGGCGCGAACGGCACTACCCGCGCGGGCTCTGCCGCGACCAGTCGGGTGACCGTCTGCGGGATGGTGTCGGGAAAGCGGCTGGCGGCGAAATCGACCCAGGTCAGCGAGATCTCGGGCAGCGGTGACAGGATGTCGACCAGCGCCCGCCCGACATGCCCGGCCCCGTAGATCCAGATCGGTCGGGCAGGCGTGGCCCCGGCCTCGATCAGCCAGCCGTCGGTCACGGCGATGCCGGCACGCGGATGCAGGGCGATGTGCGGCGGCTCGCGCGACGCGGCGGGACTGTCGGGGTTGAGCGGGCGGGCAAAAGGCAGGCGCGCGGGCAGGGTCAGGGCGGTGAACCGCTCGGCCAGCAGCGTCACCGACCCGCCGCAGCATTGCCCCAGCGCCGGGCCGAGCGGCATGACCATCATCTGCCGGTCAGCCTCGCCGGCCAGCAGGTCGCGCGCCTTGCGGGCGGCCTCCCATTCCAGCGCGCCGCCGCCGATAGAGCCGGACTGGCCATCGGACCAGACCAGCATCGCCGTGCCCGCCTCGCGCGGGGTAGAGCCGGCGGTGCGGGCCACCACCACCCGCACCACCGGGCCGTGGCGGTCGATGGCTGCGGCGAGTGCGGCCAGATCGAAGCTCATCCCCTGACCTTCCGGATCGCCGCCAGAATGCGCTCGGGCGTGGCCGGCGCGTCCAGCGCGGGGTAATTCGGCCCGCAGGCCGCCACCGCGTCCGACAGGGCCAGCAGCGCCGAGATGCCGTGCATCAGCGGCGGCTCGCCCACCGCCTTGGAGCGGTAGACGGTCTCGACCCGGTTGGGCGCATCCCAGAGCGCCACGTTGAACACCGCCGGCCGGTCGGAGCAGGCCGGGATCTTGTAGGTCGAGGGGGCATGGGTGCGCAGGCGGCCCTTGTCGTCCCAGACCAGTTCCTCGGTGGTCAGCCAGCCGGCGCCCTGCACATAGGCGCCCTCGATCTGCCCGATATCGAGCGCGGGGTTCAGGCTCTGGCCGGCATCGTGCAGGATATCGGCGCGCAGGATGCGGTTTTCGCCGGTGAGCGTGTCGATCACCACCTCGGTGACGGCGGCGCCATAGGCGAAATAGTAGAACGGCCGCCCGCGCCCGCTGATCCGGTCCCAGTCCAGGTCGGGGGTCTTGTAGAAGCCGGTCGCCGAAAGGCTGACGCGGTTCTGGTAGGCCAGGCTCGCAGCCTCGGCAAAGCTCATCTCGACCTTGCCGACCGTGACCCGGCCTTCGGCAAAGCGCACCTGATCGGCCGGTTGCTGATGCAGGGTGGCCTGACAGGCGGCGATGCGGCCGCGGATCGTGTCGCAGGCCGCCTGCACCGCCAGCCCGTTCAGATCAGCCCCCGATGAGGCGGCGGTGGCGGAGGTGTTGGGCACCTTGGCGGTATCGGTGGCGGTGATGCGGATCTGGTCCGTGGCCACGCCGAAACGGTCGGCAGCCACCTGCGCCACCTTCTGGAACAGGCCCTGTCCCATCTCGGTGCCGCCATGATTGAGGTGGATCGAGCCGTCCTGATAGACATGCACCAGCGCGCCGGCCTGGTTGAGATGGGTCAGCGTGAAGGAAATGCCGAACTTGACCGGGCTGAAGCCAAGCCCGCGCTTGAGGATCGGGCTGGTGCGGTTCCACTCTGCAATGGCCGCGCGGCGCGCCTGGTAGTCGGCGCCTTGCAGCAGCCGGTCGGTCAGCGCGCCCAGCACGAAATCCGTGACCGGCATGGCGTAATGGGTGGTCTGAACCGAAGGTCTGGGCGAATGCGCCCCGCCAAAGGTGCTCGATCCGCCGGTGCCGGAGCCGAATGCCCTGGCCCGCGACGAGGACGGTTCCGGCGCGGCGCGGCCCGGCACGGCGGCATCGGCATAGTAGTTGCGGCGGCGCACCTCCACCGGGTCGAGCCCGGTTGCATGGGCCAGATGGTCAAGCACCCGCTCGATCCCCAGCATGCCCTGTGGCCCGCCAAAGCCCCGGAAGGCGGTGGCGGACTGGGTATTGGTCCGGAGCCGGTGCGAGGTGATCCGCATTGCCGGAATGTGGTAGGCATTGTCCGAATGCAGCATCGCGCGGTCGGCAACCGGCAGGCTGAGGTCGAGCGCCCAGCCGCAACGGGCATACTGGGTGAAGTCGATGGCGAGGATCCGGCCATCGGCATCGTGGCCCACGCGGTAATCGATGCGGAAATCATGCCGCTTGCCGGTGACCATCATGTCATCGTCGCGGTCATAGCGCATCTTGCAGGGCTTGCCGGTCAGCCGCGCGGCCACGGCGCAGGCTACCGCCAGCGCGTTGCCCTGGCTTTCCTTGCCGCCAAAGCCGCCGCCCATCCGCCGCACCTCGACCCGCACCGCATGCATGGCCAGCCCCAGCGCCTCGGCCACCTTGTGCTGGATCTCGGTCGGGTGCTGGGTCGAGGAATGGACGAGCATGTCGCCCCCTTCCTGCGGCAGCACCAGCGCGGCCTGACCCTCAAGGTAGAAATGCTCCTGCCCGCCCATCTCGATCCGGCCGGTCAGCACCTTTGGCGCGGCGGTCAGCGCGGCGTCCGGCTCGCCCATGGTCCAGATGCGCGGGCCGTCCTCAAAGCGGCTGTTGGCGGCCAGTGCCTGATCGATGGTCAGAAGCGGCGGTTCTTCGGCATGGCTCACCTTGCCCAGCCGCGCCGCCCTGCGCGCGGCCAGATGGCTGTCGGCCACCACCAGGAACAGCGGCTGGCCCAGATAATGCACCTGCCCGTCGGACAGGAGCGGCTCGTCATGGGCCGAGGGCGAGACATCGTTGGCAAAGGGCAGGTCGGCAGCCGTCAGCACCGCATGCACGCCGGGCGCTGACCGCACCGCGCCCAGATCCATGGCCGTGACCCGGCCGCGCGCGATGCCCGACAGGCCGAATGCCAGATGCAGGGTGCCGGCGGGCGTGGGGATGTCATCGATGTAGCGTGCGGCACCGGTCACATGCAGGGGCGCGGCGTCATGGGGCAGGGGCTGCGACACGCTCATGCCTGCACCTCCAGCACCGAAGTCTCGGTGCCCGCCAGATCGGCAAAGTAGCGCAGCAACAGGTTCTGCGCGGTCTGCAGCCGGTAGGCGGCCGAGGCGCGCATGTCGCTCATCGGGGTGAAATCCTGCGCGAATGCGGGCAGGGCGGCGCGCACCGTCGCCTCTGTCCATTCCTTGCCGACCAGCGAGGCCTCGACATTGGCGGCGCGCCGGGGGGTGCCGGCCATGCCGCCAAAGGCGATGCGGGCGGATGTGACCTTGCCGCCCTCGACATGCAGGTTGAAGCAGCCGCAGACCGCCGAGATATCCTGATCAAAGCGCTTGGACAGCTTGTAGCAGCGCAGCATCGGCGCGGTGCGCGGCATGGTGATGGCCTCGACCAGTTCACCCGGCGCCCGGTCCTGCTTGCCGTAGTCGATGAAGAATTGCTCGATCGGCAGGTGGCGGCGCTTCTGCCCGTGCCGCAGATGCAGCGTGGCGCCAAGGGCGATCAGCGCCGGGGGGTTGTCGCCGATGGGCGAGCCGTTGGCGATGTTGCCGCCGATGGTGGCGGCATTGCGCACCTGCTCGGAGCCGTAGCGGCGCAGCATCCCGGCATAGGAGGGCATCAGATCGGTCAGGGCCGCGCGCAGGGCGTTGACCGTGACGCCTGCGCCGACGCGGATCGAATCCGCGCCCACCACGATCTCCTGCAGGTCGCGGCAGCGGTTGAGGAAGGCGACCTTGGGCAGGTCGCGCAGGCCCTTGGTGACCCAGAGCCCGATATCGGTGGCCCCGGCCACCAGCGTCGCATCGGGATTGGCGGCGTACCAGCGGGCCAGCTCGTCAACGGTCTCGGGGGCGAAGGGGGCCGGATCGGTGGCCGGACGCGCGGCCTGATCGGCGGCGATCCAGCCGGGCAGCGGCGCGCCTTCGGTGGCCTCGGCCGCCCGCACGATGGGCGCGTCGCCGGTGCAGCGGCAGAGATTGCCGGCCAGAACATCGTCATGGTCGGTGCGGCCCTGCGCGTGACCGGCCACCATCGAGGCGACAAAACCCGGCGTGCAGAAACCGCATTGCGAGCCGTGCAGCCTGACCAGCGCATCCTGCACCGGGTGATTGGCGCCAGCGCCGCCAAAGCCCTCGACCGTGCGCACCGATTTGCCGTGCAGCTGCGGCAGGAACAGGATGCAGGCGTTCATGGCCTTTGGCCCGCTGCCATCATCGACCGTGACCGTGCAGGCACCGCAATCGCCTTCGTTGCAGCCCTCCTTGGTGCCCGTCAGCCTGCGGTCCTCGCGCAGGTAGTCCAGCAATGTCCGCGTCGGGCTGGATCCGAGCCGGATGGTCTCTCCATTCAGAAGAAACGCGATCTCCATATGTGTAAACCTGCCGCCTTACCGAAGTACCGAGCCTTGGGCTGTGTCGATGCGGCGTAGACAGCGCCCCCCCTTGGATATGCCTTCGAGACAAGCCTGTTCCTGCCCACTTGGCAAGAAGTTTCTGCCGGGCCGGACTTTGCGCAACTTATGTGCGTCCGGTCGGCGAAGGGGCGAAGTCGCGTTTCAGATCAAGCCCCTATGGCGGCGCTGCCGGGCCCGGTTCGAAATTCCGCCGGGCAATGTGGTCAAACCATGTTTCCTGCCACCCTCGCGCCCGATAGGGTGGCGCAATGACCACCGCCCCCCGATTCATTCACCTGCGCGTCCATACCGAGCATTCGCTGCTGGAAGGCGCCGTGCCGGTCAAGACCCTGCCCGGTCTGGCAGCGGCGGGCGGCATGCCGGCGGTGGCCGTCACCGACACCAACAACATGTTCTGCGCGCTGGAGTTTTCCGAGGCGGCGGCCAAGGCCGGGGTGCAGCCGATCATCGGCTGCCAGCTCGACATGGCCTACCTGCCGGCCGAGCCGGGCAAGCGCGCCGAACGGCCGCGCCCCATCGTGCTGCTGGCCCAGAACGAGGCCGGATACCTCAACCTGATGAAGCTCAACTCGGCGCTCTATCTGGGTGACCGCAACGAGCTGCCGCAGGTGAGCCTGGATGACCTGGCGCGCCATTGCGAAGGGCTGATCTGCCTGACCGGCGGGCCTGACGGGCCGCTCGGCCAGCTGCTTCAGCAAGGCCAGAGCCAGAAGGCCGCCGATCTGGTGGCGAAGCTGGCGGAGTGCTTTCCGGACCGGCTCTATATCGAGTTGCAGCGCCATCCGGGCGAGGGCGGGCAGCCGCAATCCGAGCAACTGACCGAACGCGGGCATATCGAGCTGGCCTATGGCAACGATCTGCCGCTGGTGGCCACCAATGACGTGTATTTCCCCAAGGCCGCCTTCTACGAGGCCCATGATGCGCTGATCTGCATCGCCGAGGGCGCCTATGTCGACCAGCAGGAGCCGCGCCGCCACCTGACGCCGCAGCATTACTTCAAGTCGCAGGACGAAATGGCGGCGCTGTTTGCCGACCTGCCCGAGGCGCTGGAAAACACCGTCGAGATCGCCCGCCGCTGCGCCTTCAAGGTCGAGAAGCGCAGCCCGATCCTGCCGCGTTTCGCCCAGGACGAGGCGGAGGAGTTGCGCCGCGCCGCCCATGCCGGGCTGGCTGATCGGCTGGCGGTGATCCCGCATCACGGCACGGTCGAAGACTATGAAAAGCGGCTGGAATTCGAGCTTGGCGTCATCGAGCGCATGGGCTTTCCCGGCTACTTCCTGATCGTCGCCGACTTCATCAAATGGGCCAAGACCCATGACATTCCCGTCGGCCCCGGCCGCGGATCGGGCGCGGGCAGCCTCGTGGCCTATGCGCTGACCATCACCGACCTTGATCCCTTGCGCTACTCGCTGCTGTTCGAGCGGTTTCTCAACCCCGACCGGGTCTCGATGCCGGACTTCGACATCGATTTCTGCATGGACCGCCGCGACGAGGTGATCCGCTATGTGCAGGA